>NZ_CAKVAM010000004.1 GCF_934725225.1 uncultured Treponema sp.
TATATGCCTTTCAAAAAGCTTGCGGCTTACCGTCGCAGGTGGACATCAATATACCGCATTTCCCGCGAGCGTGTCAACACCTTCAGCGCCTTTTTCTCAACTTTTTTTAATTTTTTTTGTTTTTTATATCTACAGCAACAACCACCAAGATGTTCTCTTATTAAAAAAAACACGAAAGCACTTGATAAATTCTTGGGGGGGGTACAATAGGCTTTGCTGATTTTTTTCAGCGGAATTTCTTTTTAAGGATAAGTTTATGAAAAAGATTTCTAAGATTTTGTCTGTGCTTGCGGTTTTTGCTTTCGCATCCTCGTCTGCAATATACAGCCAGAATCCTCCGAAAGGATTTGTGAAAATTCCTGCCGCTTCAATCAAAGGAAACGAGACTTGGTTTCCAGAATCAAAAGTATTTGTAAGCGGACGCAGGCTTGAGATCGCCCCGTTCTACATGAGCGACCATGAGGTAACACGCGGAGAGTACAAGGCTGTAATAGGAAGCGACCCAAGCTTTACCGGTACATATCATCAGCACGGCAGTATTTACCGTTATGACAAGTATGGCGTTGAATACAATTGTCCTGTAACCCGAGTCAGCTGGTTTGATGCGCTTGTATACTGCAACACGCTTTCTATAAAGGAGGGTTTTACACCTTGCTATGCAATTGGCGGAGAGACAGACCCTGCAAAGTGGGAAAGAAAAAAAGAAAAGATTTCGAAAAGGAAAGCCGAGAGGCTTTATAAAATATGGGACAACGCAACGTGCGACTTTACGGCAGACGGCTACCGCCTTCCGACAGAGGCTGAATGGGAATGGGCTGCGCGCGGCGGCGAAAGCTACAGGTATGCCGGCAGCAACGACGATGAAAAAACAGCCTGGGTTTCCGGCTATTTTAACCCTCAAAGAACAAGCGAGGTAAAGCTCAAAAAGCCAAACGGCTACGGACTTTACGACATGTGCGGAAACGTAGCGGAATGGTGTTGGGACAGGAGCGGAGAATACAGAGGGTTCGAGGAACATGAAACTGCCGACTCCCCCTTATACTTTTTTTATCTATGTGAAGATATATCAAGCGACACTCCAGCTACAGGCTTGGCTTCTGGCGTTCGCCGCTGTAGACGTGGCGGGTTTTTTGATAGTCCTCCCTCTCGCTCTGATGTTGTCTTCCGAGAAGCCCGCACTCCAGACTCCAGACAGAGTACCGGTGGCTTCCGCGTTGTCCGCGCTGCAAAATAGCGTTCATATACCCTTGCGTGTACACGGCAGGTAGGCTTATGTGTTCTTGCAAGGCCTCCTGACAAACACTGGGCAGACCCCCTGACGTGTGCTGGGCAGGCGTCCTGCCCAAAATTCTCTGCAAGGGGTGCTGACAAAAATCATTTGTGTTTTTTACTTTTTTTTCAGAGGCTATTTATAAGTGAAATAGTCGTTTGCACCCTTTTTTCCATATCCTGGCTCAGAATCATAAACTGTGTGGTAGAAAAACAGGCGCACAGTTTCCCCTTCCTGTTTTGTCAAAAAATAGACATTGAAATTATAATTTTCATTTTTATCATAACGAAAGTTTCTTTCATCATAAAACAGCAAATCTTCATCAGAGAAATCAAAAGAAACAGAATCACCTGAAAATTCGCCTTTATAAGCTCCCTGCCAGCCCCATCTTTCATCAAAAACTTCGCAAACAACTTTATCCAAGCAATCTGCATTTTTGACTGAAATTTTTTCAAAGCTAAGAATTCCGTTTTCATATTTCTTTTCAATATAAGGATTGCTTAATATCTTTATTTCACCTAGCAAATTTTCACCTTTAGCCACAACTTCAACAATAGCTGAATAACCAAGGCGCACAGATTCTTTTCCGGTTTCATTATGATTAAGATTCGCATAAAAGCTGTATTTTTTTCCGTTGTCAACAAAAGGAAAATAAACGGTTCTGTCATTTCCACTCAAATCGATATAAGCCGTTGTCTGCCAAAATTCATCATCTTCGGATTTATAAATAATGTCCGCGCCATTGCAACCATCCGGCAAATTGGAAAGCATAAGCTGAACTCCATTTCCGCTTGGAGAGTTATAGGCAGAAAGGCAGTTTATTCCAGTTTTTTCTTCATTGTTTCCGTTGGAATTAACAATGCCTGATATTTTTTCTTCATCAAGAGAACCATCAGCCTTGCAACCGCAAAACATGAACAACGCAATAAATGCGCAAAGTGAAATTTTCAAAAACTTTTTCATAACAAATCCTCCAAGAATTTATAGAAATGCCCATTCAAAAAGAGCGACTTCTATTCTACCCCCCCCCGGGATTTGTCAAGAGGTTTTGAAAAATTTTACTATTTTACATTTGCGCGCCGATTTTATAAAATGATTTCATGCTGAATTTTTACGGATTAATCATTGCGTTTGTGTCGTTTTTTGTAATTGGAATTTTCCATCCGATTGTTATAAAAGGCGAATATTATTTTTCTGAAAAAATCTGGCCGGCGTTTCTTGCGGCTGGAATTTTGCTTTGCGCGGTTTCTGTTTTTACAAGCGGAATTGTTTCGATTCTATGTGCGCTCACGGGAAGCGCGTGCATTTGGAGCATAAAGGAACTTAAAGAGCAGACCAAGCGAGTTCAAAAAGGCTGGTTTCCGCAGAATAAAAAAAGAAGTCAAAATGCTTCAACGCAAGAAAAAATTTCAGAAGCAATAATAATCCGGCCGATTCAAAAAAAAGACAACGGGCAACTGGCTTCTATAATCCGCGCAATATTTGAAGAGTTCGACGCGCCAAAAGAAAATTCAGTTTATTCAGACAAGGCAACAGATTTTCTTTTTGAAACATTCAGCGAAAATAAAAAATCAGAATATTTTGTTGCGGAACAGAACGGAAAAATTCTTGGCGGCTGCGGATATTTTCCAACCGAAGGACTTCCGGCGGATTGCGCAGAAATTGTAAAATTTTATCTTTGCCCGGATTCACGCGGAATGAAAATCGGAACAAAACTTTTCAGACTTGTTGAAGAACGCGCAAAACTTGCGGGCTACAAAAAACTTTACATTGAATCGTTCCCGCAGTTTTCAAGCGCAGTTTCAATGTACAAGAAAAACGGCTTTGCAGAACTTTCTTCACGGCTTGGAAATTCCGGGCACACTGCGACAACAATTCATTTGATAAAAGAAATTTAAAACGACCGGCACGCCATGTATGCGATTGTAAGCGCGTCCTTTGCGATATTTTTTATAACTGCGTATTCGTTCGGCTGATGCGCAAGCTCATCCATCGTTGACCAGACAACAGCATCAATGTCGACGTTTCTAAGTCCTGCGGCAACAGTTCCGCCTCCAATGCCAACAAAGCGCGGTTCGATTCCGTGGACATTCTTAATGGCTTCAAAAAGTTCTTTTGCAACAGGAGATTCCACAGACGTTGCTTTTGACTGTTCAGCCTGAAGCTCTTCAACTTGAATTTTCACGCCGTAAATTTCTTCAGTTTCCCGAATAATTTTATTCACTTCCGCGCGCACTTGGTCAAGAGAATACTGCGGAAGAATGCGGCAGTCCGCGCAGAAAACATCATCGCCCGGAATTATATTCACGCCGGAAACATTCTGGTATTGCATTGTCGGCTCAAAAGTTGAACGTGAAGGCTCAAACATTTTGTCATGCGCACTGAAAACTTTTTCAAGTCCGTGAACCTTTAAAGCAAGATAGCTTGAAGCAAGTTTTGCATTGCAGCCTTGATCAGGACGAGAACCATGCGCCTGTTTTCCAATTGTGTGAAACTTAAGCCAAAGAATATTTTTTTCCGCGACTTCGATTGTCTGACCTAAAGAATCTCCGCCGTCAGGAATAAGAATTCTGTCATTTGCTCCAAAAATGTCCTTGTGGTTTTCTATCAGAAAATTCATTCCGTACTTTGAGCCGACTTCTTCATCAGCCATAAAAAGAAGCTTGATTGTATGAGCAGGAACAATATTTTGCTTTACAAAACTCAACGCCGCAAGAACTCCGCTGCAAAGTCCCTGCTGATTGTCTTCAACTCCTCTGCCAAATATTTTTCCGTCCTTTTCAACAGCTTGCCACGGATTTGTATTCCACATAGAAAGCTCGCCAACAGGAACAACATCAAGATGCGCGCAAACCCAAATGCAAAAATCATTTTTTTCACCCGGAATTTCAGCGACCAAATTCGGACGAAATCCGGCAGGAACTCTTGAATCTGGAGCATCATAATGCTTAAGATTTTTTATTCCATTTGACAAAAGCCAGTTTTCAAGCGCCGCGCATTTTTTTTCTTCGCCCTCGCCGCCGTTTTCAGGAGCAAGAGCAGGAATAGAAGTCAAAAGTTTTTCAAGCTCCACCATGCTGCAAGTATTGTTTTCTATGTAATTTTTTATTTTTTCAAAATCAGAATTCATTTTTGTGTCCTAGAATATTTTTGAAAAATTATAAAACAAAAAAGCCGCCTGTTTCAACAGACGGCTTTTTACAAAACTAATTTTCGTTGTAGTACTTTAGGTAAGCGTCATAGGTTGACTTTATCAAAGTGTCAACATCGCTGTACTTTGGTTCCCAGCCAAGAACTTCTTTTGCAAGTTTAGAAGAAGCAGTAAGCTGAGCCGGATCTCCTGCGCGCCGACCAACATATTCAGCAGGAATTTCTTTTCCCGTTATGCGGCGTGTTGCTTCAAGCATTTCTGTAACTGTAATTCCGTTTCCTGTTCCAAGGTTGAGTGTAAGACTCTTTTTGTTCTTGGCAATGTATTCCAAAGCAAGAACGTGAGCAGAAGCCAAATCCGTTACATGAATGTAATCGCGGATGCAAGTTCCGTCGCGTGTGTCGTAGTCGCTTCCAAAAACTTTTAGCTTGTCGCGCTTTCCGCAGGCAACTTCCATCATTACAGGAAGAAGGTTCGCCGGATTTCTTTCAAGTCCGTAAATAACGCCTTCAGGATCGTAGCCGGCAGCATTAAAATATCTAAGAGCCGCAAATTTCAGATTCTTAAGCTTGTCATACCAGCCCATGAATTCTTCAATTTTAAGTTTTGTAAATCCGTAGTAATTTTCAGGATTTTTTGGATGATTTTCATCAATCGGAAGATACTGAGGCTCGCCAAAAGTCGCCGCGCTTGAAGAGAAAACCATGTTGAGGCAGTTGTGGGCAACGGCAGCATTCAAAATATTTAAAGTTCCATTGATGTTGTTTATTGAATATTTTTCCGGGTAAATCATAGACTCGCCGGCAGCCTTAAACGCAGCAAGATGAATAAAAGCATCAAATCCGCGGGCAAACGCTTTGTCCAAATCTTCCGGGTGAAGAATATCGCCTGCAATGAATTCATTCTTCTTAAAAAGATTCTGGATAAGTCCGCTTGAAAGATTGTCAAAAACCGTAACTTCGTGGCCTTTTGCCATAAGCTCTTTTACAACGTGGCTTCCGATATATCCTGCGCCACCAATAACTAAAACTTTCATTTGCTCCTCCATCTTGGATTAAACTAAAAATATAATAATCCAATAAAAGTAATTTTTCAATTTATATTAAAAAAATTGCGCAACAAATTGCACAAAACTTTCATCACGAAACTCAAGAAAACGCCTCAAGTTTTTCCGCGGCACAAAGCCACTGAGCATTAAGCTCTTCAAGTTCCGAAGCGATTTTTGAAATTTGCGCCTGAACAGATTTTGCAGTTTCGCCATTTGAATAAACTTCCGGCAATGAAAGCTGATTTTCAAGTTCGGATTTTTTTTCTTCCGCCTCAAGAATCATGGCTTCAAGTTTGTCCGCTTCTTTTTGAATTTTTCTTTTTTCGGACTCGCGCTTTTTCTGCTCTTCCCAAGAAAGTTTTGATTCAGTTTTTTGCTCTGATTTTTTTGCTTCGGGAACTGAATTTTTTTCACCTTCCGCAGACTGCTCTTCTTCAATGCGCTGCATATAATATTTGTAGTCGCCGACAAATTCTCTAAAAACGCCGGGATGAAGCTCCAGAACTTTTGTAGAAAGCTCTTCGATAAATCCGCGGTCATGGCTTACAAAAACAACTGTTCCGCCAAAACTTTTCAAAGCTTCAAGCAGGACATCTTTTGAATGCATATCGAGGTGGTTCGTAGGCTCATCAAGAACAAGAAGATTCACAGGACGAAGCAAAAGTTCAAGCAAAGCAATGCGGGATTTTTCTCCGCCGGAAAGCACATTGATGCTTTTAAAAACATCGTCGCCACGGAACAAAAACGCGCCAAGCATATCACGAAGTTTCGGAATAAGTTCAAGAGGCGCATTGTTTTCCAGACGCTCAAGAATCGTTTCGCTGCCATTTATTTTTTCCGCGCTGTCCTGACTAAAATATCCGACTGAAACTCCAGCTCCAAGTTTTACAGTTCCTGAAAAATCGTGGTCAATTCCTGCAATGATTCTAAGCAAGGTTGATTTTCCGGCTCCGTTTCTTCCTGCGACAACAAGACGCTCGCCATTCTCCACAACAAGATTCAGATTTTTTATTACATCAGGTCCGCCGTAATTTTTGCAGATATTTTCCAGCGTAAGAACAAGCCGGCCGGAATGGGGAGATTCTGGAAAACTAAAATGAATTTTTTTAAGGTTTTCTGGAATTTCAATTTTGTTTTCAAGAATTTTATCAAGCATTTTTTGACGCTCTTGAGCCTGCGCCGCCTTTGTCGCCTTGTAGCCGAAACGCTTTATAAATTCTTCAAGATGCTGAATTTCCTGTTGCTGCTGTTCATAGGAAGCAATCAGGGATTCAAGCTCAACTTTGCGAACTTCCTCATAATGTGAAAAATTTCCAGGGTAGCGTTTTAAAGTTCCATTAAAAAGCTCATAGACTTCATTTATTGTGTGATCTAAAAAATAGCGGTCATGGCTTACAAGCAAAAATCCGCCTTTAAAATCCGCAAGAAATTTTTCAAGCCAGTTGCGCGCTTCAATGTCAAGATAGTTTGTAGGCTCGTCAAGAAGAAGAATGTCCGGGCCGCACATGAGAGCTTTTGCAAGCGCAATACGCATCTGCCATCCGCCGGAAAATTCTTCAGTGCGCTTTGTAAAATCAGAACGCTCAAAGCCAAGTCCAAGCAAAACTTGTTCCGCAAGAACTTCACGCCTGTACCAGCCGCTGTTTTCAAGTTCAGCCAAAAGTTCTGAATGCTCAACCGCAATCTTGTCAGAGTTTTCAGGATTTGATTTTAAAAGCTCGCCAAGAGAATCCGCCTTCTTTTGAATTTCGTAGCCCCAGTCAAACGCCTTGTCTGCCTCTTCTTTTAAAGTGCAGCCTGAATGAACAAGCCCACTCTGAGGAAGATATGCAATGCGCGCATCTTTTTGAGCAATCCGTTCGCCAGAATCAGGTTCAGAAATGCCTGCCATTATTTTTATCAAAGTTGATTTTCCTGCTCCGTTCGCGCCGGTAAGAGCAGCCTTTGTTCCTGCCTGCAAATTCACAGAAACATTCTTTAAAATATCTCTGTCGCCAAACGCAAGCGAAACTTTTGAAAACTGAATAAACGCCATAAAAAACCTATTTTAAAAAGTCAGCTCAAATTAATAATTTTTTTTTGAATTTTGAAACTGGCTCAGTTATTTTATTTTTGAAAAAACAAAACCATAGAATTCGCAGGAAGTGAAACTGAAGAATATTTTCTTCCAAAACTATCGTCGTATTTTTCAATTATATTCGCATAAGCAAGCCTAAGTCCGTTGACTTCTTTTTTATAAAGGAAGTTGACTTCACGGCTGGCATTTTCAAAATGGAATGTTGCAACTCCGTCCCAAGAAGACTTAAGAGTTCCGTCAAGAAAATATTTCATTTCAACAATTCCAGAACCTTTTGAGCCTGAAGAAATTACAGACGGAACAAGCTTAGAAAATCCATTCCATCTGAAAATATTTCCATCGTTGAAAGAAAGTGTTCCGTAGTTTCCGCTTTTAAAATCCGGTCCAAGAGTCTGAATAGATTTATAAAGTCCTTGTCGCCTGTTTTTTTCCGCAGAAACGATTTCTTCGATTTTTACATTTCCATCAAGCGA
Organism: uncultured Treponema sp.; assembly: GCF_934725225.1. NCBI lineage: Bacteria > Pseudomonadati > Spirochaetota > Spirochaetia > Treponematales > Treponemataceae > Treponema > uncultured Treponema sp. The sequence continues at coordinate 8,020 of NZ_CAKVAM010000004.1, forward strand.
AACAAAATTGTAAGTCTTTGGTTTTCCGCCTTCGTCTGTGTATTTTACAATTATGAATTTTGAATTCCGCGGAACAATTTCAATTGGAGAATCTTTTGCCTTGTAGTCTCCGTTGTCAGCTTTTTCAAATTCAGAGTACGGAAAACTTACATTTAAATTCGGAAGGCTGATTTTTGTAGTGCCGGAAACATAGCCTGAATCAAATCCGTAGCCCGGAACAACATAATCCAAGTCAATCTGCTTTTTTGAAATCATGGCTCTGTAATATTCAGGATACCAAGCAGTCGAAAGAATTTTTTCAAGAGTCTCATCGGCTTTTTGAGCTTCAACAACTTCCGAGCCGATTCCGTAAGTTCCGTCCAAGTTCATTTCAAAAAGCCTAAGATTGTAGCTAAAGCACCAGCCTTCAGTTCCGTTGTCAGTAAGAACATGAAGCCATTCGCCAGGAAGAGGAACGCCGCCGTTTGTTGGAGAAACGCCCTTTCCTTTATAAAGCGTGCGGATAACTTCATTTTTGCGCAGGCGGTAAACTTGCTTTGAAGTGTTCACTTTTTCCGCGCGGATTGGAAGTCCGTCCAAAATGCAAAAAGCATATTTTCCTTTATATTCAGAATATTTTTGAGCGCGCTTCAACGCCTTTGATTTCGATTCAGGAGCAGAAAGTTTCCACAGAGGAACTTCAATTTTTTCTTTTGTTTCAGGAACTCCGATTACATAAACTTTGGAAATATTTGACTTTAAATAAACAGGAACAACTGTTCCGTCTGGAATTTCTTTTTCGCCGACATTCCATAAAAGAACTCCGTAGCCAATGATTCCAGAGCATGAAGAAAAAATCAGCATGAACAATGAAAATGCAAAAAGAAAGAATTTATTTTTCATGGCGGATATTTTACAGGATTTCATCATAAAGTTCTACAAATGAAGCAAAATTGAATTTTTATATTTTTTGATATAATATGAAAACATGAAAGACGAAACAATTCCATTAAGAAAAGACGTTCCGGCGGAATACAAATGGGACCTTACACAGCTTTATAAAACAGACGATGAATGGGAAGCGGATTTTAAAAAAATTCCTTCGCTTGTAAAAAATTTTGCATCATTTAAAGGAAGACTGGCGGAAAGCAGCAGCATTTTTCTTGAAGCCTTAAAAGCAGATGAAGCTCTCGACCGTCAAATTGAAAAAGTCTATCACTACGCAAGCCTTAACAACGAGGCTGACCAAGGAGACAGCACCGCGCAGGAAAAATACAGCCGCGTAATGATGGCATACACAGCAGCTTGTTCTGAAACAAGTTTTTTTACGCCGGAGCTTCTTGCAATTCCAGATGAAAAAATAAATTCCTGGATAGAGCAGCCGGAATTTAAAGACTACAAAATCTACATTCAAAAAGCACTTCATGCCAAGCCGCATATTTTAAGCGAAAAAGAAGAACGCATAATGGCTCTTCAGTCTGAATCAGGGCAGACAACCTCAAATGTCTTTTCACTTTTAAATGACGTTGATATGAACTTTGGAACAGTAGAAGTTGAAGGAAAACAGCTTCCGCTCACACATAGCACTTGGAGCGACTTTGAAGAAAATCAGGACAGAAAAATCCGCAAGGAAGCTTATGAAAAATTCTACGGAGTATTTGAAAGCCACGCAAACACTCTTGCAGCTTTATATTCAGGCTCTGTAAAAAACGACATTTTTCATGCACGGGCGCGCGGCTACAATTCATCTTTGGAAGCAGCTCTTTACGGCGACAAAGTTCCGGTAAGCGTTTACAAAAATCTTATAGAAACAGTTCACAAAAATCTCGACACCCTGCACAGGTATTACGAAATCCGCAGAAAAGTTCTCGGAGTTGAAGAACTTCGGCACTATGATGTTTATGTTCCGCTAGTAAAATCTGTAAAGTCAAAAATTTCTTATGACGAGTCTGTTGAAATTGTAAGAAACGCGCTTGCAGTTTTGGGAAGCGAATACACAGACACTCTTTGCGGCGGACTAAAAGGCGGCTGGGTTGACCGTTTTGAAAACAAAGGAAAAAATTCCGGAGCATTTTCAAGCGGCTGCTACGAAGGCTATCCTTACATTCTTTTAAATTACAAAGACACTTCATTGCGCGACGTTTACACAATGGCGCATGAGGGCGGACATTCAATGCATTCCTGGTACAGCGTCCGCAACAATCCGTTCATGTCTTATGAATACACAATCTTTGAAGCCGAAGTTGCGTCCACATTCAATGAAGAGCTTGTATTCGAGTATCTTCTTAAAAATGCAAAAGACCACGAAATGAAAAAATATCTTTTGTCTATGCGCGCGAACGATATTCTTGCAACTTTGCACCGCCAGACAATGTTTGCAGAATTCGAGCTGAAATGCCATGAAGCTGTAGAAAACAACGAGCCTTTAAGCACAGAAGCAATCCGCAGTATTTACAGAAAACTTTTGGAGCAGTACTTCGGACCTGCAATGAAATTTGAAAAATCCAGCGACATGGAAGGTCTTCGCATTCCGCATTTCTATAACGCATTCTATGTCTACAAATATTCAACAGGAATTTCCGCAGCCCTTGCGCTCGCAAAAAGAGTTGTCAACGGAGGAAAGCAAGAACATGATGACTACTTCAAATTCTTAAAGTCCGGCGGATCAAGATACCCAATTGAAAGTTTGAAAGTCGCAGGCGTAAATATGGAAAGCACAGAACCAGTTCAAGCGGCTCTTGACACATTCAAAGAGCTTGTTGATCAGTTAGAAAAAGAACTTCTGTAAAATCAAACGATGTGCAGAAAAAAAGCCAGCTTTTTCAAAGCTGGCTTTTTTAGTTTTAAATGTAAAACCTGAATTTACTTTTCAAGAATAAATTCTACACGGCGGTTTTTCCAGTTCACATTTGTATCCTTGCGGTCTGCAACTGGTTCTGTTCCGCCTTTTCCTTCAACAGAAAGACGAGAAGAATTAATTCCTAATTTTACAAGATTACTCTTAACAAATTCCGCGCGCTGTTCAGAAAGAGAAATCAACGCCTTGCCCCAAATGCCTTCTTCAGTTTCTTCCGCAGAGTTGTCAGAAATTCTATTTGCGTGTCCAACAATAGTAACTTTGTAATCCTTGAACTTTTTAAGAATTTCAGAAACGCGCTTTAGAACACGAGCATTGTTGTCAGCCTGCGCCTGCGTAATTCCAGCCTTAATAATTTTTCCATTCGCATCAACAGTTCTTACGCCAAAGTCAGCTTCATTACTTCTAAAAATAATCGAAGGAATTTGCATTTTGAGTTTGTCGCCATCGCGGACAACAAGAACATCAACATTTATAACACCTTGCGCAGTGCTTGACATTCCGAGTTCATCGTAAGCTGTAAATTCAAACGGATAATCTTCCGCAGACTGAACAATTTCGCCATTGTTTCCGCGGCCGTCCCAAATGATTCTTTTTGTAATTGAAGATTTTCCGCTTGTCTTCCAGAATGATTTTCCGTTTCTGTCTTTGATTGTAAAGTTCCAATTTTTAAGTCCAGCAATTGTCTGGCATCCAAGCTCAATGAACAAGTCGTCATCGTTGCCGTCGTTATCCGGGCTGAAATATTTTGGAGCAGTTCTAACAGAAAGCGCAGGCGGAATTGCCGTGCAGATAAAGCTTGAAGAAGCCGCGTCCACAACATTTCCCTTTGCATACTCAACATGAAGCTTTCCAGTAAATGTTCCTTCCGCGATTTTTTCATCCGATGTGTCGCCTGCCCAAGTAATTGCAGCCGGAAGATTTTCGCTGTCATTGCTAGAGAAAGTTTTTACAACTGAATTAGCCGAATCAACAATGTCAAATTTCCATGAAGAAATTCCTTCAGCAAGAGAAACTTTTATATCGAATTTCTGGGCATCAAGAATTCCGTCGGCATTAGGAGAAATGCCTTTGTATTCAGCAGTAACAAATCCTGTTACAGGACGCGCGTCCAAAGAAATTCCTGCAATCGTTGTGCTTCCAGAATTTCCTGCCGCATCCTTTGAAGAAACTGCAAGCGAATAACTTCCATTTGCCGCTTTGTTTCCGCTGTCGTCTGTTCCATCCCATGCAAAATCCAAAGCCTTAGAATTATTCCAGGCAAAAGTTTTTACAACCTGATTTTTCGCATTTTTAATTTCAGCATTCCATTTTGTTTCAACAGAGCAGTCTTCAACTTTTACAGGAATTGTCTGCCGACTTGAAATTCCGTCTGGAGAGAAAACTGTATAAGGCGCAGAAATTTTTATTGAAGGCGCAACTGTGTCAAGGACAAATTTCTGACTTGCAGCTTCCGCTTCTGTTCCGCTGTTTGCAACTGTTTTTATAACAGCAGAATAAGTTCCATCTGCGCACCTTGTTCCATCATCAGCAAGTCCGTCCCAAATAAATGAAGAAGGAATTTTTCCAGAACCTTTAAAAGTTTTTACAGCAGTTCCATTGAAAATCTTAAGCTCATAAGAATCGATTCCGCTAGAAGCTTTTGCAACTGGAGTCAAAATAACTTTGTCCTGAATTCCGTCCCCGTTCGGTGAAAATGCAGCCGGACTTACAGAAAGCGCAAGTTCAGTTTTGCTTGTGTCAAGAACAAATTCTTTTGATTCCATCAAATTGCTGTTTCCTGCAAGTTCAGAAACTTCAAGAACATATTTATATTTTCCGTCTTTTGCAAATTGCCCTTTGTCATCAAGTCCGTCCCATTCAACGGAAGCAGGAAGAACTGTGTCAAAGTCAAAATTCTTTACAGCATTATTATTTTCATCAACAATTTTTCCTGTCCAAGTTTTTTTTCCAGTGTAGGCTGGCTCCGCAACTTGCTGCTGCGAAATCTGGAATTTATTTTTTCCATTGAAGACTGTATTCGCCGGAAGAGAAACAGCCGCTTTTGGAGCTTCATTGTCAAGAACAAAAACAGGAGAATAAACAGCCGCAGGCTCATAGCCATTCAAGTACTTTGCGGTTATTTTTGCACGGTATTCTCCATCAGCTAAATTTGCACCCGAATTATTTTTTCCATCAAACAAGAATGAAGAAGGCGGATTTGTTTTTCCAGATTTTGAATAATAAACTTTATCATCGTCTTTTCCTACAATGGAAATCTGCCAGTCAGTAAGCGAGTTCACACTTGCAGAAGGAGAAGGAATTGCAACTGAAAAATTAATTGTCTTTCTTGCAACAGCCACGCTTCCTTTTGGAGACGGAGCAAAATATCTTGAGCCGTTTATTGAAACTGCGGTTTCAGGTTTTTCAGCAGAAAAAATTATATTTGAAATTCTTGCTTGCTCAGAAGTGTTTCCTGCCAAGTCAGTCGAAGAAATTTCATAGTTATAAATTCCATCCGGCATAATTGACTTGCTTTCGTTTGTTCCGTTCCATTCAATTTCAAGCGGCGAAGAGTCTTCCCATTTGTATGAGCGGACAAGATTTCCCTGGGCATCTGTTATTTTGGCAGTCCACAGTTTTTCAGCTGAACCTGACTGCCTGATTTTCAACACAGCCTTGTTTCCTTCACCAAAAATTTTATCAGCGCCTTCAAGTTTTGCAAGATTGATTTCCGGAGGAGTATTGTCAACAACAACCGGCAGCTTTGAAGTTGTTGCAGTATTTCCATTGTCATCAGAAGCCGTAAACTGATAATAATAAGTTCCGTCCTGCGCCAACGAACCGTCATCCAAAAATCCGTTCCAGACAATTATTGAAGGAATATCAACGCCGCGCTTTGGAGTTATCAATGTCTTGAAAAAAGTTTTAAAAGTGAATTTTGAAGGAAGCGAAATTTTGTTTCCGATTGTGCGCACAACATTTCCAGCTTCATCGGTAATTACAAAACTCCATTCTTTCACATAGCGTTTTTCGCGGATTTTCAAAGGAACTTCAAGCGTGTCCTGAATTCCGTCGTTGTTCGGTGAAATATAAACAATGCCAGGCTCGGCAAAAAGTTCAGAAGAAAAACTGAGCGCAGAGCAAAGTGCAAATGCCGTAAAAATTTTTCTAGTCGTTCTTTTCATTTTTTATTCCTCGTTCCAAAGAATGATTTCAGGAGCATCGGTGTCTTTCAATCCCAAGTCAAGCCTTGCGCCAAAACTTACAGCCTGAATCCCTGAATAAAGTGTCTGAGTTGCAATAGAAGGCGTCACTTCGCTTTTTTCCCAGTCGGCATTAGTTTCTGAAAATTTCTTAGAAGTGATTCCAAGCTTCAATGAAACGCCAACTGAAATGCTGTTCACGCCGTCAGCATTTCCTTCTACAATTTCGCGTATATTCGCCTGCCAGCCAAGAGACAAGCGGATAAATTTGTTATATTCAAATCCAAGTCCCAAATCCATTACGCAATTCTGAAAAAATGGAAAAGCAAAATCCGTGCTAAATGAACCAGCCCATTTTTTTACTTCAAAAACAGTCGAAGCAAAAGAAACTCTTGGAGTAAACGGTGAAGGATAAGATGAAGAATCTTTTTTGTCATCAATTCCAAGCGTTTCATAATCAGCAGATTTTCCAATATTTAAAAGCGAAACTCCAAACCTTGGATTTGTAAAAATGCTAAAGCTGTTCATTTTGTAAAGCGCACCCAAATCTATTCCCACAGAAAAATCAGAGCCGCTTCCCATGTAAAGCCCGGCGTACGTATTCGCGCCTACGGAAAGTTTTTCATTGACTTCTTTTGACAATCCGGCGTGAAAAACCAAAGTCTTTCTCAAATCCATTCCGTAAAAATCAGCAAAAAGAGCATTTGCAGTAAGCGAAAAAACAGACCATTTTGTAGGAACAATCATTCCAGCCTGAAATCCGCCACCAACAGATTTATCGCTGCTTTCGCCTTCAATTTTTATTTTATCAAAGTTATAAAAAACAGTTCCGCTAAAATTAATATCAGCACGCTGCTCGCCGGCAGTAAGGGCAGGGTTATAAGTTATGGACGCAGGAACGATTGTAAAATTCGGGCCGCCAGCAGCAGATGCGGCGCCAGACATAAGCTCAGGATTTGAAAGCCTATAAAGATCCTCGCCACCATAAGGCGGATTGTAAGCAAACAGTTCAGCCATGCATACTAAAAAAGCCGCCGCCAAAATTACTTTTTTCATAAAGTAAACCTCCAGTTTCAAATTATAACAAAAAATAAAACTATTTCAAATGGAATACAATTTTTATTTGCCGCGAAGCAAAGCGCGCTCAACTTCATCTATAACAAAATCAGGAGTGCTTGCTCCGGCAGTAAGTCCGACAATTTGTAAAGAAAAAATTTCATCAGGAATTTCAGAAGCATCTTCTATGAGCGCAGTTTTTCCGCAGATTAAAGAAGCCGTTTCAAAAAGCCTGCGTGTGTTTGCGGAATTTTTTCCGCCAATAACAAGAATCGCTTCCACTTTGCCTTCAAGTTCTTTCAATGCGTTTTGCCGCTCCATTGTCGCCGAGCATATAGAATTGAAAATTTGGACTGAAGGATTTTTCCGCTTTAAAGCCGAAGCAATTTTTTCAAACTCAACAGGACTAAATGTCGTCTGCGCAATCAAAACTGTTTTTTCAGGAATTTCAATTTTTAAAGCTTCCTCCGCGCTTTCCACAACAACAGCATGATTTTCCGCATAGCCCGAAATGCTTACAACTTCGCCATGATTTTTGTCGCCCGCAATCACAACAAGAAAACCTTTCTTTGCCCATTCAGCCGCTCTCTTCTGGCTAAGGTGAACTCTTGGGCAAGTCGCATCAAGAATTTCCGCACCCTGATTTTCAAGAGCAGACACAACTTGCGGCGTAGTTCCATGCGCACGGATTACAACAACCGAATCGCTTTTCGCTTTTTCAAGAGAAGAAGGCTCAAGAATCTGCGCGCCTTTTTTTTCAAGCGAATCCATAACAAGCGGATTGTGAATCAAAGGTCCAAGAGTAAAAACTTTTTTCTGTCCATTTTTTTCTGAATTTTCAAGAGCAGCGGAAGCAGTTTCAACAGCACGCCGGACTCCCATGCAAAATCCAAGAACTTTGGCACGAACAACTTTCAACAGAAACTCCAACGCCAGTTTCAAAATTCTGTTATTTCTTAAAACTGACTTACAAAAGAAAAAAGCCGCAACCAAAAAAGTTACGGCCTTAAAATAATTCCTTATCAAACAGAAAAAATCCGCTTAAAGCAATCTTTAAACATTCTGTGCTGACTTAAACGAAAGAACATTTTTGTTGTTATGCGGCCTTACGTGGTTCGCAAATTCTCCCGGCTCCCAGTTGCGGCGCATAAAAGATACAAAACCCGGAACAATGAGCATAGAAGAATAACATCCAGAAACAAGACCGACTGTAAGAACAATCGCAAAGTCCTTTATGCTTCCAGAAGTAAAAATAAGAAGCGCAACAGAAGCGAACATCGTTGTTACAGTTGTGATAATTGAGCGCGACAATGTTTCAGAAATTGAAGCATTCAAAATATCGTTAAAGTTCTTTGTCTGAATCAAGCTGATATTTTCGCGCACGCGATCCAAAATAACGATTGTGGCATTGATTGAGTAACCAAAAATCGTAAGAACCGCCGCAAAGCTTGTCGCAGAAAATTCAACCTGTGTCCAGGAAATGAACGAGAACATTATAAGACAGTCATGCAAAAGACCGATTATCGCGCCAGCCGCAAAGTCCCAGTGGAATCTTATTGCGCAGTAAATCCAGATTGCAAGCAAAGTTACAACTGCAAGAATAACAGATTTGATTGCATTGCTGCTAGAAAATCCTGAGCCTACAAAGTCAGTTTTAATAATCGCAACATTGCTTTCGCCGAATTTTTCCTTGAGCGAACCGATAATTCCTGCCTGAAGAGAATCAGATGAAGTGTCATTCTTTGAAATTGCTGCGCGAATCTGGAAACTTCTGTTTGAATCGTCTCCAAGTTCCTTTACTTCAACGCCTTCAGAAGCAAGAGCCGAGCGAACGTCATCAATAGAAACATTTGTTGACGCATCTGAAACATAAAGCAAAACAGGAGCATCTGCGGAAAGTCGAGAAGTTGAAGAGCTGTCCAAATAAATTCCGTAAGAACTTACATTTTCAGCGCCTTTTACAGAAACTGAAAGTCCGTCAACTTCCGAAAGAGAAGCCGCAATGTCTTTTATAGAAGGATTCTGCGCATAAGAAAAAACTTTAGTTTCGTTTTCCGCCCCAGTTCCTGTTATAACAAGTTCCAGTGCAGTGCTTGAAGTTCCAACGCTTATATTTGCAGAGCCGTTGTAGGAAATTTCAATAGCAGCCGGACCAATGCGGACTTCTTCCAAAAGACCAGGCACAAAGTCAATGCCGAAATTTATTCCGCGGATAAAAAATCCTGCGATTCCAAAAAGAATCAAAACTGAACTTAAAACAGCGCAGGCAGGAAATGCTTTACTGAATTTTTTTACTGTTTTCATTATTTAATCCCCCAGCCAATGCTGATATTCTTTACTTTTAAGACTTCTGTCTGGAAATCAAATATAAGGCGAGAAACAACCAAAGCTGTAAATACAGTTGAAACTACACCAATCGCAAGGCTCACTGCAAATCCCTGAACGGCACCGCTTCCAAGCTGCGTCATAAAGATTGCGGCGATAAATGTTGTGATATTTGAGTCCATGATTGCCCAGAATGCGTTGTCAAATCCCGCGCTTACACTAGAAGCTCTGTCTTTTCCAAGGCGGCGTTCTTCTTTTATGCGCTCAAAGATAATAACGTTCGCATCAGTTGCCATTCCGATTGTAAGAATCATACCAGCAACAGTCGGCAAAGTGATTGTAAGATTAAATGCGCTCAAAATACTGAACATGATATAAAGGTTCAAAACCTGAGAAACACAGGCGTTTATTCCAGAACCTTTGTACCATATAAGCATGAAAACCATAATTGAAAGAAGACCAACTGCAACTGCCAAAAGTCCCTGGCGGATTGCCTGTTCTCCCAAAGAAGCTCCAATTACCTGCTGGCTTTCTACGCTAAGCGGAACATCAAGCCAAGCCGTCTGCAAAACCTTGCGCAAGTTCTGGGCTTCACGCTGTCCGAATCCTGTAATCTGAACGTTTCCGCCTGTAATGGCAGTATTTATAGTAGCATTTGACTTGATTTTATTATCGCTGATAATGCAGAGATTTTCGCCAACGTGCTCGCCAGTGAATTTTCCAAAGATTTCAGCGCCTTCAGCATCAAGAGAGAATGTAACCGCAGGACGTCCTGTAAGTTCTTCCGCGCCGACATCAGCAGATTTTATGTGCTTTCCATCAAGAGCAACTTCTTTTTTTACAACAAGATAGCCTTCGCGCTGATCAAGTCCGTAAGCGTCCGTTGTGTAGTATCCCAAAACTTCGCAGTCATCAGGAATGATTGAAGGGTCAACAAGATTTCCTCTTATGTCAAAAGTTGTGTCAGGATTGTTGTAATAATAAGCGTTGAAATTTGAAGTAGCTTCATTGTCAACAAGTCGGAAATTCAAAATTCCGCGTCCCTGAATTATCGAGTTAATCTGGTCAGCTTCTGCAGAACCAGGAAGCTCAATGTAAATTCTGTCTTCGCCCTGCTGTCTGATTGTTGGAGAACTCAAGCCAAAGCGGTCAATGCGGCTTGTCAAAGTTTCAACAGCCTGAGCCATTATGTCAGCCTTTAAAGTTCCTGTGTCCACAACAGTATCGCCCTGCTTTGCAATAACAGAGTCAAGGTCAGCCTTTACAATCACGTTCATTCCGCCTGAAAGGTCAAGACCAAGCTTTACAGAATTCTTATAATAATCTTTTGTCTTAAGAATCTTTTTTCTATAAATTCCTTCGATAAAAGAAGCAAGCTCTGATTTTGAATCAAAAGAATTCAAAGCGTCTTTCAAAAGAATTGTGGCAGGAGCTTTTTCTCCGGCAGCCTTGAAATTCTTCTTTGCCTGTTTTACAAGCCACTGGCTGTCTTCTGGAACTGGAACTTCTGAATTTGCTTTTACAGCATCAACTAATTTTCTAACTTCAGAATTAGCCCTGAAACTTGAATAACTTTTTATATTTTCCAAAGAACTCAAGGCAAGAACCTTGTCCTCTTTTGGAGTGCGTACATACCAGCTGATTGACGGCCACAAAAAGGCAAAGCAAACAGCCAGCACTGCAATAATCATAAAAAGCCGGCTTTTCTTACTCATCTTTCTTTTCCTCTGAAGCAGCAGGCTCTTTGTTTTCCGCGCTAGCTTTTGGCTCTTCTTTCTGCTTTTTTCCTTTCTTTTCTTCAGCTTTTTCAGCAGGCTTGTCAGAAACAACAGTTGCAATTGCAGAGCGGTTGAATTCTATTTTTGTATTTTCATCAACTCTTATTGTAACGACATTTAAATCTTTTTTTACAGAGCTGACAGTTCCGTGGATTCCTCCGATTGTAATTACTTTGTCGCCCTTCTGAAGCGCATCAAGCATTTTCTGAAGCTCTTTCTGCTTTTTGTTCTGCGGACGAATCATAAAAAAGTACATGATTCCTATGATGAGAATGAGAGGCAAAAACATTCCAAATCCGCCGCCCATAGCCGCAGGATCAGCTGCCTGTAACAAAAGTGAATTAAACAACATATTAAATTCCTTCCTTCATAATTAATTTAAAATGGTATAGAAGAATAACATTATTCGCATAAATTTACAAGAGAATTATTTAGAGCAATTCATTCACAAGCTCAAAACTTTCTTGCAATAATTCGAAGTGATTTTTTTTCAATGAAAGGAAATTATCTTCCAAGCAGTTTTTCAAGCTCAGAATTTTTACTTAGGTATAAAGAATTTGACGGATCAAGAGCAACAACTTGCTTTAAATAATACTGCGCGCGTCTCCAGTCTTTTTTTGCATAGTAAATTTCATAAAGCCTGTAAAGAGAATCCTTGTTGCGCGGGTTTGCAGTCAAACTTGCCCTTAAATCCGCCAAAGCAGAATCTTCAGTTCCTTGCATCTGGCTGCGCTCAAAATACAAAAAGCTTTTCATTTTTTGGCTGGCGGAAGGCAAAAGGCTTGAAATGAGCTGCATTGCTGAATTTTTCTGCCCGGAAGCAGAAAGAACTTTTACGTAAGCCATGCACGAATTTTCATCAGCAGGATTTTCCTCATAAGCCTTTAACGCAAGGTTCATCGCCTCCGTGTTCTTTTTTAATGCAAGGCAAATATCGATGTGCCTGAAAAGCGAAGTTTTTTGCGCTGAAGGAATCTGCATAAGATGTGAACTTAGGGAATACGCCTTTGCATAATCGGATTTTTTTATGTATTCATCCAAAAGAATTTCCATTGCCTGAACATTTTCTGAATCTTTTTCAAGAACTTTTTCAGCAAGCTCAAGAGCCGTCATTCCATTTACAGAAAGCCCCGCAACAGAAGCAGTTTGTGCGGCAATAAGCAAAGTTTCAGAATCATCAGGATACAAATTAAGAGCAGTTCCGGCAGTTTCTATAGCGACGGCATTATTCTTGCTCCAGTCGCGCAAAAGCTGTGTGCGCAAAAGATAATATTCCTTGGAAGCGGTGTTTTTCTTTTCAACGGCATCAAGCAAGGAAGAAGCCCTGATATAATCCTGTTTTTCCATCAGGATTTTCGCGCGAAGCAAAACATAGCTTGTGTTGTCCGGCTCAAGCAAAAGAACACGCACAACAAAGCCTTCAGTCTTGTCAAAGTCCCCAAGGTGAAAAGCTGACAAGGCGCAAGTCTTTAAAAGGTCTGTATCCTGCGGAAATCGCGACAAAAGCTCTTCTCCAAATGAAAGTGCAAGCTCATAGTTTCCAGTCAAAAAACAAGCCTTTGCCACGGATTCAAGAATTTCTTTTGTTCCACCAGCATATTTTCCATTGCTAAGCTTAAAATATTCCAAAGCCTTTTCATTTTTATTCTGCTTTAGGCAAAGAGTTCCCATAAGATAATTTGCAAGAACTGAATCAGGACAAAGCTCAAGAGCAAACTTCAAAGAATTTTCAGACAGCTCATAATAATCTTCAATTGTTCCAGATGAAGTCAAAAGAACCAGCGACGGAAGCATAATGGAAAGAAAATCAGAGCGGTTCATGCTTAAATCATAAATTCCCTTCTTCGCGCTTTCAACAGCACCAATGTACTGGTTTGTCCTTGCAATAGGCGGAACGCTCCAAGTTACGGCTTCTGACGGCCATGCAAGCTTCATAATTTCCGCAGAAATATAAAGAATGCTTTTTTCAGCGTCGGAATAGTCATCGGGAGAACTTTTATGAATTGAAGCGGCAGCCTGCCTTAAGCTCTGCGGAGAACCGATTTCCACAAGGCGCATTGTTTCTTTATCTATGGAAGAAAAAAACGACCTGTCTTTTGAAGGAGCAACCTGAACCGCAACTGCTGGTAAATTTTCTTCGGATTTCGGCACAGGAGAAGGCGCGCTTGCGCAAGAGAAAATAAATGGCAATGTAGCAAAAACAAGATAAAAAGTTCCGCGCATTTTCCGTAAAGAAATTCTTTCTGAAATTGTGGCTTCTCTAAAAAATCCAGCCGCAGTTTTCCTTAAAGCAAACTTTCTAAAAGTTGTCATCTGAAGAATCATCCTTCATATACGGAAATTCCTCGCTGTTTATTCTTTGAACTCCATAAACAAGAATAAGAAGAATTCCCAGAACAAAAAGGACTATTGGCCAGAAAACCGAAATAAATTTTGCAAACGAAATATGGAACACATGAAGCGAAAAAAGCAGGAAAATAATTCCCAGAATAAAAAGCGCGACAGACGGAAAAAAAAAAGCCGTCCTGATTTTTTTATAAATGAACAAATCTGAAACAAGAAATGCAAGCCCGGCATTTATTACAATAACCGGCCAAAGTTCTTTTAAATTCAAATGCAAAAATTCTATGTTCAGCAAGGCAAAAAAAATGCTGTCAAACACAAGCATGAATCCCAATGCAATGTAAAGGCTGCGTTTTCTTAGTCCTGCAGGAGAAACTTTTTTTGTCCGCTCAAGATTTTCCATAGTTTCAATAAATAATAAGACAAATTTCAATTCTTGACAACGGCTTTTAAAAACTTACAGGAACAACTTTGCGCTTCAAACTTTTTAATTGAAAATACTTTCTATAATATGGTAGAATAAAAGAATGATTCGGAAAGTTTTTAGATTTGCGGCGGCGGCTTTTTTTTCCATAATTATAATATCATGCGCAAAAGACAGAAAAGGCACAATTCTGCCGGAAGCGTTTTCAAAGCAATACAAGAACACACAGAATCTTTTGATTTCGCTGCTTGAAAAAAAAGAAACAAAGGGCGAAACAAGATACGCGGTTGTAAACAGAATCGCAAACAATATGCTTTCCGTAAAAGATTATCCGTCGCTTGTGCATTTTCTTACAAACTGGGTTGAACTGCACGAAGACGATTCCTACAACGCATACTGGCTTTTGATGACAGCTTATGCCTATCTTGAAAATGACGCTGAACCGATAGCTGAATATTACTTTGAGCGGATTATAAACAACTACAACGACCTTATTGTTCAGGGAAAATCAATTCATTTTATCTGCCTTCAGCATTTGATTCAAATCAGTTCAAGTCCGGCAAACAGAATTTCGTATTTCAACCAGCTTATAAGCCGGTTTCCAAACAACGTAAGCACAACGGAACTTTTTTACAGGCTCGCCCTTGAATACGAAAAGGAAGGCGAATGGAATCAGGCAATCCGCTCATACACGCAGTTTCTTGACCAAGACGACGCGTCCACACTGCAAATTGCAGGCTACCCTAACGCATATTTAAATGCAAAGCAGCTCATAGATTTCAGCAACTCAGCAAAAGACTGGACATTTGAAACTCTTGACGCTCTTGTTGCGGCCGTAAAGTCTGGAATTTCATCATACAATTACAAAGCCTTGGACCGCTACAAATCAAAAGTTAACTTTTTTGCAATGTCCTGGCGACAAGTTGAAACTGACGTAAACGCCCAGGAAAGTTTTTCGATGCGCTCGTTTATGCGCGGAAACAGAATCCGTTACAGCGCGGAGCTTGATCCGTCGTCTTCTCCAACCGAAGCATATTTGCGCACAACAGGCTGGAGCAACTACGTGAATGTCTGGTATCTTTATTTTAGAAAAGTGAATTTTCCAGCTGACCCTGAAATCCACGGACGCTGGGAATGGGCTGGAATTTACTTTGGTGAAAAATTGTAATGAAGAAAAAATTTGCAGTTTCGATAGTTTCAGTATTGCTAGCCTCGTTTATTTTTGCGGAAGAGCCTGTCGCTGACTTTGAAATCGACTTTTCAGCCTTTAAAAATGAAAGCCCTGCAAAGACAAAAAGCATTTCTTCAGAAAAAGAAAAGAAAAATTCTGCGCAAAAAAACTATATAATTCCAGAGCCAAAACGCAAGGACATTGGCATTTCAGGTGTTTTCAAAGAGCCGACTTTAAAATACCGGGAACGCTACCTTACGGCTTCAAACAGGCAATGGCTCGCGGATATTCTTTACGATTCAATTCCGTACAGACCATACATAAGAGCGAAACTCAAAGAAAAAAAAATGCCGCCTTATCTGCAATATCTTCCGATTGTCGAGTCAAACTACAAGCCAACAGCGGTGTCTGGCTCAGGCGCAACCGGGCTTTGGCAGTTCATGGCAAACAGCATGCATCCTTATTTAAAAAAGAACGAATACTTTGATGAGCGTCGCGATCCTTGGAAAGAAACAGATGCCGCGCTTTCAAAGCTAGCGGAAAATTTCAAAATGTTTAACGACTGGCATTTGGCGATTGCCGCGTACAATATGGGTGCAGGAGCAGTAGGACGGATTGTAAAGGCGAATCCCGGAAAAGATTACTGGGCTTTGGCAGAAAAAGGGCTTTTGAGCAAGCAGGCTTCTGAATATATTCCAAAGCTTATAGCAATTGCAGATATTGTTGAAAATGCGGATTTTTATGGAGCTATTGAAATTGGAGTCGCAGACAAGAGAATTGAAGATGCCGCGCCACAAAAATTCAGCTATCTTACAATAAAAGGCAGCATAAAACTTTCAACTGTAGCAAAGGCAGCAGGACTTCCACTAGAAACTGTAAAAATGCTTAACATCGAGCTTCTAAAGGAAATCACACCGCCCGGAACAACTTACAGATTAAGGCTTCCGGCTGGCAAAGCAAAAGTCGCCGCGGAAAACCTTCGGTAAATTTTTACATTATCTTTTTGCCCGCGTGCCAAAGTTTTTCAAGCTCATAAAAGTCTCTTGCTTCCTGGCTCATAAGATGCACAACAACCGGACCCAAGTCAATCAGATTCCAGTCGTTTCCCTGGGAAGACTTGTTATGAATTTTATGGATTTCAAGATCTGTGTCTTTTATGTAGTCTTTTATTTCCTTGTAAAGACCTTGCCAATGCGGACCGCTTGAAACTGTTGCAATTACAAAATAATCAGTCCAGCTGTTAAGCTCCGAAACATCGATAACACAAACATCCGCGCCTTTTCCATCTTCAATAAGCTTGGCAATTTCCAGCGCCATTTCTTTTACAGTTTTTTCCATTTTTCCTCACTCGGACGATTTGGCAGAAGAGCTTCCTTTTACAAAACGTCCATTGAAATCTTTGCCCAAAATAATTGTAAAGTCAGCCTGAGCCGCGCTTGTGGAATCAGCATTTTCCGGCATAACTTCCTCATCAATTATATTTGCGCAATGAATAAAATTTCCTAAAGTTTTTGCAGCTTCAGAGTTTCCAATATGATTTATAATTTCAGTTTTTTCATAGTCGTTGCGGTCGGCGTTTTTTGTTTCAAGAACTTCATAACCCGCGCTCTGCAAAAGGAAAGAAGTGTTGCGCGCAAGTCCCTGCTCCGTTGTTCCGTTTTGAATTACAAGAACATAAATTCGGTTTTGATTTCCAGAATCTCCAGAAACAAGAGAACTTATAGCCTGATTTATAACATCCTTTATGAGCTGGCCGTCATAATACGGAAACAAAAGAGTCTTGCCGTCAACAGTTCTTAAACTTCCAGTTATAGTCTGAATCGAAAATCGCTCAGTGTCAATCGAAGAAACTTTTTTCATCAAGTTATAGAAATTTTTCTTGTCTATATTTGTTTTGATTTTTTCCTCATAAACTGAAAAATTATTCTTTGCAAAAATAACATTGCGGTTTTCCTTTAAAGCGTAAATCAGGGAAACAAAAACAGCCTGCCGCCTGTCCTCAACATCGCTTGCATTTTCAGACGGACTTTTGTACATAACATAGTCATGGATTTTATCTCCGTCCAGAACAACTGCGCCGCTCGGAAAAAGACAGCGCATTCCGTTTTCATCAGTTTCATCAACAGGAAATGAAATAAAAACATTCAGCCCGCCAAGATAATCCGTAAGCAGCTCCAAGTCTGAAAGCTTTATTTCAATTGTAAAAGGAATTTGCTTTCCGATAAGTTTTTCAATTTCTTCTTTATAAGAAGC
This sequence comes from uncultured Treponema sp., assembly GCF_934725225.1. Taxonomy (NCBI): domain Bacteria; kingdom Pseudomonadati; phylum Spirochaetota; class Spirochaetia; order Treponematales; family Treponemataceae; genus Treponema; species uncultured Treponema sp. Next base: position 25,391 of record NZ_CAKVAM010000004.1, read on the forward strand.
AAGACCTTTTTCCTTGTAAACTGAATCAATTCTGTCTACACGTCCAAGGCTTTTATAAATCGCGCCAGTATTTCCCAAAATATCAAAAGCGGCGGCTTGCCCTGTCTTCGGATAAAAAACAAGAACATCAGTTGAAAGCGCGTTTCCTTCGTCATCCTTTAAAATCCAAAGGCTGTTTATAACAGGATTCAGCTTAAGATTTTCTTCAATAGGATCTACACGAAGCGACAATGCCACAAAGCCAACAACGCCAATAATAATCACAAGAATAGCAAGAAGAAAAATTCCATTTCTTTGTTCTTTTGAAATATTCATTTTTACCATCCTTAAAGTTTAACTGGCACGCAGAGAATTTTCCGCGGAAATCTGCTTTTTCAAATCTGCTTCAAATTCATAGCTTGAATCCGCAATTTTTTTCTGCCTGTTTTTTAAATATTCCATGTTTTCCTGAACAACAAAAAGCGTCATTTCATTCAGCGTCATAGAAAAAAGTTTTTTTCTATATTCTTCCGTTGACTGCGGACGTCCTGGCTCAACTTTGTCAGCAACATAAATAATTTTTGCAAGCGGACACAAACCTGCGCCGCCAAGAGTATGGTTTGCAACTGCCTGAATAACATCAGGATTTTTCACAGAAAATTTCTTCTGAAGCAAAACCGCGGCAGCTCTTCCATGCAAAAGCGAAGGCTTGTTTTTTTCAATTTCAGAAATAGAATTTCCGTCTTCGGACGCAAGAGAAAGAATTTCAGAATCTTCCATATTCTTGCAAATATCATGGGAAAGTCCAGCAAGATAACCAATGTCTTTGTCGTAGCCGAACAAGCCGCACATAAAAGCCGCCGTTTCCGCAACACGCACAGAATGCTCAAAGCGTTTTTCTTTCAATGCCGACTTTGCATATTTTCTGATTTTTTCTATAAGCTGTTCAGTTTTTGCTTCCATACAAATTACCGTCAATAATATACTTGAAAACTTTTGAAGGCACAAGATATTGAAAAGCCATTTTATTTGCCGCCCTAAACCTTATGCTAGTTGAACTTACAGCGAGCGGCTCATTTTTCAGAAAAACTGCATTTTTAAAAAGCGGCTCATCTTCTATCCGGAATTTTTTTTCTGCGGAATCATCTGCTTCTGAATATTTTCCAGTCGCTTTGTTTTTAAAATTTTTATCTTCAGCCTGAAAAGGACGCTCCGCTAAAATCAGTTCGCATTTTTTTACAAGCAAAGGCGCATTTTTCCAAAGATGAAAAGTTGAAAACAAATCCCTTCCGATTACAAGCCCGATTTTTTCAGGCTTGTATTTTTCTTCAATGAAGCAGATTGTGTCATAAGTGTACGAAATTCCGCCACGCTGAATTTCACAAGGCTCCATTTCAAACCGCGGATCATCTTGGCAGGCAAACTCAACCATTTTTGCACGTTTTTCAGGCGGCAAAGCTCCGTTCATGTTTTTATGCGGCGGAGAAAAAACCGGCACAAAAAGAACTTTGTCATAGCCAAGCGAAACGCAAATTTCGTCCGCCAAAGCAAGATGCCCAATATGAATCGGATTGAAACTTCCGCCCAAAACTGCGATTTTCATTTTCAGTTTTCACTTCCCGGAAACTGAACTTCCATTGAATCATCCACGGAACGGCTGGACAAAAATGAACTTTTTTCAGGCACGGAATTTTCTTCGGCAGCAGGCTTGTTAAGCGATTCCATTTTTTCAATAAGCGAAATTATTTCAATTCTTGCTTCGTTCATGTTTGTTCTTGCCGCAACAGAAACCGCAAGCACTTTTACGTCAGGTTCTTTGCTCTGAATTTTTTCCTTTACTTTCATTGCATTTTCGAGCGCGCCTTCAATGTCAATTTTATTGCAAAGTACAATTCTTGGTTTCTTTGTAAGTTCCCTGCCAAATCTGTCAAGTTCCTTTAAAAGCAAGTCATAGGCTTCAAGGAAATTTTCATCGCTGCAGTCAATCATAAACAAAAGCCCGGCAGTTCTTGAAATGTGCTTTAAAAATCTTATGCCAAGACCAGCGCCTTCAGACGCGCCTTCTATTATTCCGGGAATATCCGCAATAATAAAATCTTTGTCATCGCCAGCATGAAGCACGCCAAGATTCGGGATTTTTGTCGTAAAAGGATACGGAGCGATTTTCGGACGCGCATTCGTAAAAAGATCCAGCAAGCTTGATTTTCCCGCATTCGGAAAACCAACAAGGCCAATGTCCGCCATAACAGAAAGCTCAACACGCAGAACTCTTTCCTGACCCGGCACACCTTTGTTTGCAATGCGCGGAGCTTGGTTTGTGCTTGACTTGAAATGAACATTTCCCCAGCCGCCGTTTCCGCCTTTTAAGAAAACAAACTGGTCTTCTTCACTTTCAACAGTAAAGTCATGGATAAGCTCGCCAGTTTCATTGTCGCGGATTGTAGTTCCCGGCGGAACAGGAATCACAACATCCTCACCGTCTTTTCCATAGCGGTTCCAGCCCTGACCATCACCGCCATTTTTCGCCTTTAAAATCGGGTGATACCTTAAATGCGCAAGAGTTCTAAGATTCCGCTTTAAACAAAAAATCACATCTCCGCCGCGTCCGCCATCACCGCCATTCGGTCCACCGTTTGGAATATATTTTTCACGCCTAAATGAAACACAGCCGTTTCCGCCTTTTCCAGAACGGACAGTAATAACGGCCTCATCAGCAAATTGAATCATCGTTGCTCCCATAAAAAAAGCCCAGCAAGGATAATTATTCCAAGCCGGGCATTTTAATTATTTTAGAAAATTTCAAATCCTAAAGATAAAAACTTTCTTTATTAGTTGGCAGAAACAGGTTCAACTGAAACAAGTTTGCGATTCATGCGCTCTGTGTATTTTACTACACCGTCAACAACAGAATACAAAGTGTCGTCTGTTCCACGCTTTACATTGTTGCCAGGATGGATACGAGTTCCACGCTGTCTTACAAGAATAGAACCGGCAGTAACTTTTTCTCCACCAAATCTTTTAACGCCCAAATGTTTAGGGTTTGAATCGCGGCCATTTTTAGCACCGCTACCGCCTTTAGTACGTCCCATTTTAATCCTCCGCCGGCATAAACCGGACTATTATTCAATTATTTCTTGAAACCGCACATTATCAGGATATTCAGCAGAAAGTTTTATAAAAGCAAATCTTATAAAATCCCCAATGCATTTCAAGCGTTCCACAGCAGAGGCTGCGGATTTTTCAACCCGAAACTCCAAAAAGCCACGGGTAGAAGTGTCAGCATTAAAAACAAGTTCTTTTGTACTTTGAAGCATTTCAACTGATGTGCCAAGAATTATGGATTCAGCGGCACAAACAATATCCTTACCCTTTTCAGCAAAGGAAGCATGACCAAAAGCTTTCAGACTTTTCAACGATCCGTCTTTGCCGCAAACCAAAAGAACTTCCGTCACTTATGCCAAAACAACATCCTGAACAGTAACTTTTGTATACTGCTCGCGGTGTCCAATAAGACGATGATAGTCTTTCTTTGACTTGTATTTGAATACGAGAACTTTCTTGTCTTTGAAAGTTTCTCCAACTTTTACAGTAACTTTAGCGCCCTTTACATAAGGAGAACCGACAGAAACTTTATCGCCATCACTTACAAGAAGAACTGTATCGATTGTGATTACATCGCCATCTTTTGCATCAAGTTTTGACACTTCAAGAACAGCGTCTTTTTCTGCCTTGTACTGATTGCCTTTGAATTCAACAATTGCGTACATTTTATAAACCTCTAAATTTTTTTTGCCCCAAGGAGTAACGGGTTCCTTGAAAGCATTTCAACAATTAGTAAGACATTTTAACAAATTTCATAAACTAAGGTCAAGCGAATTTCTGCCGATAAATAAAAATTTCAGCTTTTAATTTCCGCCGCATTTTCAAACTAGTTTCATAAAATTGAAATTTTCAAGAAGTTCGGATAAAATGAAAACATGGAATTCGACTTGAAAAAACTCCCGTGCTTTGGAGTTGCAGGAAATTTTACAGGACATCTGGAACAGGCAGGAGAAGCCGTTGAGTTTCAGAATGTAAAGACAAAAGAAAAAAATGCGCCAAAAGCAATTTTTCCAACATATATACCGAACGCAAAAAATCCAGTGCCAGAATTTCTTGGAACTTTTCCATTTGATTCAGGCAAAATAATTTTTCCGCGCGGAGAAGAAAAACTTCAGATTGAGCCGGAATGCGCGCTGATTCTAAACGCTGAATGGAACAACGGAAAACTGAAATCTCTTGTTCCAGTAAAATTCGGAGCGTCAAACGACTGCTCAATCCGCAAGCCCGGTGCAAAAAAAATCAGCATGAAAAAAAACTGGGGCAAATGCAGCAAAGGACTTTCTGAAAATTTAATCAGCATTGACGAATTTTCAGAAAGCGGAAATATTGCAAAATACAGAATCGCCTGCTTTCTTTTTAGGGACGGAAAAATTTTTGAATACGGAGAAGACAGCGCGGTAAAAGGCTACAGCTACATTTTTGAAAAGCTCACAAACTGGCTCATAGAAAAATTCAACACGCAAAAAGATGAAGGCACTGCGGAAAATGTCGGAAATTATCTTACTTCAATCAGCTTGCCAGAACAAATAATGGTTTCCATTGGAGCCACGCGCTACACCGAATTCGGGGAAACAAATTTCTTAAAAGAAGGAGACGAAAGTATTGTTGTTCTTTACCCTGAATACAAATATTCAAATACTGAAATTAAAGAAATGGCGGCTGAAAATTCTTTTTCCGACAAAGAAATAAGCGTTTTAAGGCAAAAAATAATTTTGCAGTAAATACGTCTGGTCAAGGTACGCTTACGCTTAAGACCTTGACTCAGCCGTTTTTAGAGTTTTGACAAACCCTAAATTAAGCCGCCAGATTTTGTAAAATAAAAATTCAGCGGCTAATATTTTACTTTGAACAGATACAAATACTGTTCTTTAAAAAATCCAAAGCTTGAACTGCATCCATTCCTTTTTTGTCTGCATATTCAAGAATCTGGGCAACTTTTGACATCAAGTCAAGATTATGCTCCGACATTTCATTCCATAAAATTACAAGCTCTGCACGGTCTTTTAAAATTCCCGCCGCAATGCAAAAAGACTTTACGCCAACAGACATTGCAACATGAACAGACACATTTCCAAACTTTGATTCCTCGCCGGCGGCTTCGTCATGTTTTTGCAAATCACTGATTACAAGCTGCCTGTCCATAACACAGTTTGAATCGACCGCATCAACTAAAGAACAAAGAACTGAATTTTTTTCAGCATTTTTGATATTTCCAGCAGAGTAAAAAGTCAACATAAAAATTCCTCCATAAAAAAACAATGAGAAAGTATAAAATTAGAAGTGAAAAATTATGAGGAACTTACAAGACAGAAGTTTTCTTTATTACAAAATCAATGTATTTATGCCTGACTGGAACAGCCAGCGCATATAATGAAAAATCAATGTTTCTTTCAACTACAAGAACAAGAAGAGCTAAAAACGCAAGGCAAATTGCAAAAGTAATTTCAAATTTTCTTTCTTCATGCACAAATGCTTCAACAGTGGAATTATCAAAAAAGGACAAGATAACTGCGCCCGAATCATTTTCAAATTCAAGAGCGCATTTGTTGGAAATTTTAAGTTCATGCCTGAACGCAGGATATAAAATCCACAGAAAAACTGAAAAGATAATTAAAATTGTATATAAAAATTTTTTCTGCATAAAATCTTAATTCAGGCACAAAAACAACAGAACCGCACTTTACAAAATGCAGTTCCGTTGCACAAAACTAAGCGCCGTAAGTCGCAATGAAAACGCCAGCCGCAATCGCAGTTCCAATTACGCCAGCAACATTCGGTCCCATCGCATTCATCAAAAGGAAGTTTGAAGGATCGTATTCCAGTCCGACTTTATTTGAAACACGGGCAGCCATAGGAACCGCTGAAACTCCAGCAGAACCAATAAGCGGATTGATTTTTTTCTTGAGGAAAAGATTCATAATTTTCGCCATTACAAGACCGCCGATTGTGGCAACTGCAAAAGCAAAAAGTCCAAGAACAATAATTCCAAGAGATTCTTTCTTAATAATTTTTTCTGGAGTCATCTGGCTTCCAACACCAAGAGAAAGAAGAATTGAAACAATGTTCATAAGTTCATTTTCCATGGTTTTAGAAAGACGCTCCGCAGCATGGCTTTCCTTTACGAAGTTTCCGAACGCAAGCATTCCAATCAAAGGACAAGCTGGCGGCAAAAGAAGAATTGAAATCACAAGAAGCAAAATCGGAAACAAAACTTTTTCTGTCTTTGAAACAGGTCTAAGCTGATCCATTTTTATCAGGCGTTCTTTTTTTGTCGTAAGAAGTTTCATAATCGGAGGCTGAATCATCGGAACAAGAGCCATGTAAGAATAGGCTGCAACCGCAATAACCGCCATCATTTCAGGAGCAAGTTTTCCAGAAACATAAATTGAAGTCGGACCGTCCGCGCCGCCGATAATCGAAATTGCGCTAGCCTGAAGCATTGTGTAGTCAGTTCCAAGGAAAGCGTTCATAAATGCAACACCGAAAAGCGTAAAGAAAACGCCAAACTGGGCAGCACCGCCAAGCAATGCAGTTTTTGGATTTGCAATAAGAGGACCAAAGTCAGTCATTGCGCCAATTCCCATGAAAATAAGCATCGGGAAGAATTCGTTTCCAACGCCCGCGCTGTAAATTATATGAAGCATTCCATGAGGAGCGTCTCCCATTGCCGCACCCGGAATATTCACAAGAACAGTTCCAAATCCAATCGGAATAAGAAGAAGCGGCTCGAATCCCTTGCCAACTGCAAGATAAATAATAAGGAAGCCAATTGCAAGCATAATCAAAGACTGCCAGCCCGGAGCTTTAGGGGCTTCATCAAACGGATTGTTTTCTTCCGCCGCAAGCTGAGCTTCTGCCTGCGCTTTTTCCAACGCAAGCTCTTCCGCTGTAGGCTGATGAATCATCTTATAGATTCCAGTTGACTTTCCAATATTCTTTAAGAACTTTGAAATAGAAATATCGTACTTTCCATTCCAGTTTTCAGTTCCTTTTATTACACGTTCCATTCCAGAAGCTGGAGCAGGCTTGTCTTGCGCAAAAGTTCTTGTTGTAAATGAAAGAACTCCAGCAACTGCCATAATCGAAAGCATAATAAATGCAATTTTTGTATTTTTAATTTTCTTTGTATCAGGCATATTTTTTCCTTAAAAAAGTTTCCGCCGCTCCAAAAAGAAACGGCAGATAATCTTAGCAAATTTCAGCTACTGGCTGACCATTTGTAAGCTGAGTTCCGGCACTTGCAAGGAAGTGAACTTTTCCGTCAACAGGAGCTTTTATTTCAAGTTCCATTTTCATTGATTCAATAATAACAACATTGTCGCCTTTCTTTACAGAAGCGCCTTCAGCAACTGCAGTTCTAAGGAACACGCCGGCAACTGGAGCATTTACTTTTGTTCCATTGCCAGATGAAACTGGAGCAGCTGGAGCCGGAGCTGCAGGAGAAGCAACTGGCTTTGCAACTGGAGCAGGCTGAACAACAACGCCGCCAATAGTAGCAAGAACCTGTCCGCTCTGAATCTGAGAGCCTGGAGCAACAGAATAAGTGATTGTTCCGTCGTCTGTAGCTTTAACTTCAAGCTCCATTTTCATTGATTCAATTATTATTATAGTCTGGCCTTTAGAAACTTTTGTTCCGTTTGCAAAGCACTGTTTGAGCAAAGTTCCGGCAACTGGAGCTTTTACATCAACTCCGCCCGTAGCAACTGGTGCAGAAGCAGCAGCCGGAGCAACAGTTCCAGCTCCAACAGAAACTGAATAAGGAGTTCCATTTACTGTAACAGAACCGTTTCCGTCTGAAGTTACATTGTATGCAGAACCGTTAACTGTGATTGTATAAGAACCGCCCTTTGAAGCAGGTTCAGCAGCCGGAGCTTCTTTCTTTGCAAATGCAGTCGCAGCGTCAACAGGACCGTTTGCTCTTTCCTTAAAGAATTTTGGAGCAACTTTCGGGAACATTGCATAAGTGAGTGTGTCCTCGTCGCTTCCGTCGCCGCCATTTTCCTTTGCTTCCTTAACCATTTTGTCCCATTCAGGCTCAATTTTATCAGCAGGACGGCAAGTAATAACTTCTTCCATATTATTCTGGGCAAGAGCTTTTTTTACGAGATCCGCATTTGGCTCTGCAGGAAGTTTTCCGTATTTTCCAACCAAAAGATCACGGAATTCGCCAGTCATTCTTTCATAGCGTCCAAAAAGAACATTGAAAACAGCCTGAGTTCCAACAATCTGTGAAGTCGGAGTTACAAGAGGAACATAGCCAACATCTTTCTGTACAATTGGAAGCTCTTTTAGAACATCGTCCATTTTGTTAGACGCGCCCTGCTGTTTAAGCTGGCTTTCGAGATTTGAAAGCATTCCGCCCGGAACCTGAGAAAGAAGAATGCGTGTGTCAGCTCCAAGGAAAGAAGATTCAAGTGAAGAATAATGCTTGCGGACTTCGCGGAAATAAGCGGCAATTTCAAGAAGAGCCTTTGTGTCAAGTCCTGTGTCATATTCAGTTCCCTTGAGCATCTCAACAACAGTTTCAGTTGGGGAATGGCTTGTTCCCATAGACATTGAAGAAATTGCTGTATCAAGAACATCCGCGCCAGCTTCAACCGCCTTAAGCTCTGTGGCAACAGAAAGTCCAGTTGTAGCATGAGAATGGATTTCAATAGGAAGATCGCAGGCTTTTTTAATGGCAAGAACCAAGTCATAGGCTTCATAAGGCTTTAAAAGTCCGGACATATCTTTTATACAGATTGAATCCGCGCCGAATTCAGCGTAAGTTTTTGCAAGGTCAGCATAAACCTGATTTGTATGGAAAGGAGTAACTGCATAGGAAATTGCCATCTGAACGTGCTTTCCTGTCTTTTTTGCAGCTTTTGTGGCGCGCTCAAGGTTGCGAGGATCGTTGCAGGCATCAAAAATGCGGAAAACATCGATTCCGTTTTTTGCGGCAGTTTCAACAAACTTGTCAACAACATCATCTGCGTAGTGGCGGTATCCCAAAAGATTCTGTCCACGCAAAAGCATCATAATCTTATTATTTGGAAGAGCCGCATGAAGCTTGCGGAGACGTTCCCAAGGATCTTCATTCAAAAAGCGGATACAAGAGTCATAAGTTGCTCCGCCCCAGCCTTCTACAGCCCAGTAGCCGATTTTATCAATCATTCCGCAAGCAGGAAGCATATCAGCAGTTGTCATGCGTGTGGCATGCAAAGACTGATGGGCATCACGCAAAACAAGTTCAGAAATTCCAATTTTCTTAGACATAAATCAACCTCTTATAAAAATCTATTAATTACAAAGCTTTTTTATCTTTTAAAACAGCGGCAATAGCGGCAACAACAGCGCCATTGTCTTCGGCAGGAACAGAAGGAGAAGCAACTGGCTGCTCGGCGACAGGCTCGGCGTCCCATTTCAAGGCGTGAACAACAGCATGAAGCGCAATCATCGCCAAAATCATGATAATCAGAAAAAAGAAAACCACACCCATTCCCAGCAAAGTAAGAATTCCACTTTGGCTGAACATTTCAAGAACTGTCATAGTTCCTCCCAAGAATAAAGATTTATAGGAAAATAATTTTTTAAAACCGAATCTTTCCGCATTTTAGCAAAAAGATACCATTAATAATATAGAGAAATTTTTAAAACTTTACAATTAGAATAGAAAGAATTTATTCACCAAATGAACAACAGTTACGCAAAAAAAAATCCGCCCGGAATAAATGAAGCGCGTTCAAATATTCCAAGCGGAAATTTTTATTTAAAGTTTTAGGCTAAACCCTGAACTGACCAAGACGGCTGTCCATTACAGAAATATTTTCCTTTGTAGACTGCGCCAAATCCGAAACATTCTGCGCCGCCGAGCTGATTTGCCTTGCTCCGGCCGCCATTTCGTCCATGCTGCCAAGAATTGTAGAAGAAACGTGCTGAACAGAATCCATTTCCTTGGAAACTTCAATAATTCCGCTGTTTACGTCCTTGAATTTTTCGTTTACTTCGGAAGACTGGCTTCTCATGTCGCTAAGCGCGCTGAAAATCTGCCTTGAAGCATTTTCCTGCTCATTCATGGCGTTGTCAATTTCCCGGATAATCGTGTCGGTTGAATTCAAGTGCGTAACAATTTCGCCAAATGCAGTCTGCGAATCCTTTGAAAGGGAAACAACATCTTTAATAGAAGAAGAAATCTGCTTCAGTTCTGTATTGATATTTTTTGACTGCTGGCTTGAAGTTTCCGCAAGTTTTCTGATTTCATTTGCAACAACAGAAAATCCTTCGCCCGCTTTTCCTGCGTGGGCGGCTTCAATCGCGGCGTTCATGGCAAGCAAATTTGTTTCAGAGGCAATCTGCGAAATAATCTGGTTCGCCTGAATAAGCATTTTTGACTGGGCGGCAATTTCGTTTACTTTTCCGTCTACATTCGCAAGCTTTGTTTTTCCTTCATCAACAGTTCCGCCAAGCTCTTTAAAGCTGTCTGACATTTTGTGGACATTTGCGGTAACAGAAGAAATATTTCCAAGCATTTCTTCAATTGCGGCTGAAGACTCTGAAATTCCCTGCGCCTGAGCTTCAACAAGTCCAGACAAATCTTTTACACTGCCGGCAGATTTTCCAAGAATTCCAGTTGTATTCGAAACAGAAAGCGAAAGATTTTCCGACTGCTTTTTTACGCCGGTAATATTCGCCATAATCTGGGCAGTCGCGCTGGCGGATTCTGATGCGTTTGTTCCAAGATTCTGGCCGATTGAATCAAGTGAATTCTGCGCCTCGTTCAGCTCAACAATAATTTTCTGAATCATTTCAATAAATTTGTTTATGTCAAGTGAAATATCGTCAAACTCATTGTTCCATTTTATAGGCAAGCGCGCCGTAAGGTCGGCATCTCCGGAAGAAAGATTGTTGATTGCATCTCCGACAGCCTTAAGCGGATTTATAATTTTTGCAATCAGAATAGCCACAAGAATCAGAATGATAACAACTGCGCACAAAACTGTAGCAATAAGAATCCGTGAGAAAATAGAGAATATAATTTCATGCACAAGCGAAACTTTTTTTCCGAGAAAAAGCGTTGTAAGGAAAGTTCCGTCGTCCTGCTTTAACGGAAAATAATATGTAAAATAGTTTTCTCCATTTATTTTTGCGTTGTACAAAGTTTCTTCGCCACCAGAAGCTCTTTCAATTGGAGTTTTATCGGCAATTTCAGTTCCGAGCATTCCGGCAATTGAAGTAAAGGCTCTTTTTGTTCCTTCAAAAATTGTAAAGTCGCAGGTTGTGGATTTTGAAATGCGGCCAACAAACGCATTGTTCAGAATTTCCTTTTTTGTAAAGAATGCTCCTACAACTTTTCCGTTAGCTTCCAAAGGACGCCCGCAAATATAAGAAACAATACCGTCAGCTTGAATAAAGCCGGAAAACCGTTTTCCCTGAAAGACATTTTTTACAGTCTGACCATCGATTTCATGCATATTTCCTATATTTATTGAAGTTCCGTCGTTTCCAACAAAACTACAGGCATCAAACAAAGAAGCGGCAATGGAATTTTTACAAGTATTGCGGAATAATTCAGGTTTTGAAAAGCCAAAGTTCAAGTAAATATCTTCGATTGTCTTTAGAGTATACAAGGTTGAATCTGTGCAGCTTTTCTTATAAATATCAATTTCTTCATAAACGATAGAAACGTCGTCTTTTAATGTCTGCCTGAAATATTCAGAGAAATCGGTTTTTATTCTGGAATAGACAATAATCGAAAGAGCCACGGCATAAACCGTAAGTCCGATAATATTCGACAGCATAAGAACTGCCGAAATCGAAAATCTTTTTTTCATAGTGAACCCCATGCAGTGTAGTCAGTCCCCCCCCCCGCCTATCAAGCACAAACCCCAGTTTTTTATAATGCGCAAGTATAGCATAACTAAAAAAATATGCAACCATAAAAATTGAATGTCATTCCCGTGCTCGACATGGGATCTGTAACAGATCTTCGGGTCAAGCCCGAAGATGACACTTTTATTACAATGAAAGACAACAAACTAATTTCAACAAAGATAAAGATTTTGTTTATTTATCAACTTGATTTTTTCTATTAATATGCCGAAAATTTAGCAGCGGACTTTTTATGAAAACAAAAAACTTTATTTTATCCACAGCTGCAATAATCTCATGCGCCTGCATTTTCGGGCAAAGTTACATAGAGCAATTCGATTTTTCCACGGAAACAACAGAACCAGTTCCGTCTGTCTACGTTCCATATTCAGACATAGAAATTGAGCGTGAATCAATCATGGCAGCCCAGGCCCAGGGGCAGGTTTCAGAAAAAGATGCCGTAATGACATCTTCAAGCTTTGTAAACTGGACAAAAAGCACATTCGCTTCGGACGTGGCTTTTAATATTGAAAAAGCGGGAATTCCTCTTCCAAGCGGAAAATCAACTTCTGTAAAAGAAATTGAAATGAAGCTTCCAATTCTTGTAAAAAATCCGCTGCTTTCGCTTTACGTTGACGATGCAAAAACTCTCGGCGACCTTGTTCTTGACGGAACTGTTACACTCGAAAGCCTTACCAGAATCGTGGACAACAGCAAAAAAACTCCGGCGGTATTTACAAAAGACGGACTTCTTTTAACAAAGCACACAATCGACCTGAACGACATTTCTTCAAGCCTTGTAAAGCATCACACGCCATACAAAAAAATGCAGCCAATTGACAAAGTTGCATCCAGAGAATACACAGGAATTGTTCTTGATGCGCGCGGCTCTTTGCCAGTTCATGGAGAATTCATAGAAAGCGAAGTTTATCCGTGCCTGTTCCCAAAAGTCTGGACAGAAGACATGGAGCTTTTGTACGAGCGCAACATGGTTCAGCCTGAAACCGCAAAAAAATCAGGAATCGTAAAATATTCAAGCTCGGATTTTATAGAAGACTATGACGGAAGAGCCGGAAAAGATCCGCTTTGGATTACCGTAAAAAAAGTCTACGGAATAAACAGATGCGACCCGGTAATTTCAAAAGAAGACTATTTAAGAATTGCTTCCGTTGAAAAAAATGTGGAGCTTTTAAAGAAAGGGAAAGTTGTAATTCTTTTGGACAAGGAGCAGCTTGAGCATAAAGTTTCAGTGCCGCAAAAAGACAAAAATTATTACATCGCATATCACCAGATAAAAAAATATTTCTTTGAGCGCAAAATTCCAGACGTTGACTTGAACGAAGTTCTCACAGGAATTCAAATTACAATGCAGAATCTGCGCTTTATCGCTGACTCTTATGAGCTTCTTCCGCAGGAAAAACCGCGCATTGCACAGATTGCAGAATCGCTAAAAAAAGCCACAGCTTCCGGCGAATACACAATTATGATTGAAGGCCACACTGCAGACGTAAACAAGCCGAACGGACAAATGACTTTGAGCATTCAGCGCGCGCAGGAAATAATCAAAGAGCTTGTTTCAAACGGAATTGACAAAAATCTTTTTACATACAGAGGATTCGGCGGAACAAAGCCAGTGGCAGACAACAGCACTCCGCAGGGAAGAGCATTAAACCGCCGTGTAGAAATCATAATCATGCCAAAAGGCAGCTACATTCTAAGAGAATAGCATGAACCAGTTTTCACGCTCAGAACTTATTTTTGGCAAGGCTGGAATTGAAAAACTGAACCGCTCAAAAGTCGCAGTGTTCGGGATTGGCGGCGTTGGAGGATACGCAGTCGAAGCCTTGGCAAGAGGCGGAATCGGCAGCTTTGATTTAATCGACAGCGACACAGTAAGCCTTACAAACATAAACCGACAGATTATAGCAACTCACAAAACAATAGGGCTTTACAAAGTAGATGTTGCAAAAGAGCGCATTCTTGAAATCAATCCGCAAGCACAAGTAAAAACACACAAAGTTTTTTTTACGCAGGAAACAAAAGAAACATTCGACTTTTCAAATTACGACTATATAATAGATGCAATTGACACAGTCGCAGGAAAAATCGCGCTCGCAGAAGAAGCACAAAAATGCGGAACAAAAATAATCAGCTGCATGGGAGCCGGAAACAAAATCGACCCAACACAGCTTGAAGTTTCAGATATTTACAAAACCAGCGTCTGTCCTCTTGCCCGCGCAATGCGAAAAGCCTTAAAAGAATGCGAAATAAAAAAACTGAAAGTTGTGTACTCAAAGGAAGCGCCTGTAAAAATAGTCTATGACAGTTCCGCGGAAACAAAAGGAACAGCAGGCAGACCAGCTCCCGGAAGCACATCATTTGTACCGTCCGTAGCTGGCTTGATTATTGCAGGCGAAGTAATAAAAGACCTCGTGAAGTTCTAGAACTTGCCGGAACAAAGCATAAGAAGACCTTCTACAATGGCTTCGTGTTCATTCGGAGCAATTCTTGCATACAAGGAATTTGGAGTGTCGTCAGGCATTACAGGAACTTTTTTCTGCACAAGAATTTTTCCTGTGTCGCATCCGCCGTCCACAAGATGAACCGTGCATCCGCTTTCTTTTTCTTTTGCGGCAAGAACAGCCTCATGGACATTATGACCCCACATTCCTACTCCGCCAAATTTAGGCAAAAGCGCCGGATGAAGGTTTATAATTTTATTCTTATATTCCTGAATTATTTTTCCCTGCAAAACGCTCAGGTAGCCGGCAAGAACAATTCCGTCAATTCCGCGGAGCTTGCACTCTTCAAGAATAGCATCAGAAACCGCAGCGTTTTTTTCTTCACGCGAAGCTTTTTGAGCCGCCTCTTTTCCCATCACAGAAAACGGACTTTTTACAACGCAGTCAATTCCGGCATTCTTTGCACGCTCAAGCGCATAGGCATTTTTTGTGCTTGAAATAACAACGTCAATCTTGTAAGGACAGTCCGCATGAGATTTCTGATAGTCTATAAGAGATTGAAGATTTGTTCCTCCGCCGGAAACCAAAACAGCAGTCTTAAACATAGAACTGTGTCATTTCCTTGCTGCCCTTGAAGTCGCCCTTGATGACTTTGTCAGTGTGGCCGACGTAGCCGATTTCATAGGCTTTCATAACAGGAGCGCCTTTTACAGCGAATTTCTTTGCGTTCGCATTGAATCTCTTTAGGATTTCCGCGGAATCTTTTTTGCTGACCGCAAGAACAAATCCGATTCCCATATTGAAAGTTGAGAAAACATTTTCCGGATCTGCGCCGCGCTTTATAAGCTCATCAAAAATTTCAGGAACTTCCCAAGAATCTTTCTTTATCATTGCAACAAGCTGCTTTTTGCCTTCTTTTGCATGAGGGAACATACGCGGAACATTTTCATAGAATCCGCCGCCTGTAACATGAACCATTCCATGAACACTTGCGCGGAATTTGCTCAAAACATCCATGACAGGGCGCACATAAATGCGTGTAGGAGTAAGAAGAACCTCGCCGATTTTTCTTTCTTTTCCGCCGATTGTAATTTTCTCCTCAAAATCTGTAACAAGCTTTCTGATTAAAGAATATCCGTTCGAATGAGGACCAGTAGAAGAAAGACCGATTAAAACATCGCCTTCTTTTATTTTGCTTCCATTAATAATGTCAGATTTATCTGCAACGCCAACTCCAAAGCCAGCCAAATCGTATTTTCCGTCATCGTAAAAACCTGGCATTTCAGCAGTTTCACCGCCAAGAAGAGCGCAGCCTGCATCTACGCAACCGTCAGTTACACCTTTTACAAGCTCGCCGGCAACCTTTGAATCAAGTTTTCCGCAGGCAATATAATCAAGAAAAAATGAAGTCTTTACGCCGCTACAAAGAATATCGTTAACGCTCATTGCAACACAGTCAATTCCGACTGTATCATAGATTCCCATCTGAAAAGCAATGTCCAGCTTTGTTCCAACTCCATCTGTTCCAGAAACCATAACAGGATTCTTCATGTTCTTTGGAACTGCAAACATTCCATTGAATGCGCCAAGCTCTGTAAGCTGTCCTGGGATTCTTGCGCGCTCAGACTGTTTTTTGTATTTGTCAACAGCCTTGTAGCCTTCGTTAACATCAACGCCAGCTTTCTTGTAGTCAAATTTTTCCGCCATGATTTCGTTCCTTAAAAAAATTGTTTTTATAATATACAGTTTATTTTGTTATTGTTCAATTCATACGAAGTGCTTCTGCCGCCGGCCTGCCCCTTTATAAGAATGCCTGATGCAATCAATTTGTCAATATCTCTTCCTGCTGTATCTTGAGAGCATTTGCAGATTTTAGCATATTTTGCAGATGTCAGCTTTCCCTCAAATCCAGACAAAAGCATCTTTAGAATTTTCCTTTGCCGTTCATTTATTTCAATGGAATCAATTTTTGCCCAGAATTCCTTTCGCCATAAGCTTTCTTCAAGCTCAGCAAGAACTGAAAGAACAGCCCGGTTCATGCAGCCAATATACCAAAAGATCCATTGGGTTATATCCATAGAGCCGGATATTTCAGCCTGATGCAGCATTTCATAGTATTTTTTCCGCTCTTTGCAAAGCTGCGCGCTCATGCTGTAAAGATGATCCGTGCGATAGTCCGACCGGGATAAATTTCCGTCTCCCCGGCAAAGAGCCATATCTGCAATAACCCTCGCAAGGCGTCCGTTTCCATCCTCAAAAGGATGAAGCTCAACAAAATACAAATGGGCAACAGCACTTTTTATTACAGAGCTGATTTTCTGCTCATCCGAATCAACACCATTGAACCAGTCAAAAAAAGCTTTCATCTGCTTTTTTAGTGTACAGGCAGGAGGAGCCTCAAAATGAACTGTCTCATTTTTTCCATAACCGCTTATAACACGCATCGGACCTTCACTATCAGTCCGATACTGACCAACATGAATTGCATATAGACCGTTAAAGCTTTCAGAGCCAGATGGATTTCCAAACAGTTTTTTATGCCAGCAAAAAAGCCTCTCTTCCGTCAAAGGGGCATTGCAGTTGTGAACGGCATCCGTAATGACCTCAACAATATAATTAAGGTGCGGACGGTTCTTATCAAGCTGGCCTTCGTTTGCAAGGATTACATTCTCAAGCCCCAAATTCCGGGCAACAGACGAACGGATACTTGTTTCATTCAATGACACACCTTCAATTTCAAAAGAATTCTTAATTTCCTGTGTAAAACGGTTCAAAGTTGATTCAGACTGAACGGCAAAACCGAGAGTTTTCATTTGTCCATAAAGAATTCCCTGATTTGCGTAAAGCTCTGTCAATGAATTCAAAAGCTCTTTATAATCCCATGAAAAGCGCGGCCATTCAGGGTTCTGCCAAAGATACGCCATGATTGTAACGTATCACAGCTTGCGGAGAATATCAAGATAATCTCCGCAAAATTTCAGTCATTCATGCGGAGATTAAGCAATTTTTCTCCGCAAAGCTAAAGCCACAGTGTCATTGCTGTGTCAGGGGCTCTTGTTCTTGTATTGCATAGGATTATCCGGTCAAACCGAATAATAACAGCCTAATCAAAAAATATTATAATAATTTCAGAATATAATCGAAAAATATTATAATATTTATTGATTAGCCTAGTTTTTTCATCTATATTAACATCATGAGTAAAATTCAACGCGATTTAAAGAGCATTCTTAAATCAAGAATCGGAAAAGGAAAAATTATAATATTAATTGGACCTCGCCAAGTAGGAAAGACAACTCTTTTTAAGTCAATGATTTCAGAAGCAGGCTTTTTAGACACGGCGCAATATTGGAACTGCGATGAAAGCGATGTGCGCTCCATGCTTACTAAAGAATCTTCTGCGCACTTTAGACCGCTTATCGGAAAGTCAAAATTCATTGTAATTGACGAGGCGCAACGTGTAAAAAATATCGGGCTTATTTTGAAAATCCTCTACGAAAATTTTCAGGATGTGCAGTTCGCGGTAACAGGCTCTTCGTCACTAGATCTTTCCAATATATTAAATGAGCCTCTGACTGGGCGAAAATTTGAGTACAATCTTTTTCCGTTTTCCACGAACGAGCTTGTCCATAATTCATCCATGCTTGATGAAATCAGGCAACTGGAAACCCGCTTAGTCTACGGATTTTATCCAGATGTTGTTAACAATCCGGGGGATGAAAAGGATATTCTCTCAAACATCGTCTCAAGCTATCTTTATAAAGATGTATTTGAATTTCAGGATATACGGAAACCCGCTATTATAGAAAAACTTGTTCAGGTACTAGCCTTGCAGGTAGGAAGCGAGGTTTCTTTCAACGAGATAGGCAGCTTGCTTGGAATTGATAGTCTGACCGTACAAAGATATATTGATCTGCTGGAAAAGGCATTTGTCATCTTTCATCTTCATTCTTACAGCCGGAATGTGCGAAATGAACTGAAGAAGAGCATAAAGATTTATTTTTACGACAACGGAGTAAGGAACGCTGTCATTAATAATTTTTCTCCGTGCAACCTGCGCGCAGACATCGGCGGACTTTGGGAAAATTTTCTAATAAGCGAACGCATCAAGAATAATGCATTCCACAACAGAAAGGAAAAGTACTATTTCTGGCGCACAACCCAAAAACAGGAAATTGATTTTATAGAAGAAAAGGACGGAGTTTTTTCCGCCTTTGAATTCAAATACAGTTCAAAAAAATCCGGCGCAAAGTGTCCGCTTACATTCTCCAACAATTATCCTGAGATTCCATTTTCAGTAATTACCAAAGAAAACTACATCGGATTTATTACAGAAAATTAGCACGGCACTGCAGCCGGAATATATTTATCGGATAATGGCAGAACGTTTTTTCCATTCCCATGCTTGTGGCGGGTCAAGACCGTCTTTTTTATTTGACGAAGCGTATCAATTATGATACATTAAAAAATATGGAAATCCAAAAGAAAATAAAAGCAGAATTTTTCAAAACAGAACAAAACAATGAGCCTGTGCGGGATTTTCTAAAAGGACTATCCATAGAAGATAAGAAATCTGTGGGGGCGGATATTATGGCTGTGGAAATGTCTTGGCCGGTTGGATATCCAACAGTAAGGAAACTTGATACTAATTTATGGGAAGTTCGCTCAGATATTTCTGACAAAAGAATTTGCCGAGTGATGTTCACAATAAACGGAAGCAAAATGATATTGCTTCATGCATTTATAAAGAAAACCCAAAAAACTCCAAAAGATGATATGGAATTAGGCAAGAAACGAAGGAACTTAGTTTTAGGAGGCCAAAATGAATAATGCATATGCAGGAAGTTCTTTTGATGATTTTCTCGAAAAAGAGGGAATTGCTACAGAAGTAAAAAATGAGGCAATAAAAAGACTTATTTCATATAATTTGATTGAAGAAATGCAAAAGCAGAATATCAACAAAACAGAAATGGCAAAGAAAATGTCAACTTCTCGTGCCGCATTGGACCGGCTCTTGAATCCATATAATGATTCTGTAACCCTTGCAACTTTGACAAAAGCTGCAAATGTGCTTGGAAAAAAGTTAGTATTGCAACTGCAATGATTAGCCGAGTTTTTCCATTCCCGTGCAAGCAGCACGGGAATTTCTTTTTGCATGAATCACATTCTACTTTCTAGCGCGCTTGAACATTTTTCCGTCAAAATAGAGAGTGTTCGAGTCTTCAAAGCTTACACGGGACTGCAATGTGTCTCCTGCTTTCTTTTCTGGCGTATTCTTGTTAGAAGAAGAACCAATCTTTAGATATGCAGTATTTTCAGGCATTGTATATGTGCCGGAATATTTAAATTCTTCCTCTGGTACTTTTATCAAGATATATCCTCGTTCAATAGGAGCATCAACTACAGAAAAAACCAAACGATCACTAAGATCTATTTCTTTCCTTGTGCCAGCATCTTTATGATAGTAATAAGAGAACTCTCCAGACGCTCCGTCGCCTTTGAAGACAAGCTCCGCAAATCCTTTTATGTCATCTTTTTTATCGTCAAATCTCCATTTTCCCGGCAGCGTTCTTTTTAGATAGCTCAAATACGCCTGTCTGTCGGCTTCTTTTATGGCTTCATTTATTTTATTGAGCTTTTCAGCATACTTTTCTTCAAACTTGCCGCAGAAGTCGTCATATATTTCTGAATTGATTGTGAAATAGTTTTCCATCAAGTCAGAAGAAGCAGGAACAAGCTTTGCAAGCTTGTCTTGGTACTCTTTTATCATCTTGTTTGACATCTTAAAGTTCGGGTTTCCCGCCTCATTCATTTTGGCGGAAAACTTGTCTGTGAACTCATTTGACATTTTCTCAAGCCTGTCCCTGACATCTGAAAGCTGCCCAAGATAGTCTTTTTTATTTTCTCTTAGCTCTTCCAAGCCTTTTCTGTCGTCTGAACATTCATTCATCTGGGAAACAGCTTCATCAAGAGCCTTGCTGTACTCGCCCATAAAGTCAACAGACTGATAATTGCCGGTCTGCTCCTCGTAAGCGTCTTCAATGACCTTCATCCACTTGTTGAATTTAATTCCCGGCGCAACAATGCTACAGACAACTGCAACAACTATTAAAGCCGCAACACCGCAGGCAATATAGTTTGCATACGGAATAACCTTTTTTAAGGCAGAAACCTTTCCCAGATACTTTTCCGAAAGATTTGCAAAAGGCAGCTTGTTTATAAATCCGCCAGCCTTGTTCAAATACTCTTTTACATTTTTCATTTTTTACTCCTTTTAAAATGAAATTGAATCTATTAAAAACACACGGAATTCAACGAATCCGCATATTTTTTTCTTACTAAATCACTGCAATCCCCATGCAGCTTATCCTGTCCGCAAATTTCTCTCCGTCTATCAAGCCCTGTCTGAACTCGTAGGCAAGCCGCCTGACTTTTCTTGCCTTTCTTCTGCGTGTCCTGCCCAGAAGCGAAATTTCCCTGCCAGAAACTGAATATCCCAGGAACGGAACGCCGCCCCTGCACGAGCTAATCACCGGCTGCTTGAACAAAAGCGAGAACGGCTCTATGAACTTCTGCATTTCGAAAAGAATGTCCTTTAGTGCGCTCTTTGAGTCCGAAAAAACAACAATGTCGTCCATGTAGCGCGCGTATCCTTTAGGCTTTAGCTTTTCCAGTACAAAATGATCCAACGACGAAAGATAATAGTTCGCGAAAAACTGGCTTGTAAGGTTTCCAATCGGAAGCCCGCGTCCGTCTGAAACGCTGTAGGAATCTATAATCCCAAAAAGCAATGCCAGACATTTTCTGTCCTTTATAATTCTAAAAAGAAGCTCCTTAAGTTTTTTGTGTTGAATAGAGTCGAAATACTTCCGCACATCGAGCTTTAGAAAATACTTGCAGATTCCAGCCTTTTTAAACGCATAGTGAATATGTTGGCGTTGTTGTTCCAGCTGCCACCGCAGTTATAGCGTTTGCTGTTGCTGTTGGAATCCCAGCCGAAAACTTTTCCAGAGGCTTGTTCCTAAATATTTAAAGCTCATTGTCATTGTCGTACCTTGATACGACAATCTGCTTTTTTTATTTGCAATAGATTATCAACCGAGTTTCTTTCAGAAACATCGCAGGGTCAAGCCCGATAATGACAGTCGATCTCCTAGAATATATCCAGCTGATTTTTATTTTCAGCGGAATCTTCTTTTGCGCTGTCAGCCGCATGCTCAGCAGAAAGCATGGCTGACTTTACTGTTTCAAGAAACTCTTCTCCGAACTGCTTGTATTTCTGCTCGCTCACTCCTTTTATCTTTATGAACTCCTCTTTTGTCTTTGGCGGATTCTGCGCCATAAGCGCGAGCTGCTCGTTGCTCAAGATTCCGTAGAGGGGAATTTTTGTCTTTTCGCCGATTTCCTTGCGTTTTTTGCGCAGCAGGTCATAGACTGCAAACTGACTTGGATTTAAGACATCGCGCCAGTCAACTTTCGCGCTCATCGTGTATGAAGGCTTTGCGCCCTCATTGTCTGAATATTCAACAAGGAACACCCAGCCAGTGCCGCGCTCGCCGTCTATAAGCCTTTTTTCCACATTTATTATGCGGCGGGACTTAAGAAAGTTGTTAAGCTCCGCGTGGCTAGACGGCTCGCTGAACGGGCTTACAAAAAACGTCATGAACTGGGTCAATAAAGCCATAAATTCTCCTCCACATTGATTCCCCGGTCAAGCCGGGGAATGACATACAACTTTATAAGGCTTGCTTATATGACATTCACACTCTTGCTAATTTATCATTCCCGCTATTGGTTATATGTCATTCCCGCATTCAATGCGGGAATCTATTTTTTTACAACACCGCCTGCTCGCTTACAGCTGTTCCGTGCCTGTTACGCTACGGCTTGCCGCCTGCGCTACACCGGCACTACACAGCCGCAGCTCGCTATTTTTTGCTAGAAGAGCGGACAATGCGGAACCCCAGGTTGACGTCTCCGTAGTAGGCGAAGTAGTCGTTCCGATAGCCCACCTCGCAGTCGACGGCGTAGCTGTTCCAACCGCCGCCGCAGTTATAGCGTTTGCAGTGGCTGTAGGAATCCCAGCACCATTCCCAAACGTTGCCGCTCATGTCGTAAAGACCGTAGCTGTTGGGAGCTTTCTGCGCCACAGGATGAGTTTTTCCTATTGCTACAAGTCCTTCTATTTCGCCATACCAGCCCACTTTGTCAAGGTCGTTGCTGCCGCTGTACTTGTAGTTTTGCCCGCCTTTTGCCGCATACTGCCATTCCTCAACTGTAGGCAGGCGGTAGCCGTTTGCGTTCTTGCGCCATTTTATTTCAGGCTTGAATTCAGCAGCCTTATGAGGAGAATAGCCCCATTCTTCCACGTCAGTTTCTCCGTCCACAGAATACACAGGCTCAAGTTTTTCTTTTTCGCTCAGCCTGTTGCAGAACATAACCGCGTCATACCAGCTCAAACATTCCACAGGAAGATTCTTTTCTCCATCAAACCCGCTAGGATTCTCGCCCATGACTGACTTGTAAAGCTCCTGCGTAACTTCTGTTGCAAGAATGGAATAGCTCTTTCCCGGAACTGCAACCATCAGGCTGCTAGCCTCATGAATTCCTTTTTTAAGAGCCGCCGCCACATTCACCTTCTTGTTTCCGCATGACACGCACAGAAAAACGCCAAGCAGCGCAAATGCACAGGCCATTTTTGCAAAATGCCGTCCGTTTTTAGGATTCTTTAACGCATTCACTTTTTCTATCCTATTCTTCTCTGAAATAATCAGCATTGCGCACAACACGGAAGCCTAAATTGTCGTACCTACGGTCAGCGTAGCTACTATTACGCTTCCCCACTGCACAATTAAATCTGGGGGTATTCCATCCACTGCCGTAATACCCAGCGTAAAAGTCCCAGTTATTGCCACTTGTATCCCAGCACCATTCCCAAACATTGCCAGTCATATCGTACAAGCCGTAGCCGTTAGGCTTTTTCTGCGCAACTGGATGTGTCTTGTATCCGCTGTTGTCGCCATACCAGGCAACCTCATCCAAATTGTCGCTGCCGCTGTGCTTGAATTCCTGTCCGCCTTTCGCCGCATACTGCCATTCTTCAACTGTAGGCAGACGGTAGCCGTTAGCATTTTCATTGCATTTTATTTTCACACTTACCGAGCTAAACATACGCCCCCACTGGCTTACATCAGTTTCTCCGTCCACAGAATACACAGGCGCAAGACCTTCCTGCTCGCTCAGCTTGTTGCAGAACATAACAGCATCGTTCCAGCTCACATTTTCCACAGGAAGATTCTTTTCTCCCTTGAATTTGCTTGGGTTATTTCCCATAACAGACTCGTAAATCTCCTGGGTAACTTCCGTGTCCATTATGCAATAGCTTTCTCCAGGAATCGAAACCATATTTATTCCCCGCTCCTCGTCCTCTATGACAATCTGCTCAACAGCCTTGTTCGAGGCGCAGGAAGCGCAAAGCGAAGCGGCAAGCATGCTTCCGCATGCAAACTTTGCAAAAGACAGTCCGCTCTTGCGGCTGCCAGCCAAACCAAAACATTTTTTTAAGTTTTTCATTTTTATACTCCTTGCTAAAATGAAATTAAATTTATAAACACAACAATGTCGTGATTATTTTCTTTAACATTTCCTGATGTGAGACTTCTGTCCCGTTCAGGGTTGGCATTTCTGTACATTTTGCCGGACACATCGCTCTTACTATTCTATATTGCGGACAACACGGAAACCTAAGTTGGAGTAGGAGTAGCTAACATCGTTCCAGTAACCGTTGTCAACCTCGCAGCGGTCAGCACTGTTGCGCCAGCTACCACCACAGTCATAGCGATTCCCTTTATCGTTGGAATCCCAGCACCATTCATAAACGTTGCCGCTCATGTCGTACAAGCCGTAGCCGTTCGGATTTTTCTGCGCAACTGGATGTGTCTTTTCTCCGCTGTTGCCGCCATACCAGCCCACTTCATCCAAGTTGTTGCTGCCGCTGTACTTGAACTCCTGTCCGCCCCTTGCCGCATACTGCCATTCTTCCACTGTAGGCAGACGGTAGCCGTTGGCATTTTCATTTTAATTTATAGTTCCTATTATTTTATTTTCCGAATCATACATCCATTCTTTTGCCTCAGTTTTGTCATCAACAGCATAGACAGGAGGCAAACCGCACTTCTTACTCAACTCATTGCAAAAATAGATTGCATCATTCCAACTTATATTTTCCACAGGCAGATTCTTTTCCCCTTTATTTTCGCTAGGATTCTCGCCCGTAACTGACTCGTAAAGCTCCTGCGTAACCTCAGTTGCAAGAATAGAAAATTCCTTTCCTGGAACAGCGATCATAAGCTTACAAACATTTTTATACGTAACGCCCACTGCCAAGGCAGCCTTGACAGTGTCTAGCTTTGTTTCGTCAGGATTTGAATTATCCTCGCCCCCATCTGGCTTTGTTTCACCGGAATTGTTCTTGTCAACATCCGCCCCTTCAAAGGTTGATTCAATAGTTGAATCTCCATTGTCGTCTCCTGGGTTAGAGCATGAAATCTGCAATGTAACAGCAAGAAGTATAATTCCGCAAATAATAGAACTAGCAAAAGACAGGCTCCTTTTGCAGCCACTAGTCCAAGTAAAAGATTTCTTAAAGATTTTCATTTTTTTCTCCTTGTTAAAATGAAATTAAATTTATAAACACAACAATGTCGCGATTACTTTCCACGATTTGACCGGAGAATCCATAACCTCAACAAAATAAAAACTCAACATTAAGCCAAAGCTTGTTTATTGTGTCTGACACCAAATATAATTTTCACGAATTAATTCCTGTAGCAATTTCCAATATTCTTTTTCAAGTTTTATTTTAATCGATATAAACCCTGCCGCACCTATATAATTCAGTCTGTACGAATAACTTTCAAAGAACATATCCCAGTCAAGATTGCCATTTTTCAGCATTGCACAAGCAACCTCAAAAAGACCAAGATAGTCATCAAGTTCAGACTCATAATCTTCAAGAATTGATTCAAGAAATTCTTTTCCATCTCCAGATGTATTAATGTTTTCCAATTCAGAACTATCAATGTTAAATTCAGAGGCTATGACTTTAAGCTTATCTTTTTTAACATGAGTTTCCGACCTAGCAAGTTCTTGGATGACAAGATGTATTCTCCAGCGTCGTTTTTCCGAGAACATTTTTCTAAGCTCAAGCTGATTCTGCATTTTTATGGCACAGGTATTTTCCCCAAGCTGCTTCCAAACAATAGCTGCTGAAATAACAGCACCAACCACAGAACCAATAAATCCGCTTAACAACGAAAATTTATCTGACACCATGAAACGTGATTTTTCTATTTCGGGAGAAAAATTTTTCAGAATAAATATCAAAAAATATACAGCAACAAAAGCCACAATGCTTACAACTAAAACCATTGGTAGAATCTTAAATAAGCAAGAAAATAAGTTTTCACCTGAGTTTGTATTTTTTGATTTAAGACAATTGTCTTTTTCTTTCACAAAAATCTTAACTTTACGAAACAATTTACACCTCATATATTTCTTTCATAAATTTTTGATTCAACAATTTCTCTCCGTGTCCTGCCACACATATCAAAGTGTCATTCCCGCACTCAATGCGGGAATCTATCTTTTTTCAACAACACTTGCTCGTTGCAGCTGTTCCGCGCCTGCTCCATTCGGCTTAACGCCTCATTGCGCCGGCTCTACACCGCCGCAGCTCGCTATTTTTTGCTTAAAGAGCGGACAATGCGGAAGCCCAGGTCGAAGTCGGTGTGGTCGGCGTTGCACCAGAACCTGCCGCCCACCTCGCAGCCCGCGGCGCTGCTGCTCCAGCCGCCACCGCAGTAAAAGCGCTTGCTGTAGCTGCCGGAATCCCAGCACCACTCCCACACGTTTCCGCTCATGTCGTACAAGCCGTAGCCGTTAGGCTTTTTCTGCGCAACTGTATGTGTCTTGTCTCCGCTGTTGCCGTCGTACCAAGCAACTTCGTCCAAGTTGTCGCTTCCGCTGTACTTGAATTCCTGACCGCCCTTTGCCGCATACCGCCATTCCTCTACTGTGGGCAAGCGGTAGCCGTTGGCATTTTCGTTGCATCCAACTTCATTTGAAATGCCATCACCCTTATGAGGCTCATAGTTCCATTCAGATACATCAGACTTGCCAGAAACGGAATACACTGGAGCAAGTCCATACATCACACTCAGTTTGTTGCAGAACACAACAGCGTCATACCAGCTCACTTTTTCTACAGGAAGATTCTTTTCTCCTTTAAATCTGCTAGGATTCTCTCCCATAACAGCTTCGTAAAACTCTTGTGTAACCTCTGTTTTTAGTATGCTGTAGCTTTTTTCGGGAACTGCAATCATTGCGCCATCAAGAAAAGTATTGTCTAGCTTTTCCTTCAATATCACAGCACTCTGTTTCTTTTCTCTTTCTGCTAAAAGACTCTCAGAAGTAACATTTTTGTACTTTTCCAAAAGTTCCTCAAAATTGTCTTCCGCAGCCAACACAGATGACAGCAGAGCAGACATTGCAGCGATAAAAACAAATTTCAATTTCATAATTACTAACCTCTCTATATTTTTTTGAACTCAGATAGCTTGAAGATAATCAAGCCAGTTTTTTCCAGTTTCAGTATCTTTTCTATCATCATCTATCAGTCTTACAATCAAATCCCCGGTATTATTGCTAAGACAAAGTTTTTCCTTCAATTTATTTTCAACTTTATGAATATTTCCATCTTCTTCATATTTATAGCTAAAATAAATGACCTTTTTTCCATATATCAACAGTTTATGGAATATTGACTTTATTAGACTGTCATCATCATTAAAATTAAATCCGATAACAGCGATTTTTGAGCATTTATTAAATTCTTCAAAGGTTTTTGCGAATGGAAGAACAGCATCCACAGAAACAAACGGCTTGAGTGTAGTTTGAGGAAATATAAAAGGCACGCAATTTTTATTTTCAGGAACATAATCTTCTGAGACCACATCAAAACCATCAAGGTTAAGATATTTATCTGTACTTCCATTCAGATATTCTATTTCCAACTCTGGAATCTTCGAGTAATTTGTAGATGCAATGAAAAAATCATTTAGATTTTTATCAAATATATCAGCATAATATGTTTTGCCTTTCTCCAAAGCTTTTTTTTCATCAAAATGCTCTTTTATGTATTGCTGAATTACAAAAAGAAATGAGGCAATTTTGTTGCACTTTGAAGAAGACCCGTTCTTGTCAAAAAGATAGTCATAGTATTCATTCATAAGAAGCTGATAATCCAGTGTCTTCGTAAAAATATCATATACACTGCTACGAACTTCCTCGTAGACTTCCATCAATGAAGAATTTCCAGATTTCTCATTGCTATCAAGTTTTTTTTGTACAAGAGAAACAATCTCTTTATTAAGAGATATAAGCCGGCTATAGTTAAACGAATGAAGCTCTTCAATAGCAACATCATCAAATAAATTCTTAATGGAATTGCTTTCCGCTCCAATGGCTTCATTAAAAGAATCCCTTTCCTTTATTCCTTTTGAAATCATAAAAAATGCAGCGTAAAGTCTTACCAGTTTTCTAAAATTCTCCCTGCAAGGTTCTGTTTTTGCCTTATTTTTATCAAAAGTTGGAAATTCTTCTATTTTGCTGTAATAATCATTAAACAATGAAATATCGATATTTTTTTCAGTAAAAAAATTTTCCAAAACATTTTTTCTTTTCTCGACAGTTGATTTTATCACCGTTTTATAATCACTACCGTCAAAAGCTTTAAACATATTTTCATTGCCAAAAACTTTCGAAAACATTTTCCTTGCAGAATCTTTTACATTATCTTCTGGAAAAAGTATTTCCATTGCAAAATCACTTCCTGTTGGCATTTTGAAACACCTTTCCGCGCCCGCTCCAAAAAGGATTCCCGTTTTTCCATTCATAATTATTATTTTCCTTTTTCAACAAGTTAATAAAAAACAAACTCTCTCCGTGCCCCGCTCGCTGTGGCTGCTCCGAGCCTGCTCCATTCGGCTTAACGCCTCTTTACGCTGGCTCTACACCGCTACAGCTCGCTATTTTTTGCTGGAAGAGCGGACAATGCGGAAGCCCTGGTTGTCGTCGGTGCTGTCGGCGTTGTACCAGCCCCTGCGGCCCACCTCGCAGCCCGCGGCGCTGCTGCTCCAGCCGCCACCGCAGTAAAAGCGCTTGCTGTAGCTGCTGGAATCCCAGCACCACTCCCACACGTTTCCGCTCATGTCGTACAAGCCGTAGCCGTTAGGCTTTTTCTGCGCAACTGTATGTGTCTTGTCTCCGCTGTTGCCGTCGTACCAAGCAACTTCGTCCAAGTTGTCGCTTCCGCTGTACTTGAATTCCTGACCGCCCTTTGCCGCATACCGCCACTCTTCTACTGTTGGCAGGCGGTAGCCGTTCGCTTTTTCGTTGCATTTAATCTCACTGTAAATGGAATATCCTTTATGCGGAGTATAGCCCCACATAGACACATTGGTTACTCCGTCAACAGAATAAACAGGCTTAAGACCTTCTTTTACACTCAGCCTGTTGCAGAACACAATAGCGTCATACCAGCTTACGTTTTCTACAGGAAGGTTCTTTTCTCCCTTGAACTCGCTTGGGTTCTCGCCCATAACAGACTTGTAAAGCTCCTGTGTAACTTCTGTTGCCATTATTGAATAATGCATATTTGGAACAGGAATCATCAAATCGCTTGCCTTGTAGTTTTTGTTTTCTAAAATTGAAAGAATCTGTCTGCACCTCTCAAGCACAGCCTGTTTTTCTGCCTCTCTCTGCGCTATATCCTTTTCTCCTGCAACAACGCCGTGCAGCCCGCGCATATCAAATCTTGGCTTTAGCGCAAGTTCTGCCTGCCTGTTAACAGTGTCTTTCTGCACAGTTTTTCCTGTCAAGGTATTTATAGCTCGCACTTCGCTTATATTAAGAGTGTAGCAGCTTGGCTTGTTCTCAGTGGCAGGCACGACTTTTATATCAGCCTCAACAGTTATCACAGGCACTCCGCGCGCAAAAAGGGAGCTGTACAAGTCTGTGTTGTCGGCATACTCTGCAAGCTGCGCATCTGTCGCGCTCGCAAGGTCTGGAGCCTTTTTTCCAGCAATGCTTTCGTACTTCAATATGAATGTGTCGTCCAGCAAGAGAATTCCGTCAGAGTACACGCAAAGCTCCACGTTCCAGCCGTATTTGTCGCCGTCATACTCGCCAAAGCTCACTGCAAGCGCATGGTCCGCGCTGCTCAAAGTTCCGCCTTGCGCAATTTTCTTGTAGTCTGCGTTTATGTCATTTATAAGCGCGTTCTGCCGTGCAGCCGTTTTTTGGTAAACAGCGTCGCAGTCCGCATAGAATTTCTCAAGCAATGCGGCATGGCTTGCATTTACCTTGTTCACTCTTCTTTGCTTGGCGGCTTCTGTCGGCTGTCCGTCGTTCATTTCTACAGAAGTCCATTCCGCTTCCAGAATCTCAAGAGCCTGCTCAGCCTCGTCAAGTTTCATCTTGTCATGCAGCTCAATGCACTCGTTTTCCACGGACTGCCGTATTTCTGACAAAGCCTTTTTCTTTGCCTCAATAGTTGTAATCAAACGGATTCCTGTGTCAGACTTGCGTCCTAAAGCCGCCTTTGCCACAGCCTCTTCAATCTGGGTTCTGCGTGCCTTGAGCGCATCGCTGCGTTTTTCATCCAGATTTTCATCCGCGCTTTTGCGCTTGTTCTGCTCTTCAAGCAATGACTTCTGTTTTTCAGCCGCATTGAGCTTTTGAGCAAACAGCTCCTTGTCATTCTTTATTCTGATTCTGTCTGTAATGTCATTTATCTTTCCTGAAGCGCCTATTTTTTCTATATCATTGTTGCTGTCAGTAACCAGCATGTTAAAATAATTTGCCTTAGTTCCTGTATTAAAAAGCTCGTTTCCTTCATAGTCTTTGTTTAAAAGAATGTCGCGCATAAAATCGTACACAGGAATATTTAGGGCGTCAGCAAGGGCAAGGGAAATTTTATCAACTGCGCCTCCAGGAGCAAGCAAGTCTCCAGCAGATGGATATTCATCAGAACTTACATTCGCCTTTACAGTGCCGTCGCTTCCTTTGAATTCCGTGTTTATAGAATATCCGTCGCTTGTCTTTTTTACTTTTGTGAACAGAGCGTATTCAGCCTTATCTTGCGCCTTGCCGCTTTTTAACATAGACTCGGCTTCTGAGTCTGTAATCAAGCTCATTTCAAGGCACTCGCGCAGGTTAAGCCTAAGATTGTCTCTTACGCAGACAGGAATCCATTCAGCTTCTGCACCTGGCAAATTTTCAGGCTCCAGGTTTACAATCACAAACACCGCGTTTCTAAGGTCAGCTTTTCTTGCAGCCTCCGCCGCGGCTTCGGCTTCAAGCCTTTCTTTTTCTTCCTGCTGCCTTCTACGCTCTCGCGCCTCTTCTTCCGCCCGTCTTCTTTCTGCCTCAAGCCGATTTCTATATTCAGCCGCAGTTTCAATTCCTGCAATTCTTGTAATCTTATAGGTTCTGGTCTTGATGTCCTTCACCTTGAACAAAACGTTAAATCTGCTTTTTCTGGCATTGGAAATTCTTATTTTTATGTCAGTCATGTCTATGTCGCTGACAATCTTGACCTTGCTTTTTGTAAAAAGCGGAATATCAATTTCGCCGTCGCTGTAC
Source organism: uncultured Treponema sp. (assembly GCF_934725225.1). NCBI lineage: Bacteria > Pseudomonadati > Spirochaetota > Spirochaetia > Treponematales > Treponemataceae > Treponema > uncultured Treponema sp. The sequence continues at coordinate 56,485 of NZ_CAKVAM010000004.1, forward strand.
ACATACATCTGGCTAAGGTCAATCTCGCTCGCAAAGGCGGCGTCTTTGTCCTTGTTCTTTTCAAGCGTTTTTACTAGCTTTCCTTCATCTACTGTCGTCTGGGCGAACGCCGGAACAAGCAGCAAAGCCACAATCAAAACTGTAAGAAATCTTTTCATTTTCTTCTCCATTTCCTTTTTTATTTAATTTTATTTTTCAGCTGGTATGGTTTGCAGAATTGAGTTTAAAACAGCGCGACCCAGCGGACGCACATAAAACGTGCGCCCACCGGGTCGTATATTGTGAGTTTCTTCTATAAATGTAGAATGATTTTAGGTTTTCTTCGCTATTAGAACTTGCGCATACTATGCCCCACAATAGAGCAATAGAGCAATAGAGCAATAGAGGCTAGCAAACTGATAAATTCTCGTCAAGTCCATAACAACATTTTATTGCAAAAATATCTCCATGTCAATATTTGCAGAATACACAAAATATGAACACTTTCTCTATACTTAAAATATGCAACAACACTGTCTAATAAATGCTTAAAATATGCAAATTACATATTCCAAAGGTACTTAAAATATGCAATAATATATTTATGCAAAGAAAATTTTATAATACTCTTCTGAACTGGAAAAATAAAACAGATAAATTATGTATGCTTGTTCGTGGCGCAAGGCAAATTGGAAAAACCTATATAATAGATTTGTTTGGTCGCGCTGAATATGAAAACTACATCTACATCAATTTTGAAGAAAATCCTTCCTATAAAGATATATTTTCCGGCGACTTAGATGTGAATACACTCACAGCTGAAATTTCTCTCAGGGTAAAAGATGCCCATCTTGAAAATGGAAAAACTTTGATTTTTCTTGATGAAATACAAAGCTGCCCGCAGGCAAGAACTGCGCTGAAATTTTTTTCAATGGACAAAAGATATGATGTGATTGCAAGCGGTTCTCTTTTGGGGCTCAACTACAAAGATGTTTCTTCTTACCCGGTAGGTTATGTGCAGGAAGAAAAAATGCATTCCATGGACTTTGAGGAATTTCTATGGGCATTGGGAGTGCCTCATGAAACAGTCAGCTATATCCGCTCATTTTATGAAAACTCAAAAAAGATTCCCGATGCCACACACAAAAAGATGATGGAATATTTTAGGCAATATGCGGTTATCGGCGGAATGCCGCAAGTTGTGCAAAGTTTTACGAATGAACACAATTATCAGACTGCATTGAAACTTCAAAGAAATATTCTGCTTAATTACCAGAATGACATTGCAAAATATGCCCCTGTTTCAGAAAAAACAAAGGCAAGGGAATGTTTTCTTTCTATTCCGCGCCAGCTTGCAAAAGAAAACCGTAAATTTCAATACGGCATTGTAGAAGAAAAAGGAACTGCCCGAAAGTTTGCAGGAAGCCTGATGTGGCTTTACGATGCAGGCATAATTGATTTTTGCTACAATATAAATCCGCCAGCTCTTCCGTTTGCAGGAAATGTTGTCTCTTCTTGCTTTAAAATTTATATGCATGATATTGGACTTTTGTGTGCAATGCTGGATGACGGAACTCAAAAAGACATTATTGATGACACATTGAAAATTTATAAAGGTGCTATTTACGAAAATCTTATTGCAGATATTTTTTCAAAAATGGAAAAGCCGCTCTATTATTACAAAAAAGAAAACTCACAGGGGGAAATTGATTTCTTTATAAGATACAAAGACAATGCAACTCCAGTAGAAGTAAAAAGCGGAAACAAAGGAACTTCCAGCATGGATAATCTGCTAAAAAAGAGTGAATTTCCGTATGGAATAAAACTTTGCAATGGAAACATTGGTTTTGCAAACAAAAAAATTACACTGCCGCTTTACTGTGCCATGTTTTTAGATGAATAAGATTTTATGCAAACGCTTGCAGAATGCGCCTTTCAATATACATTCAACGCCTCGACTGATTTGGAGCATCACTCTAATTCAGCCGTATTGTTGCTTTCTGCCCCCCATCAAGAAAACTACAAGTTCTTCGCTTTAACATGATTAAATTATGCAGATTTTTAGAATATTTCCTAGTTTAAAAATACAGTTTTTTGTACCACTCAATAATCAATCGAGTTTTCCCGATTACAACCAGTTCAACCAAAACTAAAAAAAAACGTTATGTCAGCTTAACAAAATTAATCAAAAATTGTTAAGTAGACTTAACAATTTGAGCAATATGTTATAAAATCAAGCTATGGAAAAACTGATAGAAGTTTTCAGAAAGAAAATGACCGCCCCGCTTCCAACCTTTGAGCGCGAACTGGAAAGAAAAATAAACTGGAATGCGCGGCTTATAAGCATAAGAGGCTCAAGAGGAACTGGAAAAACAACGCTATTCCTGCAGCATATAAAAAAAACTTTCTCCGATAACCTGAGCAAAGTTCTTTATGTAAGCCTTGACAACATTTATTTTTCAAACAATACACTTGTTGAACTTGCAGAAAAATTTGTAAGCCGTGGCGGAACTCATCTTTTTCTTGATGAAGTGCATAAATACGAAAACTGGTCAAAGGAAATCAAAAATCTTTACGATGATTTTCCAGAGCTTCACATCGCCTTCACTGGTTCTTCCTTGCTTGAAATTCTGAACGGCAGAGCGGATTTAAGCCGCAGAACTTTAGTTTATGAGCTGACCGGTCTTTCTTTCCGCGAGTATCTTTCGCTGATAAAAGCACACGATTTTCCAATTTTTACATTGGAAGAAATACTAGAGAACAACGAGCAGATTTCCGCGGAAATCGCATCAAAAATCAAGCCGTTTGAATTTTTTGACGATTATCTATCTTTTGGCTATTATCCGTACTTTTTAGAAGGAAAAGACGACTATTTTAACCGTCTAAATGAAACCCTGAACATGATTCTTGAAGTTGAGGTTCCTTTTCTCCGCGGACTGGAAATCGCCTATATTCCAAGAATAAAGAAACTTCTGGCTATCATAGGCGAATCTGCCCCGTTCATTCCAAACATAACACAGCTTGCCGCAAAAATCGGAATTTCAAGACAGACCTTGCTTCAATATTTGAAATATTTGGAAGACGCAAAACTGATAAACCAGCTTTATAAAAAATCACGCGGATTAAGTGTCCTTGAAAAACCCGAAAAGATTCTCATGGAAAACACAAACCTTATGGAACTTTTTAATGGAGAAAACGCCAATACAGGCAACCGCCGGGAAACTTTTGTTCTAAACCAGCTCTTACATTCCCATAAAGTTGATTTTTCAGAGGAAAGTGATTTCTTTGTGGACTCAAAATACACTTTTGAAGTAGGCGGGAAGAACAAAAAGCGTAAACAAATTCAGACAGTTCCAGACTCATACATTATCGCCGACGACATAGAATTCGGCACTGACCGGCGGATTCCTATCTGGCTGCTGGGATTTATGTACTGATTTCTACTTTTTAATAGCTAGAATGCCGAGTTTTAAACGTTTTCTATCTCATTGCCACTGTTTCGAACCTGCTCCTCATGGACTACATTGTAATTGCTTGTCTCAAGAAATTTATTCACAACCTCCAGCATTTTCGCCATTCATTAAGAAAATCATACGCTTTTCTCTTTAACATAATAAAATTATGCAGATTTTTAGAACAGTTTTTGACTCCTAAAAGCATATTTTTAGATTCATAAAAAAAATGGTACAAATCCAAAGTTGAACTTGAAATTTGTTCTGTTTTTTTATACGCTCTTATCATGCAGAACACAAAAAGAGAAATCGAAGCTGAACTCAAACGCTGCGCTGAATATTTTCCTGTTGTTACAATCTTAGGTCCTCGCCAGTCCGGCAAAACCACGCTTGCAGAAATGTTTTTTCCATCTTATCAATATGTGAACCTTGAAGACCCGGAAATTTTTGCGCTTGCACAGAACGATATAAATGAATTTTTCAATCTTTTTAAGGCGCCCTTGATTATTGACGAAATCCAGCGAGTTCCTGCCCTGCTGAATAAAATCCAAGTTCTAGTCGATGAGAAAAAGCAAAACGGACAGTTCATTCTTACAGGAAGTTTCCAGCAGGGCTTAAAATCCGCAATTTCGCAGTCGCTCGCAGGAAGAACAGCAGTTATAAATCTTCTTCCATATTCAATTTCTGAGCTTTTACGAATCGGACAGAACCTTTCAAAAGATGAATATTTGTACCAGGGATTCATGCCGCGCCATTATTCGGAAAACCAGCCTGTTGATTTGCTTTACCGCTCTTATTTTCAGACCTATGTGGAGCGGGATGTGCAGTCGCTTTTGAACGTGAAGCACAAAAATCTGTTTGAGAAATTTCTTCGTCTTGTAGCAGGAAGAATCGGGCAGATTGTGAATTATGAATCGCTTGCAAATGACACTGGAGTTTCATCGACTACAATTTCTGAATGGATTTCAATTCTTGAGTCATCGTTTATCATTTTCCGCCTTGAGCCTTACTTTGAAAATTTTACCAAGCGGCTTGTAAAATCGCCGAAAATTTATTTTTATGACACAGGATCAGCCTGCTACCTTTTAGGAATAAAAAACGCGGAGCAGGTTTCGCGCGATCCGCTTATGGGAAACCTTTTTGAGAACATGGTCGTGCTTGAAATATTAAAGTCGCAGTACAACAAAGGCGAGGAAAAATCACTGTATTATTTCAGGGACAGCAAAGGCTTTGAAATTGACCTGATTGTCCAGAACGGACGGAGCATTGTTCCGGTTGAAATAAAGGCGGCCTCAACTTTCAACGCAGAATTCGCTAAAAATCTGAAAAAATTTGCAGGATTCGCAAAAAATACAGTGAATCCAACCGTTATCTACAGCGGAAACCTTGAATGTGAAAGCGACGGTGTAAAATACCTGAATTTCAAGAACTGCGGAAGTTTGGTGGAGTGATAATGGCATATCTCGTATTTTTAACTCTTTACAAAAACATGCACATATAATGAGGTGCTATTTACGAAAATCTTATTGCAGATATTTTTTCAAAAATGGAAAAGCCGCGCCATGTTTTTAAATGAATAAGATTTTATGCAAACGCTTGCAGAATGCGCCTTTCAATATACATTCAACGCCTCGGCTGATTTGGAGCATCACTCTAATTCAGCCGTATTGTTGCTTTCTGCCCCCCCATCAAGAAAACTACAAGTTCTTCGCTTTAACATGATTAAATTATGCAGATTTTTAAAACACTTTTTAAGGTAGAATTGCATATAACTCAAGAATGCATATCTTTAGACTGAATGCCAAGTTTTATATTTTTAAGTAATTGCCTCACTTACTTTTCTTGTTACTACCATGCTTGACATGAGAACAACAGTTAATAAATCCGTAAAATTTAAACACAATTCTCACAAACTATGCTATAATTAATCATATCTCATAAGGAGGTAAAACAATGCTTGCAGTGAATGGGTATTACGATGGCAATGTTTGTTTACTGGAAGAACAGGTAACACAAGAACCACAAAAAGTAATCATCACTTTCTTAGAAAAGCCGTTTGAAAAAACAAAGAATAAAGTAAATGCAAAAACTGCAGAAACAGAAAAACTTCAAGTTTTATAAGAATATACAGGCACTTCCAGTTTTAACTCAAAACTGAACCTATTAAATAATTCTCAATCAAAAAAGTATTTTCGGTAAATATACAATTCCCCGGCAAGACCAGGGAATCTCTGCTAGTTTCTAAGCCTGTACATAACACCTCCTGTAAATGCGGCTCCCAGAATAACGGCAAGTTCGCACATGGCTGTTTTTTTCCAGAACGCGCAGCTTTTAAGAATGCGCCTGCTTTCTTTTTCAAACTGCGCCTTAAGTCCCTCCTGCTGCAAAAACAATGCTTCATCAACCGTTTCTTCAAGAATTCTTTCAAGTTCAGCTGCAAGGGTTTCATTGCCCAGAGCCTGATCCAGCGGCAAGTCCTGCGTTTTTAACTGCGCTTCTGATTCTGCTTTTTCCGTTGGAAACAACTTTTCTGCACTCGCCGGAAAAACCATGTTTACCGCCAGAATCACGGCGGCTGTTTTTTGCATTATATGCGAATGTCTCATTTTCTTTACCTCCTACATCCATAGACGAATCCATAGCGGCATAGCTTCCTAAAGCTTTTGGCAGCACAACTCCACAGAGAGCAGAAATCACAACAGAAGCCCAGACAGCATCCCCTATATATCCAAGCCTAAGAAGCACTGTCGCAATTAAAACTGCAAATCCCTTGTACCCTGCAAGTTTTCCTGCAAGAAGAAGCAGCCTTTTAAATACATTTTGAAAAAGCTCTGCATAAGTAAAATGAATGCTTTCAATCTTTGTCATACAGCAAGCCCTCTTTTTACCATCCTTAAATGAGAATACATTGACTTCATCTCACTTTCACTGCGGAATGCGCCGCATTTATTTTCCTCCAGCCTAGAAACATTTACATAGCAAGCTCCGCACCAGCCTGCCACATGAACCGCCCTGCCCTGCGCATCAAGAAAGAATGCCGCGTACAAGAAATTTGAGTTGCAAAAGCTTTTTACATTTTCTGTAAAAAATCTTCTATATAATTCATCTGCTGTAATACGAAGATTTATTCCAAGAGAACGGCTCACTGCGGCGCACACACTGCCCGAGCAGTCGCTTCCACTTGGAGAAGAACCGCCCCACACATAATGCGCGCCCTCAAATTTTCTTAATTCCTCAAAGTATTTTTGCTGAATGCTCATGCCGCGCCTCCCAAGAAAGTCTTCAGCACAGCGAATCCTGCAGAAGCAAGGGCAACCGCTCCTGTACCAATAGAAACAATCTGGCAAATTCTTGCTGTTTTTTCAGCAGAAGATTTTTTAAGGCTTGTTTCCAGAGCCCCCAGACGCTCAAGAGTTCTGTTCTTGAACTCGCACATTTCTCCACGCATAGAGCAGAACTCACCGTAGAGCTTTGTAAGCAACTCATTTTCCATAGCCGCCTCCTTGTAAAAATACTGGCTTGCACAGTTAATGCGAAAGTCTTTTCCAAGAAGATAAAGCCAAACGGTGAGCAAAAAATGATAGCTTTTACGCTCATAAAACAGTGCGTAAATGTTATCATTTCAAGGGCTTTGCCGCGCTGTATATTGTACACAACGAACGGCAGAGAAAACCTCCGCGTTGCGGACTTCTGCCTCAAAAAACAAAATGCCGGGCAAGCAAGGCGCCTGCAAGTCCGGCGGGAGAAAATTATGTTAAAGATTTCATTAAGAGAGAACAAGACAGCCAATGCAAAGTCCCCTTATCATTTTCATTCTGAAAACGAAGGCTCAATCACGCTGGACGAGCTCATCAATGAGATGGCAAAAAACAACACGACTATAACAAAGGCCGACATTGCAGGAGCAATGAATGTGTACAAGGAAGTTGTTATTCGCTATGTGCAGCTTGGCTACAAAGTATACTGCCCGTTTGGACAGGTCTATATCTGCGCAAAAGGAACTGCAAATGACAAGCTTGCTTCTTTTGAGCCGCACCTTTCCGGCAATGACCACGATTTAAACCTAAAGCTCACTGTGGACAGCTCCGTAGCAAAGACAGTGCTTGCAAACACAAAAACAGAGCGTGTGTCAGGAAGATACAAGATGATTCCGTCAATAGAAGAAATCCAGAACGTAAATGGAATTGCATTAAAAGAAGCAAAGCCAGGAAATGTAATCAGGATAATCGGCGAGTACCTCAAGTTTGACGAAAATGACAGCGAGCAAGGAATTTTCCTTACAAAGGGAGATGTTTCAATAAGGCTTGAAAACTACATCTGGAACAAAAACAAGCGGATTGACGCAATGCTTCCGGCAGACATTGAAAGCGGCTCATACAAGGTCAGCATAAGGGCAAAGCCAAACACAATCCTGTACAATGGCAGCTTTATTAAAGAAATTACAATAAGCTAAAAGAGACTCTGAAAAGAAGTCTCTGCGGCATGTCTAAACGGCATGCCGTTTTTTAGTTTATTGCAATAAACTTAAGACCAAAGGAATACTTTCTAAGACCAGAAGAGATACTTCCTAAGAGGCTAAGGAATAGTTCCTAAGACCTGAAGAGATACTTCCTAAGAACCTTAGGAATACTTACTTAGGGCTTTAGGAATATTCACTCAGGGTCTTAGGAATACTTACTTAAGGCTTTAGGAATACTCACTTTAGAAATTCTAACATAAACAAATATTCTCATCTTGAAAGCCGTTAATATAATCGCTATTATTTTAATATCCATTATATTAACATAGGTTACAATAAGATGAAAAAATTTTATGACAGAAAAAATGAGTTAAAAATTCTGGAGCAAATAGAAAAGAACTCTTACTCAAATGCGGCTTTCACTGTAATCACAGGCCGAAGACGAATTGGAAAAACTGCGCTATTAAAGAAATTCATATCTACAAAAAAAAGCTGCTACCTTTTTACCACCAGAAACTCCGAACCTATTTTATGCCAGCAATGGCAAAAAGAACTGGAGCAATCAATCAACCTTAAAATTTTTGGAAACATAACGACACTAAAGGAACTTTTTGAGCAGATAATGGAGTATTCAAAACAGGAGCACTTTATATTAATCATAGATGAATTTCAGGAGCTTCAAAATATAAATTCTTCATTCTTCAGTCATCTGCAGAATATATGGGACAACTGCAAAGATAATTCAAAAATCAACTTTATTGCCTGTGGGTCAGTTTATTCCATGATGATAAAAATTTTTGAAGGCGCAAAAGAACCTCTATTTGGACGCGCCACTGCAAAAATCCATCTAAAACCTTTTACCCCTTCTGTATGCAAAGAGATTTTAAAAGACTTTAACCCGCAATACACAAACGAGGACTTGCTCTGCCTATATATGCTCAGCGGAGGGGTTGCAAAATATATTTTTCTTCTAATGGAAAGCGGAAGCATTACGCACACAAAAATGATAAATTATGTAACAGGAATTTCTTCTCCATTTTTAATAGACGGAAAAGATTTGCTTATAAGTGAAATCGGAAAAGACTATGGAATCTATTTTTCAATTCTTTCGCTTATTTCCAGCGGGATGACGGTCCAAAGCGAAATTGATTCTATAATTCAAAAAAATACAGGCTCCTACCTTTCAAATCTTAATAAAACGTTCAATGTTATAAAACCCGTCAGGCCGATTTTTTCAAAGCCAGAAAGCCGCAATGTGCGCTGGCAAATTACAGACAGTTACCTAAGATTCTACTTTAGGTTCATTTACTCCAATCAAAATTTAATTGAACTTGGGCAGTACGATTTACTAAAGAAACTGATTTTACGCGACTATAAGACTTTTACAGGCAAAACGCTTGAGCAGTATTTTACAGAAAAAATTAATGAAGAGATGCAGCTGACATCTATTGGCGGATGGTGGGATAAAAAATCTCAAAATGAAATTGACATTGTTGCAGTAAATGAAATTGATAAAACGTGCCATATTTTTGAAGTAAAAAGAAATGCAAAAAAAATTGACTATAAAGCACTGGAAGAAAAAATAAATGCGCTAAGATCAAATGTTTCTGGATTCGAAATCAGCATGAAAGGCTTAAGTATGGACGATATGTAAAAAGCTTAATGCCCCCTACACCTACAAAAAGAGCACTAATCTTGTCTTTTTTTTCCCTTTCGTGGGATAATCCAAAGTGGCAGTTTGGATTATCCCACGAAAAACTTGATTTTGGAAGAAAATATGGCTTTTATAGAGCGTCATGCAGAAAAAACAGCAGAATCAAGAATATGGAGTTTGCTCCACCGTGCATTGTCTGCAACTGCGGAAAGCCGGTTTCTGTAGCTAAGGGCGTGATGGCGATTCCGGCGGAATATGTGTAGACACTCCGATAATAATATATGAGCAAATTATATATTGTTAATTTTTCAAGGTCGGAGTATGCAATGCATATTCCTGTGTTCAGGGCTCTTTGTCCGTCTTACGCTTCTGAGTATCTTAAAAGCCATGAAGTTCAGGGCAAGGAAATCAAGGAAACTGATCACGTGCTTATTGGGTGCACGGCGGATGAAAGAAAGGCTCTTGAAGCTCTTCTTATTCTAAGAGAAAAAAAACTCCATATAACGCTGTATTCAGAGAGACCTCCAACAGCTCTTTTTTTATGCATTGTCCGCAAGCTGGATAACGTTTCACTTCTTTTCTGCCCGGAAAGCATGGAAGACATTGCCCATTGCGCAGAGTTTTACACAAAAGGAAAAAGATTTGTATCAAAGGCGGCCCAAAGAAAAAATGAAACTGAGCTTTTGGGAAGATTCATCAACCTTGAATCTCTAAGCGAAACAAACAGGCTGCTTGTCTTTGCAATTGCGGAAGGATTGTCTTTAAAAGAAATGCAGTCACTTACAGGGCGCAAGGAAAGGTACATACAGACTTGCCTTCATAGGCTCAAAGAAAGATTCAATGTGCTTGAAAGGCGGGAGCTTTTTAGCGCGCTCTTAAAATGGCTTTCTCTGGACGTTCAAGAGTTTCAGGCAGGATAAACAACAGACGCGAACAATTTTTCTTTTTGTTTACAGGCCGGAACAAGCACGTGGGTATTCTTCAGGGCTTTTTTATACAAAACTGGCAGCAGGCTTGAGAACACTTCCACTTTGTGAGTTCTAGACTTTGATTTTACAGTAAGAAGACAGCCGAGTTCTTTCTCTTCATTAAGAATCGGCTCGGCATCTTTTTCAAGTATTCCAAAAAGCATAATGTTTTCTTTTGTTTCCATGTACTATATATATGCTTTTTTTTACAGAAAATTCCTCATTGACAAGCATTAAATTATAAGATACAAATAACATTTGTTATAAAAATTGTATTTGGAGAAAATTATTATGATTAGAAAAATCAGCTTATTTGCAATCTTAATTTCATTTCTTTTCGCGCCGGTGTTTTCAAAGGAAGAACTTACATTCAACAGCAGCAAAATTAAAATAGAAGAAAAAGAATGGAGCTGGGAAAATCCTGATACTGATAAAGAAGAAACCTACGACAGTTTTTTTTCTCTTTTAGTTGATATGCTTATAGCTGAAAATTTTTTGGTTTTCTACGGAAAATATCCATTCTACAACAACGAGCCTTTTATAAATTTCTGCTCTGATGAAGAACCTAGTCCCGGAAAATTCTGGAGAATGGAAGTAGAAACTGGCGCATTCAGTTTTCCCGTAAAAAAATTCATAGGAAGCGAAACTCGGCTTGAAGGTGTTCTTTACCACATAATCGGACCGGTAATTGAATACCAGCACATTGCAAAAACAAACAAAGATGACATCATGGGAAACCTTAAGCTTGGCGGACAGTTTTTTATTTTTCAGTCAAATGTCATCTGCGCGTCAGTGATGTTTCAATGGAACAAAGTTTTTATAATTGAACCTGCGCATGACAGGGCTTCTGGTCCCGGACTTGGAATAATTTTAAAATCTTATATTATTCCAAAATGTATTCTTGAATGGAGAGCTTCCGTCGCAGTTGTTTCAGGCTACACGGATGAAAGTTGCACGATTTCAGAATCACACTTGGAACTTGGATACATGGTTGCAGGTCCGCTTGAAATTTACGCCGCCTGGAAAAGGCAGGAAAATGAAATTTTTGACTACAACACAAACGGATTTGCGCTCGGCTTGAAATTTCATTTTTAGACAAAGGAAAAGATTATCGGGTCAAGCCCGATAATGACAGGATACAATGTCATTGCCGGAGAAACATCCGGCAATCCAATATAGCTTTTTCACAGATTATCCAGTCAAGCTGGATAATGACAAAATGCCATGCCCGATAATGACAAGGCACAATGTAATTCCAGTATAAACTAAATGTCATTCCCGCACTTGATGCGGGAATCTATTACAGAAGATTAAAGTTTTCAGTCAGAAATTTTTTTTCCGCTAAGTTCGCCGGGAACAGAAATCGGATATTCGCCGGTAAAGCAGCCTTTGCAGAATCCGTACTGGTCTGGATTGCATTCACGGCAGGCATCCAGCATTCCTTCCGCGCTAATAAACGCCAAGCTGTCTGCTCCTATTTCCTTGCAGATTTCCTCTTCGTTGTGAATGCTTGAAATCAGCTCGCCTCTAGTCGGTGTGTTGATTCCGAAGTAGCAAGGAAATTTTACAGGCGGACTTGAAATTCTAAAGTGAACTTCTTTTGCTCCGGCGCGTCTTAAAATCTGGACAAGGCGGCGGCTCGTTGTTCCGCGTACAATTGAGTCATCAATTACAACAACTCTTTTTCCGTCCACAACAGACTTCACTGCATTGAGCTTTACAAAAACCATGTTCTCGCGTTCACGCTGAGTCGGAGCAATAAATGTGCGCCCTATATATTTGTTTTTTATAATTCCGCTTGCATAGGGAATTCCGGCTTCCTTTGCATATCCTTGAGCCGCGCCAATTCCAGAGTCAGGAACTCCGATAACGACATCAGCAGGAACTCCGCTTTCACGAGCAAGGCAGGCACCCATTTTTTCACGGGCTTCTGTAACAGGGATTCCGTCGATTATGCTGTCCGGGCGCGCAAAGTAAACGTATTCAAAAACGCAAGTCCGCTTGGAAGTGCGCTCTCCAAATTCAAATGAAAGAACTCCGTCTTCGTTTATTATTACAATTTCGCCAGGCTGAATGTCGCGCACATAAGTTCCGTTCACAGAATCAATTGCGCAGGTTTCGCTTGCAAGAATCCAGCCGTTTTCAACTTTTCCAAGGCAGAGCGGACGGATTCCATTCGGGTCTCTTGCGCCGATAAGACATTTTTCTGTTGAAACAACAAGCGCAAAAGAGCCTTTTATCATCTGAATTGTATCGGTCAGCGCGCGCTCAAGTCCTTTTTTGTACGACTTCGCAATGAGCTTTAAAATAACTTCCGTGTCGCTTGTTGAAGAAAATGTGCTTCCTGAATCTTCAAGCATTTCGCGGAGCTGCTCGTAGTTTACAAGCTGTCCGTTGTGGGCAACTGCAACCGCGCCAAGCTTTGACTTTAAAAGAAGCGGCTGGGCATTTTCCAAAGTCGCGCTTCCTGCTGTGGCATATCGGACGTGTCCGCAGGCAATGTTTCCTTTTAAAGCTTCAAGATTTTCTGGCTTAAAGACTTCCGCAGTTGTTCCCATTGCCTTGTGAATGGAAATATCTTCGCCGTTGCTTACTGCAATTCCAACACTGTCCTGCCCGCGGTGCTGCAACGCATAAAGCGCATAATAAGCTTGAGTTGCGGCGTTAAAATCGCTGGCAGAATAAGCCACATATTCTTTTTTTTCTGGTTCGCCCTGCTTAGGTGGATTTAAATAAATTCCGACAACACCGCATTCATCGCGCAGCTTGTCTTCCTCTTCTTCAACAAGAAATTCACAGCACTTCATTTTTTTTCCATTAAATATTTATTAAATTACAGTTCGATTCCCAAGCCGCCGTTTGATTCTGCATCGGCAGTCATCTTTGCGCGGAATTCTATAAGCTTTGTTTTTATTTCAGGATATTTTATTCCGAGGATTTCGAGCGCAAGGTAAGCGGCGTTTTTTGCATTTCCGATTCCGACAGTTGCAACTGGAATTTGCGGCGGCATCTGCACAATAGAAAGAAGTGAATCCATTCCTGCAAGTCCGTTTGATTTTCCGGGATTAATGCATTCAAGAGGAACTCCGACAACAGGAAGAACCGTGCGGCTGGCAATAACACCAGGAAGAGCCGCACTAAGTCCTGCTCCGGCAATAATCACATCGCAGCCTTCTTTTTCTACGGAAGCGATAGTTTTTACAAGCAAGTCTCCGGCTCTGTGCGCGGAAATAACGTAAGCCTTGTATTCAACGCCAAATTCTTTTAGAACATCGGCGGATTTTTTCATTGTATCCAAATCAGACTTGGAACCTAAAAAGATAGCAACTTTCATACTGTAAAATATCACAATGAATAAAAGAAATCAACACAGCCCGCATTCTATTCGTCGGAATACGGAAGCAGAATTTCTGACATTCTGTTTATTTCCGCAGAAAGCAAAGTTGAAATCTGCTCGTCCTGAATATAATTTACAAGCTCCTTTAAGCACAAAACGACTTTTAAAAGAAGCTTTATGCCAGTTTCGTTTTCATGCGTGGAAGGAACAAAGCCAGATCCTTTTCTTGCATTTTCCGCGGAAGCAAAAAGTCCTTTTTTTCCAGACAGGCGCGAAATTATATATTCAAGCTGAAGATTTGTTTTGCTTTCAAGGAAATTCTTTTTCTGCTGTTCCGGAAGATAACGGCACAACGCTTTTAGTTTTTTGAAAAGCTGCGTCTGGGAATTTTCAAATGATTTTTTATCTTCTATATTGTTTGCAGCGGAATTTTCATCGCTTAAAATTGAAGATTCTGTTTCTTCTGTCTGAACCGGCTCTACAGTTTTTTCAGGCTCGTCGCTTTCCATAAAGAATTCTTGAGCCGCAAGGTCTTTTGCATCTTCGTCAAAATCATCATCTTCAAAGTTCAAGTTTTCATCTTCAAACAAATCCGAAGAATCTTCAGTTGAATCAGCAGGCTGTTCCGGCAAATCAAAAATATCATCTTCGGAAAAATCTTCGTCATCAATAAGTTCTTTCGGTTCAGAAATTTCTTCTTCTGGCACAGGAGTTTCAGGTTCTGTTTTTTGCGGCGCAGGAATTTTTTCTTCCGGCATTTTATACTCACGCTTAGGAAGCTCTTTCTTTTCAATTTTTTCTTCAAGCGGAATTGATGTTACATCAGGCGTTTCTTCTTCCAAGTCAAAACTTTCTGTTTCAAAGTCAGGCTCAAAAGAATTTTCTTTAGGAGCAGAAGATTTGTCGCCGGATGAAAATGGATTCTGCGCAAAAAAATCTTCCGCGCTAGTTTCATCTTCTTCAAGTCCGCCGACATCTTCATCCTGATATTCTTCTGGAACTAAATTGTCAAGACTCTGGGAATATTTTTCCTTGTCATTGTCTTCTGATTCAGCATCAAGTTTTCCGTCTGAAAAAACTTCTTCAACAGCGACTTCTTCATTTTGAAGATTTTCAAAGTCAGGATCAGGTTCAGTTGTAGATTCTGATTCAGTTTTTATTTCAGTTGGAGCAGAAGGCTGCGTTTCATTTTCGGAAGAAGAAATTTCTGGAGCTTCAGTTTTTTCACCAAGTCCAATTTCAAAATTTTCGTCCGCATCTTTAAATTCATCTTCAAGAGAATTTCCTGCGTTTGCAAAAATATTTGTAGAATCAAGAAGTCTTTTGTTTATTCGTTCAATGCCATTTTTCCAAGCTTTGTTTTCAGAATCGAATTTTTCAATCTGCCTGTAAGTGGACATTGCCTGCGTAAGATTTCCCTGCGCCTCGTAGTTTTTTGCAATTGAATGAAGACCGTCCAAGTTTTCTGGATTTTGAGCAATGTAGCGAAGATAAAATTCTTCCGCTTTTTTAAGCTCGCCCTTTTGTGAATAGCGTATTCCGCCTTCACGGTAAAAATCAGAGTAGCTAGGATTCAGCGCCTTTATTTTTTTAAAGCAGCCGGAAGCTTTGCGTTCGTCGCCAATGCAAATGTAATACTGGCCAAGAAGATTCAGAACGTGGACATCGCTCGGATTTTTTTCGTAGGCGCACTGAATTTTTTTTCCGGCTTCTTCAATTCTGTCTGCGCTCAAAAGAATATGCGCATACTGGCAAAGCATTGCGGAATCTTCTGGAGACGCATTTTCCATGCGGTTCATTATTTCAAGCGCATCTTCATTTCTTCCTGTTGATTCATAAGCAGACGCAAGTCCAGAAAGCGCCTTTGAAAATTCCGGGCGGATTTTTAACGCCTCATTGTATTCAACTTCCGCATTGTCAAAGTCGCTTTGCTTTGTGTAGACATCTCCAAGTTTTGTGTGCATTGCGGCATCTTTTGGATTTAAATTCAGAGCGTGCCTTACAAGTTCGCCGGCATTGCGAGTCTTGTTTTTTTTCAAAAGCAAGTCGGCGTAATTTTCTATAGCTTCAAGCCAGCCCGGTTTTGTCTTTAATGCGGCTTCATATTCAGACTGGGCTTTTTCAAATTCACCAAGAGCGTCATAGCTTTTTGCAAGATTCAAATGAAGAATCGGATGGTTCGGATCAATTTTAAGTCCGCGCAAGTAAGAAGAAACTGCGTCTTTATGTTGATTTTTCAATGCATAAATTGAACCGATATGATTGAATGCAAGAACGTCCTCTGGATTTTCTTCGACAACTCTGTTAAAGCAATTAAGCGCATCATCATATTTTCCCATCAGCTTGAATGTAAAGCCCAGATTGTAAAAAGACTGAACATTTGACTCATCCGCAATAACCGCCTGCTCAAGGACAGAAATAGAATCGTCGTATTTTTTAAGGCGGCGGTAAACTCCTCCAAGCGAATTCAAGGCTTCAACATTTTTTGAATCAATGCGGATAATTTCATTAAAATAAGCAAGAGCTTTTTCATCATCGCCGCTTTTTACATAAAGATTTCCCAAGGAACTAAGAAGCTCAACATTCTGCGGATCGCTTTTTAAAAGTCCTTTGTAAATGCGGGCTGCCTGTTCAAAATCCCTGGAAAGAATCGCGGCGTTTGCCCTGTCCAAAATTCCATTGTTTCGCTTGCTCTCGTTATCCATAACTTTCTTCCTATTTTCTTGAAGGCCGGGCAAAAACTTCTTTGGAAAGTTCGCCCATAATCCTTGAGTCGTATTTTGAGTAAGAGGCTATTGCAAAGTAATAAATTTTTCCGTTCTTCAAGCCGTTTAATTTTATAGAAACAGAATTTCCTGCGTCAATAGGAGACTGACCTTCTAATGCTTCTCTGCCCAGATATTCACCCGGACGTTCTCCGTAAAAAACATAGTAGCCACCAACGCTGTCATCAACTGAATAAGGCCAGGTCAAAACAACAGAGCCGTCCATAGGAACAGCAGTCAGTTTGAACGGAGCAAGCGGAGAAGGAATTTCTTTGTAGTTTATGCTTAGCTGTGCAACAGAAGGGGTGCGAGAGCCTTTTCCGTCTGGATACAATTCCGCTGCAATTTGAAAGTAAAGTCCTGAAACATTTTCAATTTTTTCTCCAGGCTTTACAGGAATCCATTTAGGAAAATCCTCTGTCCAGTTATAAAAGTTGTCTCCGCTGCGGATAAAAAATTCAACTCCTGTTTCTGACGGCTTGTCCACAATCGCATCAATGCTTACAACGCTTGAGCCTTGGCTTAAAAGAATTGGTTCAGTTTCAAATCTTCCGCCTGAAATTTTATAGTTGTCAATTCCAAGGTTTTCTGAAACTTCGCTTTTTGATGTGCGCTGAATTCTAAAGTCGTCAATCAAGCCTGTGTATTGCGGACAAATATCAATGTCGGCAGGAACTCCCATAATCGGAGAGTAAACAGAGCCGCCTGTTTCATGCCCGGAAGTTGTAACGTATTTTAAATCTTCAAGCTTGCCGTTGATTCTATATTCAAACGCGCCTGTGTCCTGATCAAAATGAATTGCATGGTGCATCCAAATTTCTGGAATTATTGTTGTGTAGCTTGAAAGTGTTATTTCGCCGCCGTCTTTTACATATCCGTTGAAAACATTTGTAAACGACCATTCAAGATGATTTCCAAAGAAGCTTGCCGTAATCATCTGATAAAGCGGATAGCCTGCGACAGTTCTTGATGACCGCCATGAAAAAACAATTTCTCCGTTTTCTGCAATTGAAGGCTTGAGCCAGAATTCAATTGTGATTGAGCCTCCCTGTCCTTGCTTTCCAAAAATCGTATCTTTTCCGCCGCGCAAACGAACTCCGCCAGTTCCGCGTGAAAGTCCGGAATATTTTCCCATAAATGATTTTTCCGCAGGAACTAGAGAATTGCTTGTAACAGAATAATTTCCAGAAACGTCTTTTACTTCATTGTTTTCAAAATTAATAAGAAGATCCGTGTCTTTATCTAAAGGCCTGCTGTTGGTGGCAAGAACCATCGCGTCATAGCCGAACCTGCCCTTCCCTTGAACAATTCCGTCCATTTTTGAAAGTGCCGGCCAGCCATCTTTTCCGCCAAGCACAATGGATTTTTCCTGTGCAAAGGCAGTATTCAAAAGCGCGAAAAAAAATGCTATAATTGCAGTCAAAATATTTTTATTCATAATATGAACGACCATAAAATAAATTCTACGCCAAAACTTTCACATAGAGAGATTCTTCATCAGACCGCGCTCAAAGCACCGTTAAAAAGCGGAGTTTATCTTTGGCGGAATGAAGAACAAACCGTAATCTATGTAGGCAAAGCAAAAAATTTAAAAAACAGGCTCACTTCGTATTTCAGCGGAAACAAGGACATAAAGACAAGACTGCTCATAAGTCGCGCCCGCTCAATTGAGTATATTACAACCGACAATGAATATGAAGCTTTTCTTCTTGAAAACAACCTCATAAAAAAATATTCACCGCGCTATAATATCAGCCTGAAGGACGGAAAATCTTATCCTGTAATAAAAGTTACAAAAGAAAAATTTCCGCGCCTTTTTAAAACAAGAAACATAACACACGACGGCTCAATTTATTTCGGACCGTTTCCTGACGCTTCGGCATTGGATTCATTTTTAGAAACGCTCTATGAAATCTATCCGCTGCGAAGGTGCAAAAAATTTCGCGAAAAAAATTTTCCGTGCATGTATTACCATATAGGAAGATGCAAAGCCCCGTGCTGCAAAAAAACAAATGAATCCACCTATAATGAATTTATCGAAGAAATTTGCTCGCTACTTGAGGGCAAAGGCGAAGAAACTGTAAAAAAACTTCAAGTCCAGATGAAGGAAGCTGCAAAAAACTTGAACTTTGAAAAAGCCGCAAGACTGCGCGATGGAATTAAAGCGTTGGAAATTCTTCAGCACAGAAACATCGTTGAAAATTTTGAAGGCACAGACAAAGATTACATTGCTCCTTGGCGTGAAGGCGAGCTTGTTAGCTTTACAGTTCTAAAAATGCGCGGCGGAAAACTTCTTGGCAGAGACAACTACAGAACGGTAAGCCTAAACGAGGATTCAGAGCTTATCCCGGAATTCATGGCTTCATACTACAACGAAAAAGAGCTTATTCCTCCGCAGATTTTTATAATGCAAAGCGACGGAACAGAATTTATGAAGCGGTGGATTTTTGAAACTTACGGAATCAAAACTGAAATAGTCGCAGTAAACGAAAATTCTCCAAGTGTTCACAAAGCCGCAATAGGAATGGCGCAGCAAAATGCAAAGGAAGACATAGTTCGCAGAATGAGAGAGCGAGGAGACTTTCCGGCAATGGAAGAGCTTAAAAAAGAACTGTCACTTCCAAATCTTCCGGCAAGAATCGAAGGATTTGACATTGCGCATATAGGCGGAAAATTTCCAGTCGCCAGCTTAATCAGTTTTTACAACGGAAACCCTGACAAGAAAAGCTACAGGTATTTCAGGCTGAAAACAACAGACGGAATAATAGATGACTTTGCTTCAATGAAAGAGGCGGTTTCAAGAAGGTACACAAGGCTTGTAAACGAAAAAAAAGAATTGCCTGATTTGATTTTAATAGATGGCGGAATAGGACAAGTAAATGCGGTTGATTCCATTTTAAAATCGCTTGACCTTGACATTCCAATTGCAGGTCTTGCAAAGCGCGATGAAGAAATTTACCGCCCCGGAAACAGTACGCCAATCTGCCTTCCAAAGCGAAGCGATGCCCTTAGGTTGCTTCAGCGTGTGCGCGACGAAACACATAGATTCGCCACAAGCCGGAACCAAGAACTCAGAACAAAAGAAAACACAGTTTCGCCTTTTACAAAAATACATGGAATAGGTCCAAAGCGAGATGCACTTTTAATGAAGAAATTCGGCACGCTCAAAAATCTTGCAGAATCAAATGAAAATGAAATTTCAGAAACTTTAAAAGTACCAGAAGAAGCCGCAAAGGAAATTTTGTTTTCCGCAAAAAAACTTTTCCAAGAGCAAAACGCTTTGCTTCAAAAACAAAGGCTTTCTATTGGAGCAGCCGGAACAACAAAAGAAAAGGCCGCACGAAGCAAGCTTAATGAAAACTTGGCATCGGCAGCCCTTGAAGTTGCAAGTCCTGATGATTTTTAGAAAGGTTTTACAGTAACGCCCAACGCAAGCATCACAACATTTTTTGAAAGCTCCATTGTGTATCCTGCTTTTTTGTAATCCTCGCTGAAATATTTGCAGTACATCGCAGAGCCAGAAACTGTAACAAGTTTTACAGGCGAATATTCAACGCCAGCGCCAATAACAAAGTTGTCAAGAACAGGGCTGAACACATTGTTCACATCAGACTTTGAGCCTTGCTTTCCATAAGAAAAACCAGTTCCAAAGCTAAGCTGCTCATTCAATCTGTAGTCCGCGCCAAGAGCAATTTCCCAAGAATCATCGTAGTCATATTCAGAGCGGTCAATCGGACTTTCAATTGTAGCCTGCTTGTTGAAGTAATAGTTGAAACTCATGCTCGCATTCAGTTTGTCAAAGAAAGTGTAGCCCACACCAAGATTCAAAACAGCCGGCAAATCATTTTTAAAGTTGTCGCCTTCATCAGCATTAAGGAAAGAAGATGCATACGCGCCAGTCAAGTCATCGTATTTGTATTTGAGTTTTGTAATTGTCTGATACTGAATTCCAACATCGAGAGTATTCCAAGGCTTGATATGAACACCGAAGATTCCGCCAAATCCATATCCGTTGGAGTCATAGCCGATTTTTGAGCTTCCGCCGTTTACTGACTGCAAGCCGTCGCATTTAAGCGTGATGTTCTGCTCGCCGTGCATAAATCTTCCTGCCGCCGCAACTGAAATCATGTCGTTGATTTTATACGAAGCTCCAAGAATTTCTCCAAGCTGAACTGAATAAACTTCAAGAGAATGCGCCGCCATTTTTGCAGAAGCAGAAGCTATGTAAGAAGCTGCCGTTTGAGGAGTACAAGCTCCAGAAGCAATGAGCAATGGAAGATTAGATTTCAATTTATTTGCAAATCCACTCTGAAGAGCCAATGAAGTAAGTCCAGTTCCGTCGCTGTAGTCAAGAGTTCCGCCGCCGCCAAAAACGCCAAAGCCAAAAAATGCAGCCCAGTTGTCTTTCTTGTAAACGATTTCAGCATTCGGATAGAAATAAACATTCTGGTCGTCTTCAAATTTCTGTCCGTCAAGCTTGTCGGCATAATTCTTCAAAACAAACTGATTTCCAAGCTCAAAGTAAAGTCCGTCGTTCATAAATGCTGTTCCGCCGATATTGTACAAAACAGCTTCCGGACGCAAAGTTTCCGTATTGCGGCTAGGATTTCTCATGTAGCCCTGATTCAAATTTGTCTTGTTATCTACACCGCCTGCAAAAGCAAATCCGAGACCAGCAGTAAAAGCCAGCAAAGCAATTTTCTTCATAATAATTACTCCAATAAACGTAAAGTTTAACTGGAGAAAAGACTAGCACGGAAAAAAGATTTTATCAAGACATTTTTGCAAAAAACGTCATAATGACACAAAATAATTTTATGTCATCGAAAACTATTTTTTGTCTTGCTTCAAATTCGGAATCACTTCCGCTAAAACTATTGCACAGAAAATCAAGGCGCAGCCGACGAACATTTTTAACGTAAGGCGTTCACCAAGGAAAATGCAGCTGCAAAGAACTCCAAAAACACTTTCCAACGAAAGGAAGAGAGAAGCCAGCGCGGAAGGCACATATCTGAGTCCGACATTTTGAAGCACGAAGCAAACCATTGAACTGAAAATTCCAAGGTAAAGCATTGAAACAACAACGGTTGAATTTTTTATCAGTGAAATATCAAAGTTTCCGTCTAAAAAAGGCGCAGTTAAAAATCCAAGAACTCCGCTCGCCGCAAACTGAAAAAATGTAAGCAGAATCACATCTTCTTTCTTTACAAAAAACGAGCCTGCTATTATGTGAAGCGCAAAGAAAATTCCGCAGATTAAAGTAAGAACATCTCCGCGGTTCATAATGTACCAGGCTCCGTCTCCGTCAAGGGCAAGCAAACCGATTCCTGTAAGAGCCACAGCCGCCGCAACCCAGACATACCAGCCCGGCTTTTTCTTGAACACAGGCCAGCCAATAAGCGGAACAAGAATCACATAGAAAGTTGTAAGGAATGCGTTTTTTCCGGCAGTTGTAAAATTACAGCCAATCGTCTGAGTAAGATAGCCCAAAAACAGAAGAAGTCCCAAAAAGCATCCGTGAAAAAAAATGTCTTTATTTAAATGCTGAAATCGTTTTATAAAAATCAAGCCAAAGCAGACAGCGGCAATTGTAAAGCGGATTGCAACCATCCAAGTGGGTCCGACGAAATCCAAGCTGTCTTTTACAACAACAAAAGCAAATCCCCAGATTGCGGCAGTAAGAACCAGTCCCGCTCCAAAAATAATAGAAAGTTCACGTTTTTCCATAGCGGATAAGATAATAATTTTTTAGTCTAAAGGTCAATACGGCTTGGACAAAACCTAAATAGCAAAAAAAACTCCGTGCAGAAAAATCCACACGGAGCAAGAAATGCCATGCAAAAAATTATTTTACAACAACTTTCTTCAAGTGCCAGATGTCTTTTACGTAGTCTTCAATTGTGCGGTCGCTTGAGAATTTTCCGCTGTTTGCAATGTTGATTAAAGCTTTTTTTGCCCAGGCTTTTTTGTCAGCATATTCAGCGGCAAGTTTTTCGTGAGCCTTAACATAAGAATCAAAGTCAGCAAGAATAAAGTAAACGTCAGGCTGCTGTCCTTCAACACCGTAAACAATCGAATCGTGAAGCTCCTTGAACAAAAGTCCGCTTGGATCGTAAGTTCCGTCAACAAGCTGATTTACAACTTTTGCAAGAGCCGGATTTCTGTCAAGATATTTTGTAGGATTGTAAGAATGCTCCTGCTTCATCTTGACAATTTCATCCGCCTTAAGACCGAAGATAAATGCGTTGTCGTCTCCAGCCTCTTCAACGATTTCAATATTTGCGCCGTCCAAAGTACCGATTGTGAGCGCGCCGTTCATCATAAACTTCATGTTTGAAGTTCCAGAAGCCTCAAAGCCCGCTGTTGAAATCTGCTCGGAAACATCAGAAGCCGGAATGATTTTTTCTGCAACTGAAACGCGGTAATTTTCAACAAACACAACACGAAGCTTGCCACGAACACGGCGGTCATTGTTGACTCTTTCTGCAACAGTGTTGATAAGCTTGATGATTGCCTTTGCGCGGCGGTAACCAGAAGCTGCCTTTGCGCCAAAGATAAATGTGCGTGCAGGAGGATTGTAGCTTGGATCTTCAACAATCTTGTTGTAAAGATACATGATGTGGAACACGTTCAAAAGCTGTCTCTTGTATTCATGCAGACGCTTTACCTGTGTGTCGAAAATGCTTTCCGGGTCAAGGAATTCATTCTGGCTGTGCTTCAAATATTCAGCAAGTTTTTCCTTGTTGTGGCGTTTGATTGTAATAAGCTCTTCCAAAGAAGCGTCGTCATCAACATATTTTTCAAGGCCTTTAAGAAGCGAAAGCTCTTTTTCCCAGCCGTGTCCGATTCTCTTTGTGATAAATTCTGAAAGCTCAGGGTTTGCGAGCAAAAGCCATCTTCTCTGTGTAACACCGTTTGTCTTGTTGTTGAACTTTTCTGGATAAATTTTATACCAGTCCTTAAGTTCCTGCTCCTTAAGAATTTTTGTATGAAGGGCAGCAACACCGTTTACACTGAAACCTGCGTGGATTGCAAGCCATGCCATGTAAACTTTTCCGTCATGGATAATTGCCATGTGGTTCTGCTTTTCATAGTCGTTAGGGAACTGCTGGCGAAGCTCAATTACAAAGCGGCGGTTGATTTCTTCAACAATCTGATAAATACGCGGAAGAAGTTTCTGGAAAACTTCGATTGTCCATTTTTCCAAAGCTTCAGAAAGAATTGTATGGTTTGTGTAAGCAAAAGTTTTCTGAACAACGCTCCAAGCATCGTCCCAGCCAACATTGTATTCATCAATGAGAATTCTCATAAGTTCAGGAATTGCAACAACCGGGTGAGTATCGTTAAGCTGAATAACATGATAATCCGGGAACTTTGAGAAATCAGCTCCGTAAGTATTTACAAAGTGATGAACCAAATCCTGAAGAGATGCGGAAGTAAAGAAGTACTGCTGGCGCAAACGAAGCTCTTTTCCCATCGGGCCGTTGTCATTCGGATAAAGAACACGGCTGATATTCTCGGCATCGTTCTGGCGTTCAACTGCGCGGTGATACTGCATATCGTTAAAAAGCTGAAGGTCGAATCCATTAGGACTTGAAGCCTGCCACAAGCGCAATGTGTTTACTGTGTTTGAACCGTAAGCAACAATCGGCATATCGTAAGGAGTTGCTGTAATTTCCTCTGCATTTTCAAGATAGAACCTGTCCTGTCCGTCAGGAGTTTTTCCATATTTAATCTGTCCGCCGAATTTTACAGTTACTGCAAGGTCGCTTCTTTTTACTTCCCAAGGATCGCGATGCTTAAGCCAGTTGTCAGGAAATTCAACCTGCTCGCCGTTGATAATATGCTGCTCGAACATTCCGTATTCATAGCGGATTCCGTAGCCGTGTCCCGGATATTCAAGAGTTGCAAGTGAATCAAGGAAGCAAGCCGCAAGACGACCAAGACCGCCGTTTCCAAGACCAGCGTCAGGCTCTTCATCTTCAATAAAATCATAGCTGATGTTCATGTCTTTAAGAACATCTTTTACATGATCCATAATGCCAGAATTAATCAGGTTGTTTCCCAGCGCGCGTCCCATCAAAAATTCTGCGCTCAAATAGTAAAGCTGTTTTGTAGGCTTAGCCTCATACTCTTTACGGGTATTCATCCAGTTTGGCATGATGATTTCAAGCGCACTTGCGCTTACTGCATCAAACAAGTCGTGCTTATTTGCCTGTGTGATGTCTTTTCCATACTGGCGGCGCAGACGGGCTGTGAGATTTTCCTTAAACTGCTCTGCATCAAAAGTCATTTTTATATTCCTCCAATCAGCCTGTTAAGCTAAAAAGCAAAACGGCATTATGTTTACCTAGTATAATATGGAAACGTTTCCTTATTCAAGTTCCAACCGAATTTTATTTTGCAACCAGAATCAGCATAGAGCTGGCAGGAAGCACATAGCGGTCTTGAGAAAGCAAAGTTTCAGCATTTTCCACAGAAAAAAGCGACGTTTCATCTTCAATAGAAGTGTCCGCAATTCTGTACCATTTGCGCGAATCCGTAATCGCAGGAATTCTAAGCATTATATCCTGACGGTCTGTGTTCGCGGCGATAAAGAAATCGTTGTCGGAAATTTTTTCTTTCCCGGAATCGAATGTCCCCGAAAGCCTGAACGCAAGGAATCTTGAAATTTTGCTCCAGTCGGGATTGCTTCCGTCGGCGGCATACCATTGGATGTCCGGCTGCTTTCCTGCCATGTTGCCTTTAAAGAATTCAGTGCGGCGGAAAACAGGATGATTTTTTCTTAGTCCGATTGCTTTTCTTGTAAACGAGACAAGCACGGAATTCAAGCCGCAGTTTCCCCAGTCAAACCAGCTGATGTCATTGTCCTGGCAATAAGCATTGTTGTTTCCCTGCTGACCTCTGCGGAATTCGTCTCCGCCCAAAAGCATCGGTGTTCCCTGCGAAATCAAAAGAGTAAGCATATAATTTCGCATCTGGCGGTTCCGCATTTTTTCGATTACAGGATTCAGCGTAGGACCTTCGTAGCCGTGGTTGTAGCTCCAGTTTGAGTCAGAGCCATCGCGGTTGCCTTCGCCGTTTTCATCGTTATGTTTTCCGTTGTAGCTTACCAAGTCGTTCATTGTAAATCCGTCATGGCAGCAAACATAATTTATGCTGTGGTAAGGAGAGCGTCCAGAAATTGTGAAAAGGTCGCTTGAGCCGCTGATTCTTGTAGCCGCATTTGTAGAAACATATTCGTCTCCGCGCCAAAATCTTCTTATGTCATCACGGAAACGGTCGTTCCATTCAGCCCATCTTCCGCCTGGAAATCCTCCAAGCTGATAAGCTCCGCCAGCATCCCAAGGCTCTGCAATTATTTTTGTCTTGCCAAGAACAGGGTCTTCAGCAATTGCATTTGTAAGCGGCGGAAATTTCAAAAGCTCGCCTTCCTGCCCTCTGCTCAAAATTGAAGCCAAGTCGAATCTAAATCCGTCAATGTGATAATTCAAAACCCAATAGCGCAAACTGTCGATTATAAAATTTCTTACAACAGGATGATTGCAGTTCACGGTGTTTCCGCAGCCTGAAAAATTCATGTAATATTCTTTGTGGCTAGTAACAAGAGTGTAGTAAACGCTATTTTCAAATCCGCGGAAATTCAAAGCGACGCCATGCTCGTTTCCTTCAGCAGTGTGGTTGAAAACAACATCAAGAATAACTTCAATTCCAGCTTTATGAAGTTCACGAACCAAAGTTTTAAATTCATTTACGCAGCCGCCTGGAGTTTTGTCCGCCGCAAAAGAAGCTTTCGGTGAAAAGAAATTTATCGTGCTGTAGCCCCAGTAATTTTTCATCCGCTCGCCAGTGCGCGGGTTAACATTTGAATTTTCAAATTCATCAAATTCAAAAATAGGAAGAAGCTCAACCGCAGTAATTCCTAAATCTTTTAAATAAGGAATTTTTTCAATGAAGCCAGCGTAAGTTCCCGGGCAAGAAACTCCGGCATTTTTTCCGGCGGTGAAGCCTTTTAAATGAACTTCATAAATTACGCTTTCCGACAAAGGCCTATTAATCGGCTTGTCTCCCTGCCAGTCAAAATTTTCATTGTCAATTACAACGCACTTCGGAAAAACTTTTGCGCACTGATTTTTTCCATGCTCAATGTCGTTCTTGTCAAGCGGCGCAGAATAGTCAGGCGGAAGATTATAAAAAACAGAAACTGGAGTGATTGCTTTTGCATAAGGATCAAAAAGCCTTTGATGCACATTGAACCTGTGGCCTTTTGAAGGCTCGAACGGTCCGTCTACCCTAAAAAGATAAAGAGTTCCGGGCTTAATTCCTGGCACAAACGCATGCCAAATATCGCCGGTTCTATTTTCAGAAGGACTGAATTCAACTTGAGCATAAGGCTCGCTGTCCTCGCTGGCAGAATAAAATTCCAAAAATACCTTTGTGGCATTCCGGCTAAAAACTGAAAAATTAACGCCGTCTTTAGCAACAGAAGCTCCAAGTGGAAGTGGTGTTCCGGGTAGAGAGTTCAAAATTTCCATGCCAAGATTATATCAGTTTTTCATTGGATTTTCCACTTTTTAATGAAAAAATCCATATTTGTTCCAACAAAAGCCGCACAATACATAATTATACTAAACGCAAAAAAAAGCGACAAAGGAAAAACAAAAAATTCCGCGGAAGCAAAAAACGCAAGCATTTCAAAAAGAACCACGCACAAAATCAAAGCCGCGCCAGCCACAAGCCACTGCCGCATCGAAACACGCTCTTTTTGCAAGTTGTACATTTCATAAGCTGAATCAAGGCGGCGCATTATTTCAACAATGTTTTTTGAGTCGCATGAAATTTTTTTCATGTTTTCCTTGGAACATTTTTTTTCCAGCAGGGAAAATTTTCTTACAAAGTTTCTGCATTTTTTGCAAAACAAAAGATGAACTGTAAGACTTGCAGGAAGCCTTTCATTTTTGTCCAAGGCGAAAAATTTGTCCATATAAAAATCGCAGTTCTTTTTCATTTATAATCCTCCAGCTTTTTTCCAAGAATTTTTTTTGCGCGGAAAATATGCGACTTGATTGTGTTCACGGGAATTCCTGTGGCTTTTGAAATTTCCTCATGGCTCATTCCATTGAAAAAATAAAGCCGCACACATTCAGCGTAACGTTCAGGCAAAATTTCAAGCGAGCCTTTTACGGCTTCAACAGTCGCAGAATAAATCAGCTCTTCCTCGGGCGTTTTTATTTTTCCCGGAATCAAATTTTCATCAGAAAGAGTTTCCGCATCGTGGCTTCTTTCCTTCTGATTCATCGCAGTCGTAAAGGCAATTCTCGTAAGCCAAGTTGAAAAAAGACTTTCGCCTTTAAAGCTTGAAAGTTTTTCGTAAGCCTTCAAAAAAACATTTTGCGCAAAATCTTCAGCGTCAGCCTGATTATGAAAAAATCGCATTCCAATTGCAAAAATACGCTTATAGTAAAAACCCGTCAGCTTGGAAAACGCGCGGGAAGAACCGTTCAAAGTTTCCTGCACATAATAAAAATCACGTTTTCGAATAACAAGATTTTCCAGCGACGAAGAAATTGTTTTTTTCATAGATAAAAACTAAAACTGAAAAATTATTTTGAAATCCTATGGAAAAGCAAAAGCATTACGCCGACTGCAAGCGGAATAAGTCCGCCCAAAAGTCCCCAGGAAAGATGCTTTAAAAGCACGAACATCAACGAAAGAACAAGTCCCACGCCGACAAGACAAAGTCCCAAAAGCAAAGAAAAATTCCGCAAGTCAATTTTCGGCGGATTGTACGAATCTTTTTGAATCAGCATTACATTTTCGTGGTGCTTCCATAGCAAGGCGAAAAAAATAATTGATGCCGCAAAACAAATTCCCACAATCGGAATAATCGAAACAATAACCTGTGCAGCAGGCGAAACAATTTGGTTCATATAATCTGTAACCTCTTAAAATATAAGACACGATTTTACAAAAAAAGTTGCAAAAAAAAAGCATGATGCAAAACACACCATGCCTCTAAAAGTAAAATTTAATAAAGCATTAAAGCGCTGGCTTTCTGTCGAAATAGGCCTTTGTCTCCTTTGCCACAATGCCGCTGAGGACAATCAGCGAGATGCAGTTCGGGATTGCCATGAGCGCGTTCGTGATGTCGGCGATTGTCCAGACTGCGGAAATTGTCATGTATGGTCCGATTGCAACAGCTAATATATAAAGCCATCTGTAGACTTTTACGACCGCCATATTACCGTTAGATAAATATTCAAGACATTTTTCAGAATAGTAGTCCCAGCCGAGGATTGTCGTGAACGCGAAGAACACAAGGCAGAGCATAAGCAGGAACTGAACCGAATGCTGGTCGCCACCGAGAACTTTTGAGAACGCAGCCGAAGTGAGAGCCGCCCCTGAAAGTCCGCTGTTCCATACGTCGCCGCCCGCAATCACAATTGAAAGTCCTGTCATAGTGCAGATAACCAGAGTGTCGATGATAGTTCCGGTCATGTTCACCATTCCCTGCTCGACAGGCTCGTTTGTCTGAACCGCTGAAGCCGCAATCGGAGCCGAACCGAGACCCGCCTCGTTGGAGAAGATTCCGCGCGCTATTCCCTTCTGCATCGCCATTCTGATTATCGTTCCGGCTGTCGCGCCCGCAAGAGCCTGCATTCCTGTGTCCGCACCGAACGCGCCTTTGAAGATGAGCGCGAAAGCTCCAGGAATTTTTGTCGCGTTCATTATAAGAACTGAAAGTCCGAGGAACACGTAGATTATAGCCATGGCAGGAACAACTTTTTCGGCGACCTTTGCGATTCTCTTCAAACCGCCGATTACGACGAGAGCCGTCGCAATGGTGATTACCGCGCCGCCGATTACAGTCGCCCAGGAATATGAGTTTCCGCCGAGCGAGAAAGCGACCGCTGCCTTGTCCGGGTCAAATGCGTTCTGAACCGCGCCGCAGATTCCGTTCACCTGAGTAAAAGTTCCGATTCCGAAAAGTCCTACGAGAGTTCCGAAAATCGCGAAAAGAACCGCAAGCCATTTCCAGTTCTTGCCCATTCCCTTCTCAATCACATAGAAAGGTCCGCCCAGAACGTGCCCATCCTCCTTGACCTCGCGGTATTTGATTGAAAGCATACATTCCGCATACTTTGTGGCAGTTCCAAGAATCGCCATGAACCACATCCAGAAAAGAGCTCCGGGTCCGCCGGCAAGAATCGCAGTTGCAACGCCGACGATATTTCCGGTTCCGATTGTTGCGGAAAGTGCCGTGCAGAGAGCGCCGAATCCAGAAAGCTCGCCGTGGCCTTCGTTCTCCTTGAAGATGCTCTTGAACGCGCGTCCGAATTTCGTGAACTGGATTCCGCGGGTACGAATTGTCAGCAGGAGACCTGTGACAAAAATCAGGATGATGGTGGGAAGACCCCATACAACATCATCAATAGTGTTGAGGATTGCTTCAAAAGACATTTTGTGTCCTCGCAAGAAAAAAAATAAGAGCCGCCCAGTTTTACCTAGACAGGCTCTCCAAAGAGTGATGAACGGACATTTTTTATGCTCTGTCCACTTTGCCTGAGATGTCGGCTTGAATAGCCTTAACCCTTCGGCGCTCCACAAGGATTTATGGAGACTCTCCAGAGAATCAAAAAATCAACAACGCTGTTTTCTTGACAATTCAAATTATCATTTTTTTTTAATTTAATCAACAGAAAAATTTTTCTATTTGCAATGGCATTTTTTGCAAGTGGCGGCTCCGGGGCAACCAATGCAGATGTGATTTCCGCTTAAACGCGCATTTCTTTTCTGCTTTATTATGTAAACAGCAACAGCAATAAGCCATACTGCAAGCACAAGAATTCCTATAATGTTTCCAATCATAATCAGCCTCTGAAAAAAAATAAATAAACTTGATAAAAAAAACAAGGCTTTCCAAGAAAAAATCCTAGAAAGCCTTATTCAGTTCAAGAACAAAACTTTCTCAAGCTTCATCCTTTTTTTGTTTGTGCTTTTTTATTTTTTCTACGATTGTGATTACCGCAACGCACAGAACATAAAGAACTGCGAGCACGGCAATCATTATTCCCATAGAAAATTTACCTATGGAGCCGCCCATAATTTTTATGACGCGCTCTTTGAATCAAAGTACTGTCCCTTGTAAGGATCTTTTCTGAACAAAGCGAAAATAATTCCTGCAAGGAAAACAAAGGCGAATACAGTTCCTACGCCAAAATGTCCGTGAACAAAAAGCATTCCAAGCTGGTAAACAATCAATGTCAAAACATAAGCAAAAACATTTTGGAAAATAATTGCAAACCAGAACCACTTGCGGCTCTTAAGCTCGTTTGCCATTGTAGCAATTGCGGCAAGACAAGGAGAATCAAGCAAGTTGAACATAAGGAATGCAAAGGCCGCCAAAGCTGTAGCAAACCATCCGCCGATAGCTTCAGCAACAACAGCATCATCTTCAACGTTTTCTTCATCAACATTTGCAAGAACACCCATTGTAGAAACAATAGCTTCTTTTGCGCTGAATCCAGACAAGCTAGCTGCCGCGCTCTGCCATCCGCCAACTTTTTCACCAAATCCAAGAGGCTTGAATACGTAGCGGATAACATTTCCAACATCAGCAAGCAAAGACTCATCTGCGTCAACAAGTCCAAATCCGCCTTCAACTGCCTCTTCTACAACTTCGCCGTTTTCTACAACTTCATCTTTTGGAGAAGCGAATCCGTAAGAAGAAAGGAACCAAATTACAAGACAAGCAACAAAAAGAATTGTTCCGGCTTTTACAATGAATCCTCTAAGGCGTTCCCAAGTGTGCATGAGAACTGTCTTGAGCTGCGGAAGGTGATACTGCGGAAGTTCCATAACGAAAGGCGCGGCTTTTCCGTGGAAAGGCTTTGTTTTCTTGAGCATGATTGCAGCCATTACAACAGCTCCGATTCCGATTACGTACATCAAAAGTGTAAGAGAGCCGCCATCCCAGCCAGTGAGTTTTGCACCGATAACACCAGAGATAAGCGCAATTACAGGAAGCTTTGCTCCACAAGGAACCCAAGTAGTAGTAAAGATTGTAAGACGTCTGTCGTTGTCATTTTCGATTGTGCGGCTTGCCATAATTCCAGGAACGCCACAGCCAGAACCTACAAGAAGCGGAATAAACGATTTTCCTGAAAGACCAAATTTGCGGAAAATTCGGTCCATAACGAATGCAATGCGAACCATATATCCGCAGTCTTCAATCAAGGAAAGAAGAAGGAACAAAACAGCCATCTGCGGAACGAATCCAAGAACCGCTCCAACACCGCCAATAACTCCGTTAACAATGCAGTCAATGAGAACTTCGTTTGCTCCAGCATTTGTGAGAGCTTCTTCCACGGAAGCTGAAATTCCAGGAATAGCAAGTCCTTCAATTCCAAGGAAGTTCCATCCGTCTCCAAAGAGTCCGTCATTTGCCCAGTCAGTCAAAACTGTTCCAAGCGAAGAAACCGCAATGTAATAAACAACCCACATTACAGCAAGGAAAATTGGAATTCCAAGCCAGCGGTTTGTAACGATGCGGTCGATTTTGTCTGAGCGAGTCATTTTCTGTCCAGACTTTCTTACGCAGCGGCTTACAATTCCCTGAATGTAAACGTAACGTTCATTTGTTATGATTGACTCAACATCATCATCTTTTGCTTTTTCCAATGCCTTTGAAATTTCTTCAGCCTTTGCAGAATCCGCAGAAGAAAGAGCAAGCTGACCAAGCACAACAGAATCGCGTTCAAGAAGCTTTATTGCATACCATCTTTTCAATTCTGATTTTACAGTTGAAGGAACAAGAGCTTCCATTTTTGAAATATATTCTTCAACATCTTTTGAGAAAACAGCAGTCGGAATAAAAGCTTTTCCAGATTCAGCGGCTTTCTTTGCAGCGGCGGCAGCTTCTTTTACGCCAGTTCCTTTGAGCGCGCTTGTTTCAATTACAGTGCAGCCAAGTTCAGCCTGAAGTTTTTCTGTATCAACAGAATCGCCTGACTTTTTAAGAACATCAATCATGTTCAGGGCAATTACTGTAGGCTTTCCAAGTTCAAGAAGCTGAGTTGTAAGATAAAGGTTTCTTTCAATATTTGTAGCGTCAACCAAGTCAAGGATTGCGTCCGGATTGTCTTTGATAAGATAATCGCGGGAAACAACTTCCTCTGATGTATAAGGTGAAAGTGAATAAATTCCAGGCAAGTCTGTTACAACAACATCCTTCATACCTTTCATTTTTCCTTCTTTCTTTTCAACAGTAACTCCAGGCCAGTTTCCTACGTACTGGTTTGAGCCTGTAAGGTTGTTGAACATTGTGGTTTTTCCGCAGTTTGGATTTCCTGCAAGAGCAATTCTGATTTCTGACATTTTATTCTACCTCAATATTTTCAGCGTCATCTTTGCGAACGCTAAGCTCATAGCCACGAATTGTAACTTCAACAGGATCGCCAAGAGGTGCGACTTTGCGAACATAAACTTCGCATCCGTTTGTAAATCCCATGTCCATAAGACGTCTTTTTAAAGCGCCTTCACCGTTCAACTTTTTTACCTTTACAGTTGAACCAACTTGTGCTTCACGCAATGTACCCATTTATTTTACTCCTATAAAAAGCCAATGAGAAAGCTTTAAATTTTAATTTGAGTTTTAGAAAATCAGACAATTATTTTGGACGCCAAGCTGCTGTCCAATGCAACGCGGGCTTCCTTGACTTTTACAATCAAGCCGGTCTTTACTTTCTGAACAATTGTGACCAAAGAGCCAACATTGAATCCAAGCTCATTCAGATGCTGCTTTACCTGCGGATTTCCATTCACACCAGAAATTTTTACTTCATCTCCAGGATTTGCAAACAATAATGGCATAAGAACCTCCTAGCAAGTTAACAAAGAGCAACAATAATTACCTAAAACAAATAAAAATTAACCTGCCCTAATCTTCGTTATCTTACACTAACTAAAATTATATGTCAATAAATTCTGAATTGCTGAAAAATGAATTTGCCTTTCTAACGGAAATAAAAAAAACTTCCAGCCTCAAAAGAAACCGGAAGTCTTGCAAGTGGAAAATAAAAAAATTCGATTATGAAATTTTTGGCTTTACAAACGCAGCCCAGACGCGGTCGGCTTTTGCAATGTGATTCAAAATCCAGCCAACCATGTAAGAATAGAACCTTGCGCCGTCATCTTTGCGGTCGGAAGAAAGCTGCTTAATCTGATGGTTAACTTCATTTATAAAGTTGTCATGCGCAGTCTTGTGAATATCAACGCCTGAATATCCGTACTTGCGCATAAATTCTTCTTCATTTGAAAAATGATAAACCGTGTAGTCCGTAAGCTTTTTCAGAACCTTCGCCATGTTAAGACCATAAGCTTCATCAGTGCCAGTAGCCGTAGCATAAAGTTCATTTGCAATCTGAATCAGTTTTTTGTGCTGATTGTCAATTTCAGGAATTCCCAAAAGATAAGAGTCGCTCCATTCAATTTTTTCAACCATCTTTTTTACCTCCAATGGCAAATCTATTCAAGCTAAAATCAGCTGAAATTTTTCAGTCCTTCAAAATCCAATGTAGCAAAATAATCCTCAACAGTTTCACGGCGGCGGATTTCTTTTACAGTTCCATCTGAACGCAAAAGAAGTTCTCCGGCACGAAGTTTTCCGTTGTAATTAAAGCCCATCGCTCTTCCGTGCGCGCCGGCATCGTGGATAATCAAAAGATCTCCTATTTCAATTTTTGGAAGATTCCTCTGAACCGCAAACTTGTCGCAGTTTTCGCACAAACTTCCAGAAACATCGTAAACATAATCTTTAGGAGCATTTTCCTTTCCGCTGACAGTAACTTCATGGTAAGCTCCGTACATTCCGGGGCGCATCAAGTCTGCCATGCTCGCGTCAACTCCAATGTAATTGCGGTAAATATTTTTTTCGTGAATTGCCTTTGTAACAAGCCAGCCGTAAGGACCTGTAATCGGGCGTCCGCATTCAAAGCAAATTTTCAATGGATCAAGTCCAGCCGGAACAATCATTTTATCGTAAAGAACTTTTATTCCTTTTGCCACATAATCAAGGTCAACTTTTTTCTGTCCGGGTTTGTAAGGAATTCCGACTCCGCCGCCAAGGTCTGCAAATTCAATATTAACACCGCATTCTTTCTGCACTTCAAGAATAAGCTCAAAAACTATGCGCGCAGTGTCAACAAAGAAATCAGGATTCAGCTCGTTGGAAGCAACCATCGTGTGAATTCCAAAATGCTTTACGCCTTCCGCCTTGCAAATTTTATAAGCATGAATCATCTGCTCTTTTGTAAGTCCGTACTTGGCTTCTTCCGGCTTTCCGATTATGGAATTTCCGCCTTCCTTTAAAGGACCCGGATTGTATCTAAAGCAGATTGTGTCTGGAAGTTTTCCGCCGAGAGCATTTTTCAAAAAGTCAATGTGAGTAATGTCGTCAAGATTTATAATCGCTCCAAGTTTCTGCGCATAAACAAATTCCTGTGCAGGTGTGTCGTTGCTTGTAAACATTATTCTTTGCCCGGTTATTCCAGATTTTTCGCAAAGCATAAGTTCCGGCAAGCTAGAACAGTCTCCGCCGCAGCCTTCGCTTTCAAGAACTTTTAAAATGTAAGGATTTGGAAGCGCCTTGACCGCAAAATATTCCGTGAACGAAGGGAAAATGCTGAACGCTTTATAAAAATATTTTACATTTTCGCGGATTGCTTTTTCATCATAAATATAGAAAGGAGTCGGAAATTTCTTTGCAAGCTCAACAAGCTGGCTATGGCTCAACGGAAAATCTGAACTCATAAAATCCTCCAAAATAAGCTAATAATTTTACGCTATTATTACACTTTTTTTGAGGGAAGACAAGCCACCTTTTACGCTCAAAACGGCTCTGTTGCCGCTTTCTTTTTCTTGCCGCATATTCACATATCTAGCTGCTTCTATGTTTTTTTTTCAAGAGAATTATTTTGCAAGGATTTCAGACAAAAGAGAAAGAAGCGACTTTATGTCAAATGGCTTGGAAACAAAATAATCCATTCCAGATTTCAAAGCCTGCTCCTTGTCTTCTTCAAAAGCATTCGCCGTCATTGCCACAATCGGAATAGAAGACTTTGCCTTGCTTTTCATTTCGCGGATTTTCATAGAAGCCTCGTATCCGTTCATAACAGGCATCATCACATCCATAAGGACAACTTTGTAAAATCCGTCCGGGCTGGCGGAAAGCATTTCCAGCGCAATTTTTCCGTTTTCAGCCTCGTCAATTACAAAGCCCGCGCCCTTTAAAAGTTCCCTTGCAATATCGCGGTTAAGGCTGTTGTCTTCCACCAAAAGAATTCTAGTTCCTTTCAAGTCCACATTTTTTTCAGCGGAAGATGAAATTTCTTTTTTGCCGGATTCTGTTTCCGGGGCATTTTCAAAGTCAAAGCATATAAGAAATTCAGTTCCGACATCTTTTTTGCTTTTTAGGAAAATCGAGCCGTCCATTTTTTCAACAAGATTTTTTGAAATTGAAAGTCCAAGCCCGGTTCCCTGAACATGAAAGTTTTCAATATTTTCATCGCGCTCAAACGGATTAAAAACTTTCTTTTGAAATTCTTCCGACATTCCAATTCCGTTGTCCTTGATTCTAAACTGATACGAAGAATATCCGTCTGAAACAGAAGGAGTTTCCGCGGCGGTGAATTTTATTGAGCCGTTTTCTCCAGTGTATTTTACAGAGTTTCCGAGAATGTTTATAAGAATCTGCTTGAGTCTGAGCTTGTCGCAAAAAACTTTACGGCTTAAGTTTCCATGGCGCAAAATTGAATAATTAAGTTTTTTAGACTGAAGCTGCGGTTGAATAACGCTGTCAACTTCCGCAAGAATATCTTCAATTGTATTCGCTGTGAGTTTTATTTTTATTTTTCCGCTTTCAATTCGGGACATATCAAGCACATCATTTATAAGGCAAAGCAAATAGCTTGAGCTTGTCTTTATGCGCGCAAGGTCTGATTTTATAAGCTCTGGATTTCCGATGTGTTTTTCCGCAAGCGAAGTGTAGCCGATAATTGCGTTCATCGGAGTTCTGATGTCGTGGCTCATGTTGGAAAGAAAACGCGACTTTGCGTGGCTTGCAAGTTCCGCCATGGACAACGCTTCCTGCAACGCTTTCCGCTGCTTCATTTCATGTTCAGTTTCCGTGTCAACATTCATAAAGCCCATAAGAACATTTCCAGTCTCGCGGATGTTTCCAATTCTAACAACAGTAAGCTTCATGTAGGAAATTTTGTTGTTTATATACGAGCGGAAATTTACGTAATAACTTTCACGTTTGGAAAGCTGCTTTAAAACATTTTCACGCGAAAAAGCCCGCCTAATCATGTCGCGGTCATCTTCATAAACTGAAACGCTGGCGTAAAAATCAAGAACGTCATCATAAGGAAGACCTTCCAAAGATTCGTTGTAAAAAGAACTTACTCTGTCGTTGATTCTTACAATGCGGATTATTCCAGACATCACGTTTATCATAAAAACATTGCTGTATTCAATTGTAAGCGCGTTAATGATTTCCAGCTGATAAAGTTTTTCTTCTTTTTGACGGTAGCCGCTCGTAATATTTTTTACAACGGCAAGTCCCATTATGTCGCCTGAGTTTTCATCTTTTGTAAGAATTATTGTTGTACGCGTCCAGAAAGATTCGCCGTTGTAGCCAGATCTGCTTGAATCAAACTGAATTTCATATTTTTCCATTATAAACGAATCCAAGAGGCAATAGACATTCATCTTTTCAAGGAAACGTTTTTTTTCTTCGTCCGACAAGTCCCAGCAAAGCGCATCAATAAAATCAGTGTAAGAGCAGTTTTCAGGAAGTCCCATCGCAGGCTTAAGCTGAACAATCCGGTCGCT
Source organism: uncultured Treponema sp. (assembly GCF_934725225.1). Lineage (NCBI taxonomy): Bacteria > Pseudomonadati > Spirochaetota > Spirochaetia > Treponematales > Treponemataceae > Treponema > uncultured Treponema sp. Next base: position 93,991 of record NZ_CAKVAM010000004.1, read on the forward strand.
CATTCTTTGCACAGGATTTCCTACAATCAAATCTTTTGAAAGATTGAATTCATAAAGAATCATTGCGTCGGCAGCAATTGCCTTTTTGTACTGATTTGTTCTTGTATCGCCGCTATCCAAAATGTAGCCGCTAACACTTTTTTTTATCTGGGAAAATTCATGTTCCTTGTCGTCTGAAAAAATAGAAATATTTTGCATTTTCTTAATTGTAATCCCAAATGAAAGAAAATACAAATAAAAACAAAAAAGCAGAATTTAGAACTTTATAATTTAACGTCATTATCGGGTTTGACCCGATAATCTATTGAAATTTTTACTGTCATTTCCACAGTTGATGCGGAAATTCAATGTACATTTATATACAAGATTGCCGGAACAAGTCCGGCAATGACAAAGAAACATCCTTGATAATGACAGCAAAAACAAAACTAAATGCGCTCTACAACAAGCTGCCCCATTTCTTTTGTGCCGACAAGTTTTCCAGAAGACTTAAGCTCTTCAAAATGGCTTCCGGCAATGTCGCCTGTTCTGTAGCCTTCATCAAGAACGGAGTTAACGGCATCTTCAATAACCTTGGCTTCTTTTTCAAGTCCAAAGCTGTAACGCAAAAGCATAGCAGCAGAAAGAATTGTTGCAAGAGGATTTGCAAGATTTTTTCCGGCAATGTCAGGAGCTGAACCGTGAATCGGCTCGTAAAGTCCAGGACCTCCGTCGCCCAAAGAAGCTGAAGCAAGCATTCCGATTGAGCCTGTAATCTGGCTTGCTTCGTCGGAAAGAATGTCGCCGAACATATTGCTTGTTGCAATTACATCGAACTGGCGCGGATTGCGGACAAGCTGCATAGAAGCATTGTCAATATAAAGGTAAGAAAGAGCAACATCAGGATAGTCGCCTTTTACAGATTCTGTAACTTTTCTCCAGAGCTGGCTTGAATTCAAAATGTTTGCCTTGTCAACTACGCAAAGACGCTTCTGGCGTTTCTGTGCGAATTCAAATCCCATGCGGACGATGCGCTCAATTTCGCTCCAAGTATACTTTTCTGTGTCCCAGGCGGATTTTCCGTCAGCGGCAGTTCCTCTGTCTCCAAAGTAAATTCCAGAAATCAGCTCGCGGACAATAAGAATGTTAAGTCCGTCGCCGACAATTTCATCTTTTAAAGGACAGGCATCTTTAAGCTGCTTCCACATTACAGCCGGACGAAGATTTGCAAAAACTTTCATTCCGCCGCGAAGACCAAGCAACGCTTTTTCAGGACGAAGCTCAGACGGAAGATTGTCCCACTTTGGACCGCCTACAGCTCCAAGAAGAACTGCATCACTTTTAAGGCACTTGTCAAGCTCTTCCTGCGGCAACGGCTTTCCGAACTTGTCGATTGCGCATCCGCCTGCTGTAACAGTTTCATAATTAAATTTATGTCCAAATTTTGAAGCGACTGCGTTCAAGACATTTACAGCTTCTGCAACAACATCAGGACCAATTCCGTCTCCGGGAATCAAAGCAATATTTTTTTCCATAATCAGGCTCCTATAAAAAATCAAAGTGGACTTTATTAATACTAAAGTTTATAAAGTATTTATAAAATACTCCAAAGCAACATTTATGTAAAGGACATTAAATGAATTTGTGGTATTTTTTTTCAATGTCCTTAATCAGTTTGTATTCAAAAGAGTCAACCAAGGCAAGCCAGGAAGCTTCAATAACGTCGCAGCTCACACCGATTGTCGTCCAGCTGTCAGTTCCGTCCGTAGATTCAATCAGAACACGGACACTTGCGGCTGTAGCTGATTTTCCGTCGAGAACGCGGACTTTATAATCTGTAAGATGAATATCCTGCACGCTCGGATAAAACGACTTGAGCGCAGTACGCAACGCAAAGTCAAGAGCATTAACAGGACCGTTTCCTTCGCCGGCTGCAATTTCTTCATGGCCGTCAACTTCAATTTTAAGCTGGGCAAAAGAATAAAGTCCTTCTTCAATAAGCGGAGACTCGTCGGAAGTTTTATAGTAGCGCAATTTAAAGAACGGCTGATATTTTCCAATCGACTTGCGGACCAAAAGCTCAAAGCTTCCGTCTGCGCCTTCAAACTGGTAGCCCTGATGCTCAAGCTCTTTTACCTTCGCCATGATTTCTGAAACAACCGGGCTTGACTTTGTAATCGACGAATCAAACTTTCTGATTTTTTCAATAACCATGCTTCTTCCGGCAACTTCGCTCATAAGGAACACGCGGGAATTTCCAACTGACTCAGGTTCAATGTGCTCATACGCAAACGGATTTTTTAAAACCGCATCGATGTGCATTCCGGCCTTGTGCGCAAAAGCATTCTGCCCCACATACGGAAGCCCTGGGTCAAGCGTTATGTTTGTAATTTCCGCAACGCGCTTGCAGATTGGAGTAAGCTGTTTTATGTTTTCCTCTGGAATGCACTTGCAGTTCATTTTAAGCTGAAGGTTTGAAATAATCGTAGAAAGATTTGCGTTTCCAGTACGCTCGCCGAATCCAAGAAGAACACCCTGAACATGAGTTGCGCCGGCTTCAACTGCAACAAGAGAATTCGCAACGGCAAGCCCTGAATCATTGTGAGTGTGAATTCCAATCACTGCGCCCGCTCCGAATTTTTCAACAGCGGCACGAACACCTTCGCGGCACTCTTCAATCATTGCGCCGCCTTTTGTCTCGCAAAGTGAAAGAACGCTTGCTCCGCCTTCAATCGCCGCACCCAAAGCCTTTAAAGCGTAATCCTTGTTCGCCTTGAATCCTGTAAAAAAATGCTCGGCGTCAAAAATAACATTGCGTCCGCGCTGCTTTAAATATGCGCAAGTGTCCCTTATCATTTCAAGATTTTCTTCAAGGGAAGCGTGAAGAATTTCCGTAGCCTGAAAATCCCAAGTCTTTCCGAAGATAACAACGGTTTCTGTTTCCGCAGAAAGAAGGCTTTGCAAGTTGGCATCTTCTGCGCATGAAGAATCTTTTCTTCTTGTTGAGCCAAATGCGACAATCTGCGAATTTTTCAGTTTAAGGCTTTTTGCACGCTTAAAGAATTCCATGTCCTTTGGATTCGAGCCGGGGTTTCCAGCTTCAATGTATTTTATGCCCAAGTCATCTAAAGCCTGCACAATGTGAATTTTATCCTGAACAGAATAGCTTATTCCTTCTCCCTGCGAACCGTCGCGCAAAGTAGAATCAAGTATTTCAATCTTTCTTTCTTCCATAGCGGAAAATATATCAGAAATAATTTTTTTTTAATAGCGTTCTTTTTGAAAATTGCACAATGATTCCGATTCTGATAAACTAAAGCAAATTTTATTCGGAGAAAAATATGTACATTACATGCTTAGACCTAGAGGGCGTTCTTGTTCCTGAAATTTGGATTGCATTTGCAAAGGCTTCTGGAATTCCAGAACTTACACGCACAACACGCGACGAGCCTGACTACAACAAACTCATGAACTGGAGAATTGGAATTCTAAAGGAGCACAAGCTTGGGCTTAAGGAAATTCAGGAAGTAATTGAAAAAATAGATCCGCTTCCGGGCGCAAAAGAATTTCTTGACGAGCTTAGATCAATTTGCCAGACAATAATAATCAGCGACACATTCACGCAGTTCGCTTCTCCGCTGATGAAAAAACTCGGACAGCCTACAATTTTCTGCAACTCGCTTGAAGTTTCTGATTCCGGGGAAATCACAGGATTTAAAATGCGCATCGAAAATTCCAAGCTGACAACAGTAAAAGCTCTTCAGTCAATCGGATACGACACAATCGCTTCCGGGGACAGCTACAACGACCTTGGAATGATTAAGGCAAGCAAGGCGGGATTTTTATTTAAAAGCACAGACAAAATAAAGTCGGAAAATCCAGAGCTTCCGGCATTTGAAGAATACAGCGAGCTTCTTGACGCAATAAAAGCCCAGCTGAAGAAATAATAATTTTTGCAAAAAGCATACTCTGGATTTTTCCAAAGTATGCTTTTTTTTGTTAGAACAGTCCTGAAATTATCCCGTTGTCATCAACATCTATATTCAGCGCGGCAGGAGTTTTCGGAAGTCCCGGCATATCAACAATGTCGCCTGCAAACGCAACCACAAATCCTGCTCCAGAATAAAGCTGAACATCGCGAATTGGGAACACATAATCTTTTGGCGCGCCCTGTAAAGATTTGTCGTGGCTTATTGAATTCTGGGTTTTTGCCATGCAGATTGGAAGCGAACCGAATCCCTGCTCTTCAAACTGCTTGAGTTTTTTCAAAGCCTTTCCTTCAAATTCAACAGAAGAAGCCCTGTAAATTTCCTTTGCAAGAATTTCAATTTTTTCTTTAAGAGAAATATCAAGCGGATAAATATTTTTGAATTCGCAAGGAGAATCACAAAGCTCAACAACTTTATGCGCAAGGTCAGCAGCCCCATCTCCGCCTTTTTCCCAGCCTTCACAAACTACGGCGCTGCATCCGTTTTCCGCGCAAAGTTTCTGCACAAGCGCAATTTCTGAATCAGTGTCTGTAATAAATTTATTGATTGCAACTGCGACAGGCACTCCGAATTTTTTCATGTTTTCAATGTGAGTCTTGAGATTTGCAAATCCGATTTCAACAGCCGGAATATTTTCCGCGGCAAGCTCCGCCTTTGCAACTCCGCCGTGCATTTTTAGAGCGCGCACTGTTGCAACAATCACAGCGGCATTTGGAGCAAGTCCGTTCATGCGGCATTTTATGTCAAAGAATTTTTCAGCTCCAAGGTCGGCGGCAAAGCCAGCTTCGGTAACAACATAATCTCCAAGAGCAAGCGCGCAAAGTGTGGCGTTAATTGAATTGCATCCGTGGGCAATGTTCGCAAAAGGTCCGCCATGTATAAACGCAGGATTTTTTTCAAGTGTCTGAACCAAGTTCGGGCGGATTGCATCTTTTAAAAGCGCGGCGACAGCTCCAGTGCAGCCGAGGCTTCCGAATGTAACAGGATTCTTGTTGTAGTCTGCGCCGATTGTGATTTTTGAAATGCGTTCTTTCAATTCTGAAATTGTTTTTGACAGGCAGACAATCGCCATTATTTCGCTTGCAACTGAAATCTGAAAATGGCTTTCACGCGGAACGCCATCGATTTTTCCGCCAAGTCCGACAATCACATTTCTTAGTGAACGGTCATTCAAGTCCACACATCTTTTCCAAGAAATTGTGCGAGGATCAATGTTCAAAGGATTTCCCTGCTGAATATGATTGTCAATAAGAGCCGCCATAAGATTGTTTGCGGCAGTGATTGCATGAATGTCGCCGGTAAAATGAAGATTGATGTCTTCCATTGGAACAACCTGCGCATATCCGCCGCCGCAAGCTCCGCCTTTTATTCCAAAGCAAGGACCAAGCGAAGGCTCGCGCAAAGCAATTACAGATTTTTTTCCGATTTTTCTAAGACCATCTCCAAGCGCAATTGTTACAGTTGATTTTCCTTCGCCGGCAGCAGTCGGAGTCATCGCAGTAACCAAAATAAGTTTTCCACGGGAAGAAGAGTCAAGCGCTTTTTTCTGCAAGGCATTGAGTTTTTCAAAGGAAATTTTTGCTTTGTAGTTTCCGTAAAGCTCCAAAGATTCCCGGTCAATTCCAATTTTTTCCGCGATTTTTTCAACTGGCTCCATTACATTTTTCTGGGCAATTTCAATGTCAGTCATTTTTTTCCTCTACGTCTAAAAGTCTTATCTCTTCCTTTGTGAGCGGTCTGTAGCTTCCTTCCTCCAAAGTTTCGTCCAGAAAAAGATTGTTGATTCTTATTCTTTTTAAGTAAACAACTTCGTTTCCAAGAGCTTTGAAAATCCGCTTTACTTCGTGGAATTTTCCTTCCGTAACAGTAAGGCAGCAAACTTCTGAAGGATTTTCGCTAGTCTTGGTATAATACTGATTTTTTTCTTTCCATTCAATTACGGCAGGACGGCAATCAGCTTCTCCGTCTTTTCCTTCCGCTTCAATGTGAACTCCACAGGCAAGTTTTTTTTCGTAACTGAGTTTTTCCAAATCATCAACTGAATCACGCAAATAAACAAGATATGTCTTTGGAACTTCATACTTTGGAAATGTAACTCGGTGAATTAAATTTCCGTCGCTCGTAATGACAAGAAGTCCTTCTGTATCTGCGTCAAGCCTTCCGACTGTACTAAGATTTCCGCCCGGATATTTTCTGTTGTCTTCTGGTGAAATATATTCAAAAACAGTTTTTCGTCTGTCGGATTTTGTGGAGCAAACCGCGCCGCTTGCCTTGTTCATCATAAAATACGCATTCTGTTCAACGGCAAGAATTTTTCCATCCACAAGAATTTCGTCAGAACTTCCGTCAGCATGAAATTCCGGCTCTCTTACAACAATTCCATTTACAGAAATTTTTCCGCTTCTTATAAGTCGCTTTACATCCCGGCGCGTTCCAATTCCATTGTTTGAAAGAATTTTATCAAGGCGTTCTGTGTTTTTTAAATCAGACATTTTTTCAACCTAATTTTTTAACTAAAAAAACAATGCAGCGCAAGCAACAAAAAATGCCGCCGCACTGCAAAAGAAATAAAATTTTACTTTCGGTTATTTTTTAGCTTTTGGATTCACAGGCTCTTCAAAAATAATTCTGTCGCCAGTTTTTATTTTCAGTCCGCCGCCAAAAGCAAGATTTGACAAAACATAATTTCCGTCATCGTTCAAAGAAATTTCGCCAAGCGCAATTTTGTCTTTTCCGCGCCAAAGTGAACAAGGGAAAATAAAATCTCGGTATTCAGGATTAGTGAAAATATCACGGCTGAATTCGGCAATGTAAATTTCTGTGTCAGAAAAATCGCCTTGCTTTGCAATAATTCCGTCAGCTGTACTTTTTCCAAAAGGCTCTGAACAAATCGCTTCAAGAAATTCATTGTAATCTGAAGAAACGCGTTCATAATTATTTTCCACGGAAGTTTTTTCCGCAATGAGCCTGTTGACTTCAGAAACGCTTGCAATTGAAATTTGATTTCCGGCAGTGTAAGCATAACGCTTTATCGAGCGCACAAATGAAGCAACCAAATTTTCATCTTTAAATGGAAGCTGTTCCAAAAGTTCTGAAATTTTTTCAATTGAATCGTACAAGTCTCTTTGAATTTCAAACACATCTTTGAAGTCTTCGGACGCATCTTCGGAAACAGGAATTTCAATATCCTCGTAAACCGGACCTGTGTATTCATCACTGAAATTTTCCGCAACTTTTACAAGAGTCTTTGCATCTGCGTTGTCTTTTGGAATCGGCGGATCATACTGATTGATTGTAAACGCAAGAAGCTCTTCCTGCCGCTTTAAATCTTCAGCCTGAGTCTGCTTTAAAAGATTTCTTGAATCCTCAAGGCGCGCTTCATATTCATTGATAATTTTTTCCTTTTCCTTTTCATGCAAAAAACGCTCGCTGTTTATAATCGCCTTTTGCTTTTCAGCTTCCTGAACTCTTGTAGCATCAAATTCATTCCGCTGTTCCGTGTACATTTTCAAATCTTCGTTGTAATTCGCAATGAACTTGTTGTATTTTTCCACGGAAGCCAAATCAGCTTTGTAAGTCTGCTCAATCTGCTGTTCCTGCTGAAGCCGACGGGTTTTATTTTTAATATTCAACGCGGCAAGTGATTTTAACGCGGCTGCACGGATTCCTTCGATTCGCTCGATTTCCGCATTGCGCTGCTCTTCAATCGCTTTTTTTGCATTTTCAATCTCGTGGATTTTTTGGTCAATGTCATTTACTTTGTTCAGCAAGCTAGTAAGATTCAAGCTTTTAAATTCGCTCACTTCAACTTTTATTTCTCTGTTTGAATTTGAAACAAAAAGCACAAGAAAAACTGTAATCGCAAAAACAACTCCAAAACAAATAAGAAGCCTAAGCCACATATTTTGCCACATAAACGAAAAGCTGTTTTTCTTTGTCTTTGAAAATTCATCTTCTATGCTGAAAGAATCCTGCTTGTTGTCCATTGCAATTCTGTTGAGCTCATTTTCAAGAAGAAGCGCAACTTCCTTGTGAACATTTACAGCCGCAGGAACCATTGAATTTATTTTGTTGTCATTGTCCATATTCCACTCCAGTCTTCTGGTGAAGATTTCATTCCGATTCTTTCAAGGAAAACTTTTGCAACATCCAAGCCTGATTTTTTAAACTCAGCTCTTGCAGTTTTCCAGTCGCCGTCATAATAAGCTTTTAGTCCGTATTCGAAAATTTTAAATTTCTCGTCAAGATCTTCAAACTTCCATTCTTCAAGAGAACATTCCTTGTCAAGCGGGAAATAAATTTTCACGCCTTCAGTTTTTCCTTTGACTTGAACCGTATCAATTTCGTAAAATTTATAGCGTGAAGCAGCTTCATTGTCGCGAAGAGTTTCTTCCATAATATACGAACTTACAATCACTGGAACTTTGTAAATTCTTGTAAGACCTTCCAATCTTGAAGCCGAGTTTACATTGTCGCCAATTACAGTGTTTGCCATTCGCTTTGAAGAACCGATGTTTCCGTAGAAAACATTTCCACCGTCAATTCCAACTCCGACATCAAGCATTACAGCCTGATAAACGCGTTCCTCGCTTTCTGTAAGCGGACGTTCTTTTTCAAGGACAGCGCGGCGGTCTGACATTTTCTTTCTAAGTTCCGAAGTGACGGCAGTGATTTCCCATGCGGTTTTTATTGCGTCATAAGATTTGTTTGTTTCAACGTGCTCTTCAATTCCGTAGCTTGCAAGAATCGCATCTCCAATAATCGATCCGATAATTCCATTGTTATCGCTGACTTTTCTGATAACCGAATCATAATGAACATTCAAAAGACCAATGATGTCGTTTCCCAAAACTTCAGTTCGGTAAGTGAAGCTTTTTATGTCGCTGAAAAGAATTGTAAGCTCGCGCTGGCTTCCTTCCAAACGGATGAACTGCTCCTCATGCGCCTTACGCACAACATTTTCCGGAACAAACTTTTGGAAAATCTGAAGAAGATTTGTTATCGTTGAAGAAAGCGAATTGAAGTTTGCGGCAAGATAAGTGATGTCATCGTTCGGCGATTCTGAAATATCAATGAGATTAAGTTTTTTGTCCTGCTGCATTTTGTAAAGCTGTGTTGAAAATTTATTGATATTTGAAAGAAGTCCGTCAAGAATTTTTGTTCCCATAAGAATGAAAAACGCTGACATTATAAGAACAAGCACAACTGTAATCCACAAAACCTGATACATCGCGCGGTTTGTGTCGGAACGGCGGTTCGCACGGATTATATAAGTGAGCCAGTCCGGATGATATTTGTAAACTCCAAAATATTCATCTCCTTCAGGAGAAATAAAAGAAACAGAACCTTCGTGTGTTTCTGAATTTTCCATCATCTCGATGCAGTCTTTGTCTGTAAAGCGTTCCCATTTTAGTTCTTCATTTGGAGTCGCAAAAAATAAAAGAGAGCCGTCTGGATTCACGCCGAGCGCAACGCTGTTTTTTTCATCTTTTGCAAATCCGTTTTTCGCGCTTTGAGTGATTGAATCAATTGAAGTCTGTGTGTCCTGCGAATAAGCTTCAATTTGCTTCTGGCTGTTTGCAACATTGTAAAGTTCCGTGAGTTTGTCAACAAGCACAATATTTGAAAGCTGAATTGTTTTTCTTTGTGAAAGCATAATCGCAACAAGATTTGTTGAAAAAGTGGAAAGCAAAAGCATTGCCACAAAGAAAATAATTATTTTCAATTTTGTAGGAACAATCGGAGTGTCGCCAACATATTGAAAAAACTTTAAATGACGTTTTCCAGTCTTCAAAATTTTCCTCCCGTTGCTCTCCTTTAAAAATAATCCTTTAGCGATTGCTTTATTTTATCAAGCGGATTATTCTATATATTATATGTCTACTTCTCAAAAAAATAAAGAAAAAAATGCGCAAAATTCACTTTTAGCAAAAGGAATTTCACTTTCAATGCTTACCTTGGTTTCAAGAGTTCTTGGACTTTTAAGGGAAATGACAAAGGCACGTTTTTTAGGAACTTCAGCTTTTTCAGACGCATTTGGAATCGCTTTTATGATTCCGAATCTTTTCCGAAGGCTTTTTGCTGAAAATTCAATTTCCGTGGCGTTCATTCCGACTTTTAAAAATCATCTTGAAGAATGCGGAACTTCGGAAGGAAAACAAAAAACGCAGGATTTTATAAGCGCGACTTTTACGCTGGTTGTTTTCTTGACATCGCTTTTTGTAATCGCCGGAATTATTTTTGCGCCGTTCATTCTGCGGATTTTTTACGCTGACAAAAATTCAATGGAAGAAGCTGTTGTTTTGACAAGGATAATGTTTCCGTATCTTTTTGTAATTTCCGTAGCGGCATTTTTTCAGGGAATTTTAAACGGACTAAAAATATTTTCGCCGTCAGGATTCACTCCGATTCTTTTCAATATAATCGTAATTTTATCAACATTCGTTCTTTCGCGCTTCACGGCAAATCCTGCAAGAGCAATGGCAATCGGCGTAATTTCAGGCGGAACAATCCAAGCGCTTTTTCAGTTTCCGTTCGTTTTAAAAAACAACTGGAAAATAACTTTTGTAAATTTAAAAAAAGCATTTTCAAATGAAGGAAGCAAAAAAGTTTTTGCGCTGATTGGTCCGACGATAATCGGAATGGCGGGCTACCAGATAAACGACATTGTGTCCTCGGCACTGGCGGCGCGCGCAGGAGAAGGAATCGTTTCAAGCCTTCAATATTCGCTCAGGCTTCAGGAATTGATTTTGGGAATTTGCGCTGTAACAATCGGAACTGTAATTCTCCCGGATTTGACTGGTTTTGCAAAAAAAAATCTGTGGGAAAACTTCAACTCGCTTTTGATTCAGTCAATAAAAATCATGGCGTTGATTGCAATTCCTGTAACTTTTTATTCACTTGCAATGGGCGAAAATATTATCACGCTGATTTTTGCGGGCGGAAAATTCAATTCCGAATCAACCAAGATGACAGTTGAAGTTTTTAACTTTCACATCGCGGGACTTTTTTTTATTGCCGTAAACAGAATTGTTTCCCCGGCATTTTACGCTCAGCAAAACACAAAAAGCCCCACAATCGCAGGACTTATAAATTTCGCCGTGAACATTGCGCTGGCTTCAATTCTTTCAATTAAATTCAAAGGAAAAGGAATTGCGCTGGCTCTCACGATTGCAAGCGCGGCAAACACATTGATGCTTTTTATTTTTTTAAGAAAAACAAAATCAATTCACGTTGGAAACATTTTAAAGCTTGCAGTTTTATACGCAATAAAAATCGCGGCATTTTCTGTAATTGCAATTGTTCCTGTCGTTTTGACAAAAAATTATTTCATTAAATTTTTCAGCGGAAATCCAAGAATCATTTCACAAGGAATTCCTATTTTTATAACTGCGGCAATTTTTGGAGCAATAGGACTTGCGCTCCTTTTTATTTCAAAAGATTCACTTTTAAAAACAGCATTTGAAAAAATTTCAAGACGAAAATAAAATTTCAGGGGAAGAAAATGAATTTTAATTTAAAGCAAATTTATGAAAACAGGCGGAAAAAAGTCAGCGAATATTTAAAGCAAAACAATATCAAGGCGGCAATCTTTGAAGATTCTGAACAGAGAAGAGATGTTGCCGTGCGTTATCTTTGCGGACATCCAAGCGATGCATCTTTAATTATTTTGGATAATGGAAAATCTTTTTTAATTCCGTGGGATGAAAATTTAGCAAAAGACAAAGCGTTTGCAGATGAAATAATTCCTTCTGAAAAATTTAAAAGAAGCTACATAAATGCCGCAAAAGAAATTTTGACTTCAGCCATTTCTGAAAAAAAATCAAAAGTCTGCATTTCTCCAGAAACTCCATACATTCAGTTTAAAAAATATTCAGAAAAACTTGAAAACTTTAAAATCTGCGCTGAAGAAAATTCTGCACACGACTTTGTAAAATCACTTCGCGCCGTAAAAGACAACTATGAAATTGAATGCACAAAAAAAGCCGCCGCAATCACAGATGAAATGACAAAAATCATTGTGGGAAATTTGCGCCAAGGAAAAATAAAAACTGAAACTGATGTCGCGCTTTTTGCAGAACACGAGCTAAGAATAAAAGGCGCAGAACGCACAAGTTTTGACACACTTGCCGCAGGTCCAGATCGAAGTTTTGCAATCCACGCTTTTCCGGGATACACGCAAGGAACCTGGGGAACGCAGGGCTTGTCAATTTTGGACTACGGAGTTTGCTATGAAGGCTACGCAAGCGACTGCACAATCACAATTGCAAAAGGGCCGCTTTCAAAAGAACAAGAACAGCTTTTAAATTCCGTGCAAGAAGCCGCGGATGAATGCAAAAAACTTTATATGCCTAACGAAAAAATTTCCCGCGCAGTAAAAAAGGCCGATGAAATTTTTGCAAAAATAAACAGAACTATGCCGCACGGACTTGGACACGGAACAGGCCTTGAAATTCACGAAGAGCCATTTGTAAGCATGAGAGCAAACAAAAATGATGTTTTCAAAGTTGGAAATATCATAACACTTGAGCCTGGACTTTATGATAAAAATCTTGGCGGAACTCGTCTTGAAAATGACATTCTAATAACAGAAACTGGCAATGAAGTTTTAACGCACTCAGAAATTTTTAGAATTTAAATTTCATTCTGCCAAACTTTGCAAAGCCGGCTGTCAATTTGAGAAATAAAATTTTCTTTTGTCAGCCGGATTTTTATCTCTGACAGTTTTGAAAAACAAGACATAATATTAGAAAAAAACTTTCCTACTCTGCCGGGAAAAAAAATGTTTTTTAAAATTAAAAACTGCGACACAAAAACAAAACCGCAAAGTCGCCCGCCCTTTACAAGTCCTAAAATCAAAGCCCCCAAAGTTATATTCAAGTTTCCAAAAGTAAATAAAATTTTTCCATGCGGAGAAAACAATGAAAAAAGAACAACAAAAAAAATCAAAAGAACAGACGGAAGAATTTTTAATTTTCTTTTTTTTATAAAAACTAAAACAGCAAAAAGCACAACAACAAAATAAATTTCAAAAACTGAATTTCTAAAAATCAAAATTGCAAAACCAATTGCAGAAATAAAAATATTAAAAAAATTCAATTTTTCGCTTTCTGAAAATGCCGAGCCGATTTTCACTGGAGTTTCAAGAACAAGTTCATTAAACCAAACTGATTTTCTGCAAAAGCTTTCTGCAAAAATTCCCAGAGCTAGCGAAGTGCAAAACGAAACACAAAGCATTGGAGGAGCAATAAATTTCACATTCGAGCCAAACATAAAAACGCCGGCTAAAAAAATCTGCGCAATATTATTTGCAAGTCCGCCGCAAACAGAAAGTCCAACAAAAGAAATTTTGTTTCTGAAAATAAAATATACAAGCATCATGGAAAGTCCGGAAGCAACAGAACCTGCAAAAGAAAAAATAAAAACGTAAGAAAACAAAGTTCCGCTTATAACTGCCTGCAAAAAAATTTTTAAGAAAACAAGAAGCAGAGTTTCTTTTTTTTTCAGCACTGAAAGGCTTATCAAAACTGGAAGATTTGCAAATCCAATTTTAAAAAAAGGCAGAGGCTTTGGAACTGCATATTCCACAGCAGAAAGAAAAAAACAGAGAGCAGAAAAAAAAGCAATTTTGTTCCAGTCGATTTTTTCCATCAGCGAAGATAAACCATCAAAAGCATTATGTCGCTGTTTCTGATTCCGCTTATTCTTGAAGCCTGTCCCAAAGTAAGCGGCCGGATTTTTTCAAGTTTCGCGCGGCTTTCAGAAGACAATGCGACAATTTTTGAATAATCAAAATCAGCGGGAATTCTTGCGTTTTCCATGCGATGCATTTTTGCAACTCTGGAATCCTGCTTTTCAATATAATAGCGATACTTAAAATCTTCTTGCGCCAAAGTCCATTCAAGGCTGTTGAAAGTTCCCGGATTTTCAGCATCTGGATGCTTGCTCAAAAATTCAAGCGCTTCGTCAACTTTCTGATATTTCAAATTCATCTGTTCAAACTGCGCTTTTGAAATAAGTCCTGCATCAAATCCTTTTTTCCGCAAACGTCTGTCAGCTGTGTCATGTCTAAGTTTCAGCCTGTATTCAGCGCGCGCAGTAAACATTCTGTAAGGCTCTTTTGTTCCAAGCGTAACAAGGTCGTCAATAAGCACGCCGATGTAAGCCTCGTCGCGTCCAAGAACAAGCGGCTCATAAGACGGAATTTTTTCAAACGAATCAAAGCCGAATTCTTTTTGTGTTTCCTTCAATTTCTTGGACAAGGCTTCCGTTTCTTTCGCGGAAATTTCAGCAAAATTTTTAAGTTCATCAGAATTGAAAACTGGCTTGGGCATAAATTTTCCCGGTTCAGAACTTGCAGGAGAAGAGCCGAATGATGAGTCTGGAGCGCAAATCGGTCCGCACAATTTTTTGTGTTCCCTTGCATAAAGAGCGGCATTTATTCCAGCAACAAGTCCCTGCCCTGCCGCTTCTTCATAGCCTGAAGTTCCGTTGATTTGTCCGGCATTAAAAAGACCGGCAACTCGCTTTGTTTCAAGAGAAGGAAAAAGCTGCGTCGGCTCAACATAGTCATATTCAACAGCATACCCCGGGCGGCTTACAACGCAGTTTTCAAATCCGGGCATAGTTCTCAAAAAAGCATCCTGAACTTCTTCTGGCAAACTGGAACTTAATCCGTTCAGATAAATCTCGTCAGTTTCAAGTCCTTCCGGCTCAACAAAAAGCTGATGCCTGTTCCGTTCAGCAAAACGCATGACTTTATCTTCAATGCTCGGACAATAGCGAGGACCAACTCCGCTGATTTTTCCAGAGTACAATGGCGAGCGGTTTATATTTTCTCTGATTATTTTATGAGTTTCTTCATTTGTATAAACCAAATGGCACGGCACAATCGGACGTTCAATTTTTTCATCATCAAAACTGAACGGAACAATTTCCTTGTCGCCTTCTTGAAGCTCAAATTTTGAAAAATCAACTGTGTGCTTTAAAATCCGCGGAGGAGTTCCTGTCTTAAGTCTGCCTGTTGTAAACCCAAGGCGGCTCAAACTTTCAGTCAAGCCAAATGCGCCAGTCTCGCCTAAACGTCCGCAAGGAGCATCGTATTCACCGATAAAAATTCTTCCGCCCAAAAAAGTTCCCGTCGTAAGAACTGCGGCACGGCAAGGAATAATTCTTCCACGCTCCGTAACAACGCCGATAATTTTTTGTCTCATTCCGCTGCGACAAGCTTGTGTTGCAAAAGCGTATGAAGAGCCTGAACGTTTTTCTCCGGGAATCGAACCTGCTTCCATAGAACCAGAGCTGTCTTTTGGCAACGGCACATCCGAGGCTACAGTCAAAACATCAACAACAGTATCCATCAAAGTTGAAAGATTTTCCGTAGTTTCCACAACATGACGCGCAAGAGATGAATAAACAATTTTGTCTGCTTGTGAACGAGGAGCCTGAACTGCAGGACCGCGGCTTTTGTTCAGCATTCTAAATTGAATCATCGAGCGGTCAATCAGCTTTCCCATTTCTCCGCCAAGCGCATCAATTTCCCGGACAATATTTCCTTTTGCAATTCCTCCGATTGAAGGATTGCAGCTCATTCTTCCAATTGAGTCAATTGACTGCGTAATTAAAATTGTCTTTAATCCCATTCTGGCGCAAGCAAGGGAAGCTTCAATTCCGGCATGACCTCCGCCGCAAACTGCTACATCGAATGAATCATAAAAAGCCATAGTTCCTCTATTTAAAAAGCGGGAAGTTTTTAAAGCAAAATTTTTCAGCGCAAAACAAAAACTCAAAAGCCCGAATCTTCAATTTTCTAAATGCGCCAAGTATACCAAATTTCAAACTTAAATGGAAGAAACACATTTTACAAGCGGCATTCCGAATCAACTTGTCTTACGCAAAAACATTTTGTATCTTTTATTATGACAGAAAAATGCACCAGAATTTTAAAGAGATTCATTCAATTTTTTTGGAGGAAAAATGAAAATAACTGAAAATCCAAATTCTGAAATCGCGCAAACTGTAAAAGAAGGCTTAAAGCAAAAAGGCGGCTACTGTCCGTGCAGAGTTGAAAAAACTCCAGACACAAAATGTATGTGCAAGGAATTCAGAGACCAGATAAAAGATCCTGACTTTGAAGGATTTTGCCATTGCATGCTTTATTATAAATCAAAATAATTTTGGAGGAAATTATGGAAGTAAAAATCACTGAATCAAATTTCAAAGAAGAAGTTTTAAATTCAAGCAAGCCGGTTCTTGTTGACTTTTGGGCTACTTGGTGCGGTCCTTGCAGAATGCTGTCTCCTGTAATTGAAGAAATCGCGGCGGAAAAATCAGAAACCTTAAAAGTCGGAAAAGTAAATGTTGATGAAGAACCTGCGCTCGCAACGCAATTTGGAGTTGTAAGCATTCCGATGCTTGTGCTTTTCAAAAATGGCAAAGCAGTAAAAACCAGCGTCGGTTATCAGCCAAAAGATGAAATTCTAAAATTCATAGAATAGCATTTAAAATCCGCCTAAAGATTTTTCATCATTTAGACGGATTTTTTTAGTGCTTCAACGGAACAATTCCCCGCGGAACAAATTCTCCGCTCAAGGCTCCAAACAAAGCCGCAAACGAATAGCTTGAGTAGCTGTATCCGCAGAGAATCGTGTCCGCCCAGTCAAAATCATCGAGAACAAAAACCGGCGACATAATGGAAAGAATGACAACACGCTTGTCCATGTATCGCAAACGTTTCGCAATGTTCGCCGTGTGTTTGTCGTAAACACAAATAATAATTGTGTCATAGCTGTCCGCCACGGAAACCAAAGAAGCCGCATTCCAAATATCAAAATTGCTGTTGTCATTTTTCAGTTCATAGCTAAAGTGAAAAGTTGAAACATTTGGATAACGCTTGCGACCTTCACTATAAAGCGAAAGAAAAGGACCTGCTATTAAAACACGCTCACCTTCCGCAGGCTTCAATGGAAAAGCAGAGCCTTGCTTGTAAACGCTCACCGAACGGCAGGCTTGCTCAAGAAAAAATTTCTGGCCGTCTTTATCTGGGATGTGTTCAAAAATTGAATTTTCATCAGGATAAAGCGGCGCATGATTTTCGCTTTTAAAATAATTCAGCTTGGCAAAAATAACGCGGCGAGCGGCATCTTTTACACGTTCTTTGAATTCTGAATTCGTCCGCATCCGCTCAAGATTTCGCGTCCACATATTGTCATAAAGTCCGGCAGTCGTGGAAGAAATTATAATGTCGTTTCCAGCCTCAATCGCCATCATTACAGCACGATGAAAAGAGCCTGCAAACAAAGTCGCTCCGTTCATCATCATGTCATCAGTAATTATAAGACCGTCAAAATTCATCTGACGGCGCAAAATGTCAGTCAGGAATTTTTTTGAAAGGCTTGCAGGAGTTCCGTCGCTTTCAATCTGCGGAAACGAAAGATGCCCGCTCATGATTGCAGGAATTTTCGCCTTTATCAAATATTCAAACGGAACAAGCTCACGGTTCACCAAAGTCCGCGCATCAATTTCAATCTGCGGAAGCCTTCCGTGGCTGTCAAGGCTTGTGTCGCCATGTCCCGGAAAATGTTTTGCAGTCGGAATAACACCAGCATCCATCGAGCCTGCCGCAAAAGCTTCTCCAAGAATTCCAGCATCAACAGGGTCAGAGCCAAACGAGCGCGGACCGATTACGCTTGAATTCAAATTCGTATATAAATCAACAGTTGGAGCAAAATTCATATTAATTCCAAGCGCGCGGATTTCACGGTTTATATAGAAGCCGGAATAATAAGCGTCAAGCGGATAACCGGAAGCTCCAATCGCAAGGTTCCCCGGGGTATCAGAAGTTTCTCCTTTTACGTGCCGAATCCAGCCGCCTTCCTGATCTGTAGCAACGAACAGCGGAATCTTTAAAGACCTGCTTGCCGCTTCCTGCTGAAGAATGCGCACAGACTTTGCAACTTTTTGAATATTGTCAGTATTCCAGCCGAAAACTTTTACGCTTCCAAGTCCGCGTTGTGTAACCCAGGAATTCAGCAAGTCGCTCGGTTCTGCCCCAGCCCAGCCGAACATGAGAATCTGCGCAAGAAGCTCTTCATCGCTCATAGAGTCAACAAGCTTCTGAGAAAGTGGTTCTGGCGGAATATCACTCCAAAAATCTATCTTTGCAGAATCAGCAAAAGCAACTGTAAAAATTACTGAACAGAAAAAAAATGCTACAACTTTTAATTTCATTGAGAAAATATTTTAGCTTAAACAGACAAAAAATGCAATTTTATAAAAAAAATGCCGCCCGAAGGCAGCAATATATAAAATCGGATTCCAGCTTTGCTTGTAAAATCCGTAAGCGCAAAAAAAAGATGCCTTAAAAAAGACATCTTCAATTGCGAAAGGCGTCAATCGGAATCGAACCGATGCATAGTGGTTTTGCAGACCAGTCCCTTACCACTTGGGTATGACGCCATAACGTGAAAATACTATAGCAAGAAAAAAGATTCTTGTCTAGTGGAATTTACAATTTTTCAAAACGTTCTTTTAAAACAAGATATGCGCCCAAAATTCCGCACAGACATACAATTGCAATCACGTAAGTTTTTAGAGGAATCAAAATCGGAAGAAGTTCAATAAGAGCGCAAAGAAGCAAGCTACTTACAAACGATGCGCTGGCTTTTTGAATTTCCTTGTCTTCCTTTTTCATTGCATTTTTCTTCGCTGAAATTTTCATGCAGTAAAAAAACAAAACACAAAGATAAATTGCAATTCCTGCAATGCAAATAAAAAAACTAGCGCGCATTTTTTATCTCCAGATATTTTAAAAGAGCTTTTTTTGCGGAACCAAATGCCAACGGAATTTTTTCTATATCCGCCAAAGATTCAACTTTCACCCATTCAAGTGAAATGACTTCGCTTTGCTGGGTTTTAAATTCAAAATCAGAAGGCAAAGAGGCTGAATAAAACATATCGCAGGTTTTATAAATTATTTTTTTGTAAACATAAGTATTTGGGAACGCTCCGACAAATTTTATTTTTTCCGGCACAACTCCAATTTCCTCGGAACATTCACGCATTACGCTTTTTTCAGGCTCTTCATCAGGCTCGCAAAATCCTCCGGGAAATGCAAGAAAATTTTTTCTGGGTTCTTTTGCCCGGCGTTCAAAAAGAATTTCGTGTTTTTCATTTTCAAGAATCACGCCAACCGCAGAAGCAACATTGTTAAAAAGCTCAAGCCCGCAGTCAGGGCAGAACCATTGCCTTCCGTTCAAAAGCGTCTGAATTTTTTTTGAGCCGCAGTCAGGACAAAAATTAAATTTATTATTTTCCATAAAAAATATTATAGCACAAAACAAGCGCAATGAAAAACTGCTATTTTATTTTTTGAAAATTAAATGTATATTTACTTCATGGATAACATTCAAAAATTTTTTTCAGATGTTCAAAAAATCAAAAAGCATTACCGTTCAGAAAATCCAGTTTATGACGGAAAAAAAGTCTGCGTTCAAATTCAGAATTTATTTTCAAACTCAAATAGAAATTTAAAGTCGCTTGCGGACGCTTTTTCTGATTACTGGATGAACAAATATATTTTGAATTCAAGCCAGCCAGAAAATGAACCGACAGAAGAGCACATAAAAATTCTTGGAGCAATGCAGGCTCTCATAGAAAATGACGTTTCTTCAACGGAAGCTTTAAGCAACGACGACTGGAAAGAACTTTGCCAAATTACAAATTGCGAGGCAGAAGAAATTCCAATTGAAACTTTAAACAGCATGATGATGATTTTTTTAGACAAGCAGGCAATGTAATTAATGGAAAAGAATTTTTACCAGCAGTGCGTTCAGTGTCCAAGAAAATGCAAGTCAGACAGAGCTAGCGGAAAAACTGGATTCTGCGGAGAAACAGAAAATTTAAAAATCGCTTCTGCAGGTTTGCATTTTGGCGAAGAACCGCTCATTACAGTTTTCGGAGGAAGCGGAACAATTTTTTTTACAGGCTGCACTTTAAAATGCTCGTTCTGCCAAAACTATCAGATAAGCCAGCAAGGAATGGGCGCAAATGTAGATGAAAAGGAATTTGTAAAAATCTGCATCACGCTTCAAGAGCTTGGAGCTGAAAATATAAATTTAGTTACTGGAAGCCATCACATTCCAAAAATCGCGCAGTTCCTAAAATCAGCAAAAAATTCAGGACTTGAAATTCCAGTTGCTTGGAATTCCAGTTCTTATGAATCAGTTGAAACTCTTGAACTTTTAAAAAACGTTGTTGATATATGGCTTCCGGATTTTAAAACAATCAGCAGCGAAGCAAGCAAAAAACTTTTTATGGCAGAAGATTATCCGCTTGCCGCAAAAAAAAGCATCAGCTGGATGATAAAAAATTTCCCGCTTGAAGTAGAAGAAGTTTCAAAAAACGGCGAGAAAAAAGAAAAAATAAAACGCGGCGTTATAATAAGACATCTTGCATTGCCTGGAAAAATTGACGATACAATCCTTGCGCTTGAATGGCTGAAAAAAAATGCGGACGGAAAAAGCTGCATTTCGCTTATGTCGCAGTACACGCCAGTTCCTTTTAAATCAAAAACTGAAGCTGAAAAAAACTGGAGAGAAAATTCTCTTGACGCTTTTGAAAACCGCTTGATTAACAAAGACGAAGATGAAACTTTGCGCGACATTATTGAAGCCTACGACTTTGAATATTTGTTCTACCAAGATTTAAGCGACGATACAAGCTGGCTTCCGGATTTTAACAGAACACAGCCTTTCAGCAATGCGCTTGCAAAACCGATTTGGCATTGGAAAGAAAAATTTCTAACAAACTGATTTTCAAATTATTTTTTCCAAAATTCAATATGCTCGCTGCCAATTAAAAGCGAATCTAAAATTTCTTTTTCAACAGGCGATTTATGGCGCGCAATTACAACTGCAATTCTGCTTGCGGAGCTTGAAGGACATTCTGGAACAAAGTCTCCCTTGTGCTTGCAAACAATTTTTTTTCCAGAAAGAAGCTCGTAGTTGTCATTGAAAATTTTTCCGCTTTTTGTAGGAAGATAATTGAACTGCGAAAGATAATTTTCATCCGAAGAAAAAATACTGGTTTCATTTTGATTTGAAATATTCAGCACTGCATCCGCATAGACATTTTTTTTGCAACACTTTAAAAGCTCTTCAATTCCGCCGCCAACTCTAGGCGCAAAATCAATCGGAACAAAACTTCCTTCACGGTCTTCAATAAAATCAAACTGCCCGAACGAAATATTTTCTTTTTCAAACAAAGCACCGCACCACTTTTCAAGAACTGATTTTATTTCCGCGGTAGGATTCAAAAGCTGATAAACCGCAGTGCACGGCGTTCCATGAATAAAAACAATTTCTTTTTTGCAAAGCCGGACTAAAGAAATTTTTCCTTTAAAATAAAAAATGTCTGCGCTGTATTCTTCTCCAAAAATATATTCTGAAACAAGAGCGTTGTTGTTTTCAATTTCAAAAAGTTTTAGCGCGCGGTTATTCACATTGCGGGCATTAAAAATAAATTTTTCGACTTCATCAATATTTTCTTTGCCTGCAATTTTTATTCCGTAGCCAGAAAAAAGTCCGTCGGGCTTTACAATAATATTTTTCCCATTTTGATTGACAAATTTTTTTGCCTGCTGAATCGAATCAAAAATTTTTGGAACTTTAAAACTGCTCAGTAAATTATAAAGTTTTTTTTTCGAGCGTGAAGCCAGCAATGCGTTTTTTGAAATTCTGCAATTATTACTTTTTATACATTCAGAAATCCAATATTCAGACAGCGGAACAACAATTTTATTTTTTGGAATTTTTTCAGTAAATTCTATTTTTTCTTTTTCTGGAATTTTCTGATACTTGAGCATATAAGGAACTTCCGCAAACGAAGCTTCAATTCCAATGTTCAAAAAAGCTTCTCTTATTTCGTCCAAGCCAAAAATAAAAGAAGCACCCGCTAAAACTATTTGCTCCATTTCAGCGCAATCCTTTCACAGGCATTTTCGCCGTCCATTGCAGAACTTACAATGCCGCCGGAATATCCGCTTCCTTCTCCAGCCGGAAAAAGATTCCGCAGCCCAATGCATTCAAAATTTTCCTTGCCACGCAGAATTCTTACAGGAGTGCTTGTGCGTGTTTCCGAAGCAATCAAAAGCGCGTCATTGCAGACAAAGCCTTTCATCAGCTTGTTGAATTCTACAAAAGCTTTTTCAAGGCGATTTGAAATTTGAGCAGGAAGCCATTCATCCAAACGATTTGCAACAATTCCGGGAGCATAGCTTGCAGGCGGAAGATTTTCACTTGCCTTGTGATTCAAAAAATCCACAAGACGCTGAGCCGGAGCTTTTTGACCTTTTCCATTTTCAAAAGTTTTCTGCTCAATAAATTTTCTAAAAAGAAGTCCCGCAATTTTTTCAGTTCCAATCGATTTCGCTTCATCAACAAATTCATTAGGAATATCTTCCGGGCGAGTTTCCACAACAATTGCCGAGTTGCTCCATTTGCTGTTGCGTCCTGCGGCAGACATTCCGTTTACGACAATTTCGTTAGGACCGGTGCTGCTTGGAACAACAAAACCTCCCGGGCACATACAAAAACTGTAAACGCCGCGTTCGTCAATTTGCGAAGTGAGCCTGTATTCCGCAGCTCCAAGCTCCTGTTTTTTTTCTCCGTGAAACTGAATTGAATCAATCAAACTTCTTGGATGCTCAACACGAACGCCCATTGCAAAAGTTTTTGCTTCAAGAGACTCTGGGGAAATTTTTGCAATCAAAGTGTAAATGTCAGACGCAGAATGTCCTGTTGCAAAAAGAACAGCATCCGCAAAAATATTTTTTGTTTCGCCTTGATTTTTTACAACAACGCCTTTTACAATTTTCTCATCGCCGGATTCTTCCAAAATGAAATCAACGCATTCAGTGTCAAAAAGAAATTCTCCGCCCTGCTGCAAAATAAAATTCCGAATGTTGTTTACAATCGCCGGAAGCTTGTCTGTGCCGATGTGAGGATGAGCGTCAGTAAGAATTTTTTTGTCCGCCCCGAAATGCTCAAAGATTTTTAAAATGCCATTTATGTTTCCGCGCTTGTTGCTGCGTGTGTAAAGTTTTCCATCGCTGAAAGTTCCAGCTCCGCCTTCGCCAAAACAATAGTTCGAATTTTCATCGACGATTCCAGTTGTGCTTATCATGGCGATGTCGCGTTTTCGTTTTGAAGTTTCGCTACCACGCTCAATGACAACCGGTTTTATTCCATGCTCCAAAAGTTTCAGTGCGCCAAAAAGTCCTGCTGGTCCAGAACCGATTATGGCGACAGATTTTTTTCCGTCCGCAGTTTTCCATTCAGGCAAAGAAAATTCGTCAGCAGGATTTTCCCCGATGTAAACTTTGTAGCGCAAAAAAAATTTTATGTTTCTATGGCGCGCGTCAATCGATTTTTTTACAAATACAGTTGAAATGTCTTTTTCTTCAAAACTGACTCCTTGCTTTTTTAATGCAAGGCGGATTTCTTCTTGTATGAAATTTTCGTCTTTTTCTTTTTCAGGCTGAATCGCAATGGAAACTTCTTTTATCATGCAGACAGTTTATATAGAAAAGAAAGAGGAATCAACAGCCGAAGCTCTCCGGGTCAAGCCCGAAGATGACAAAGCGATTTTCTGTCATTACCGTGCTTGACACGGTAATCTTAAAACTAAAAATCCAATGCAAGCGAACCATCTGCACCTGCCTTCCATTTTTTAAGCCCAGAATCAGAACTTGCAGAAACATAAGCGTTCAGCATTTCAAGCAGAGTGCCGCTGTACGCAAGAGTCTGCTCGCTTTTGCATTCTGATGTAGTTCCGGCAGTAACAGAAGCGGACGGACTGTTTGTTTCAAAGTAGCCGCAACCGGTGATTTTTGATGGGTCTGAAATGCAGATTTTTCCATAGCCGCCGCTTTCCTTGTTTATATACGCAACTTGATTAACAACTTCTTCAGTCCGATCTATATTGTCTTTGAGCCAGTAGCAGTTTGCTATTGAGCCTTCTGTATATGCGGAAATTGCGCCGGAGATATTGCTCAAATACATTGAGCTGTCAGTAACTTTTTTAGTTGTGATTTTCCCTGTATAGACACAGTTTTCTATTGAACCGTTATTCACTGCGGCAATTCCTGCAGATTTGCCATAATCATCTTTCCATTGAGCACCATCACAGTTCATTGTAATATTGCCAGTAACAAAGCAGTTTAAAATTTTTCCTGAGGATGAATTTTCACGTGTTATGCCGGCAATTTCTGCCACAGACCAGGAAGTTACACTTGCATTGACAACGCAGTTTTTTATGGTTCCGTTGTTCACTGAGCAAATGATACCACCTTTGCTCAGATTCAAAGCCTGCGTAGAGCCAATCTGACAATTAGACGAATATTGTTTTATTATTACATTCATTATTATTCCGTCATTCTGCCAGAAAAGTCCCATCGGCTGCGGATCTGTCGGTGTGATTGCAAGAGTCATCGAATGTCCAGCTCCATCAAAAACACCTTTAAATGCGTTTCCCTGTATATCTCCAGTGCTGTCAGCTTTAGTCACGCCCATACAGTCAAATTCAGTACAATCGGTCAGATCCAAATCATCCGCAAGCGTAATTGTAATTCCTTCCATGTCGATTCCAGACTTTACCCATTCACCAAGTTTTACCATGTCAGAGGAAGAAGCAACGGCAAGATATTTATATTTAGAACTAGAAGGAACGGAATCAAATGTAGAAATGCATTTTGTAAGAGCCAAAGCCAATGTGCATTCAGTGCTCTCTCCTGCATTTACAGTTGCGTCGGCAGTTCCCCAGCCAACAACAAGGTCATTATCAGAATCAAATGCTTTTGCTTCTATTGTATAGTCCTCCGGGATTAAGTTCATCAAATTCTATTACCCCCCCCGAAAACTCAGTTTTTTCGTCAACAAGCTTAGAGCCGGAACTTATAGTTACAACAAATTTATCTGCCTTGTCCTGACTAAAAGAATAGCGCGCGCTTCCCGGCAAAACAACACGCACAGAACCGCTTTCACCAGAAGAGCCTGACATATTCATGCACGAAGCGAACACAAATAAAAATGCAAATAAAGCAGGAAAAATAAATTTCTTCATAAAATACCTCCAGTAAATTTTACCTACAATACATATATACCATTATGATTCAGTTTATTTGCGAATGTCAACTTTTTGCAAAAGAAATTTAATTTTTTTTAGCAACTGTCATTGCCGTGCTGGACACTGCAATCTATCGTAAATTTTCAACAGATTATCGGGTCAAGCCCGATAATGACAGCAAAGCATATTGAAATTATCCGCAATTTTTTTATAATAGCTAATGCACGGGGAGCTTGCGCAAAGCTTGCTGAGAGTAGGATGTGTTCCTTGACCCGCAACCTGATTTGGATAATGCCAACGTAGGGACTTGCCAAAAACAAACCTCTTTAAATTCACCGCGGAATCATTCAAATCAAATTTTTAAAGAGGTCGATATGTTTAAAGAATGTCTTGATTCAGTAAGAGAAAATTCCCCGCTCATCCACAACATCACAAATTACGTAACAGTCAACGATGTTGCAAACGTAATTCTCGCAGTGGGCGCAAGTCCGATAATGGCTGACGAAAAAAAAGAAGCCGCGGAAATCACTTCAATTTGCAACGGTCTGAACATAAACATTGGAACGCTCAACCGTAACACAATAAGCTCCATGTTTTCAGCCGGAAAAAAAGCGCAGAGCCTGAATCACAAAATTCTGCTAGACCCAGTTGGAGCTGGAGCAAGCGCGCTTAGAACAAAAACCGCCCTTTCACTTATAAACAAAATCAAGTTTGATGTAATCCGCGGAAATATTTCAGAAATAAAAACTCTCGCAACAGGAAGCGGAAAAACAAAAGGCGTGGACGCAAATATTGAAGACGCAGTTTCAGAAAGCAACCTTGAAGCCGCCGTCGCGTTTGCAAAAAATTTCGCGGAAAAACAAAACTGCGTTGTCGCAATCACAGGCGCAATCGATTTAGTTTCAGATGGAAAAAAATGCTACGTCATCAGAAACGGCAAACCGCAGATGGGACGCATAACGGGAACTGGCTGCCAGCTAAGCGGAATTATGACAGCTTTTATCTGCGCAGGAAAAAGTGTACTGGAATCTAGCGCGGCGGCAGTTTGCGCAATGGGACTTGCCGGTGAAACCGCATGGCAAAAAATGCAGGAAGGCGACGGAAATTCAACTTACAGAAACAGAATCATAGACGCGCTTTTTAACATGACAGGAACAGAACTTGAAGCAGGCGCAAAATATGAAATCCGCTGAACTAAAAAAATCCCTTTTGCTTTATGCCGTTACAGACAGAGCTTGGCTTGGGAAAACTTTCTGCTGCGAAACTTTAAGCGATGCAGTTTTGCAGGCAATTGAAGGCGGCGCAACTTTGATTCAACTTAGGGAAAAAGAAATTCCAGAAAAAGAATTCTTAGACGAAGCTTTCCGCATAAAAGAAATTTGCGCTTCAAAAAAAATTCCTTTAATCATAAATGACAATGTGAAAATCGCAAAAGAAACAGACGCCTGCGGAGTTCACATCGGGCAAAGCGACATGGAATTAAAGGAAGCAAGAAAAATTTTGGGCGCTGAAAAAATCATCGGAGTTTCGTGCCAGACAGTTGAGCAGGCTTTGCAAGCTGAAAAAAACGGAGCGGACTATCTTGGAGTTGGAGCAATTTTTTCAACGTCAACAAAAGCGGACGCAGGCAATGTTTCCATTTCAACTCTAAAAGATATTTGCCAGTCTGTAAAAATTCCTGTTGTCGCAATAGGAGGAATTTCTCTGCAAAACATGAGCCAGCTTAAAGGCAGCGGAATCGCAGGAGTTTCAGTTATAAGCGCAATTTTCGCACAGCAAGATATACGCGGCGCAACAAAGGAACTCAAGTCTTCCGCAGAAAAACTTTTTCTGTCATTTTCGGAATAAAAGGTTTGTCATTCCCGTGCTAAAAGGTCTGTCATTTTCGGGCTTGACCCGGAAATCTGTATCAAAACATCGCAGTATCAACTACGACAATGACATTAAATTATAAAACTCGAATTTCAAAAACAAAGCGGCAACTGGGAGCACCACTTTTGCCGCTATAAAAAATAATGATTGTTTTCAAACCATGGAGGTAAAAATGAAAACTGCATTAACAATCGCTGGATCTGATTCTAGCGGAGGCGCCGGAATTCAAGCAGACATCAAGACAATGACAGCAAACGGAGTTTACGCAATGAGCGCTGTTACTGCCTTGACTGCCCAAAACACAACTGGCGTAAAATCAATTTTGGAGTCCACGCCCGAATTTCTAAAGGACCAGCTGGACTGCGTGTTCACGGACATTTTCCCGGACGCTGTAAAAACAGGAATGGTTTCTTCTGTGCCGCTCATCAAAGTGATTGCGGACCGCCTGAAATTCTACAACGCAAAAAACATCGTCATTGATCCGGTCATGGTTTCAACAAGCGGATTCAAACTGATTTCCGACGACGCTGTAAAAACATTGTGCGAAGAACTTTTTCCGCTGGCAACCGTAATCACTCCGAATATCCCGGAAGCTGAAATTCTTTGCGGCAAAAAAATTTCTTCAGAAGAACAAATGGAAGAAGCCGCAAAATCAATCAGCGAAAAATTCAATGTCGCAGTTTTATTAAAAGGCGGACACAACTTGAACGACGCAAACGACTTGCTCTTTCAGGCTGGAAAAGCAAAATGGTTCAAGGGCAAAAAAATAAACAACAGCAACACTCACGGAACTGGCTGCACACTTTCAAGCGCAATCGCTTCAAATCTTGCAAAAGGAAAATCTCTTGAGCTTTCAGTTGAAAAAGCAAAGGACTACATTTCAGGCTGTCTTGGAGCAATGCTAGACCTTGGCAAAGGAAGCGGTCCAATGAACCACGCATTCAAAATAAACGGAGAATACTAAAAATGAACATAAAGTCAAAAGAAGTAAACATGGCGTTAATCTGGTTTGGTGCCGGAGTTTCAATCGCTGAAATTATAACAGGAACATATTTTGCGCCGCTCGGATTTTCAAAAGGAATACTTGCAATTCTTTCAGGACACGTAATCGGATGCGCGCTTTTGTTTCTTGCCGGAAGCATAGGCTCGTTTTCAAAAAGAAGCTCAATGGAAACAACCAAGGGAAGCTTTGGAATTCTCGGAAGCAAATTTTTTGCGTTGCTGAATATTCTTCAGCTTACAGGCTGGACAGGAATTATGATTTACGACGGCGCGCTTTCTATAAACGGAATTTTTAAAAACGGAGCGTGGCTCTGGGCAATCGTAATCGGACTTTTAATAGCCGCCTGGATTTTGATTGGAATAAAAAATGTAAGCAAACTGAACATCGCCGCGTTGTCTGCCCTTTTCATTCTTACAGTCGTTTTGTGCAAAATAATTTTTTTCAGCGGAGACAATTCAGTTGTAAATTCCACACAGGAAGAAGCTATGAGCTTTGGGGCGGCAGTAGAACTCGCGGCCGCAATGCCGTTGTCCTGGCTTCCGTTAATCAGCGACTACACAAAAGAAAGCAACAAGCCTGTCGTGTCCTCGCTTTTGAGCAGCCTTGTCTACGGAGCAACTAGCTGCTGGATGTACCTGATTGGAATGGGAGCGGCAATCTTCACTTCGGAAACAGACATCTCGCTCATTCTCTTAAAGTCCGGGCTTGGATGGGCGGCTCTTGTAATCGTAATTCTTTCAACTGTAACAACAACTTTCCTTGACGCATTTTCAGCCGGAATTTCTTTTGAAACAATTTCTTCAAAGCCAAGCGGAAAAACTGTCGCGCTGATTGTAACTGCGCTCGGCACAATCGGAGCAGTTTTCCTTCCGATGGACAACATCACGAACTTTTTGTATTTAATCGGCTCGGTCTTTGCCCCGATGATTTCAATTCAAATTGCAGATTTCTTTATCCTGAAAAATGACAGTTCCGCAAAAAGCATCGACCTGCAAAAAGCCGTAATCTGGGTTCTGGGATTCGCGCTTTATAGAATTTCATTGAGCTGGAATTTCATCCTCGGAAACACGCTGCCGGTAATGCTCATAATTTTCGCCGTAACAATCGCCGCCGGAAAAATCTTGGGCAAGAAAAAATAACGCAAACTGAAAGTATGTAATTTCCGCAAACATTAAAATAACGCAAACTGAAATTACGTGCTTTCCTCAAACGTTATAATAACGCAACCCAAAATTGCGTGTTTTCTTCAAATGTTAAAACCATACAAGCAAAATAATGCACAAGATGCAACACAAACTTGCTTATATTGCACTTTACGCATTTTATTTTCAGTGTTAAAATCAAATCATTATCTTAATTCTTGGAGATTTTTATGGGAAACAATTATTTCAATTCTATTCCGTGGCGCGAGGCTCGCCTGCAGCTCGGACACTGCCGCTCAATGGCAAAAGAGGAATTCGCTGACGGAGTAAACGCCCTCAAAGGCAAAAAAATCGTAATCGTAGGATGCGGCGCGCAGGGCTTGAACCAGGGACTTTGCTTGCGCGATTCTGGACTTGATGTTTCTTACGCTTTGCGCGAATCTGCAATCGCTGAAAAACGCCAGTCTTGGAAAAACGCGACAGAAAACGGATTCAAAGTCGGAACTTACGATGAATTGATTCCAACTGCTGACCTTGTTGGAAACCTTACTCCGGACAAGCAGCACACAGCAGTTATCACAGAAGTTATGAAGAGAATGAAGAAAGGCTCGGCTTTGTGGTACTCTCACGGATTCAACATGATTGAAGAGGGAATGCAGATCCGTCCGGACATCACAGTTGTAATGTGCGCGCCTAAGGGACCGGGAACGGAAGTCTGGCACGAGTTCCAGAGAGGATTCGGAGTTCCAGACCTTATCGCGGTTCACCCTGTAAACGACCCGGAAGGAAAAGGTTGGGCTTATGCAAAGGCTTTAGCAGTAGGAATGGGCGGAAGCAAGGCCGGCGTTCTTGAGTCTAGCTTTGTTGCGGAAGTAAAGTCTGACCTTATGGGCGAGCAGACAATTCTCTGCGGAATGTTGCAAGCTGGAACAATCGTTTGCTTTGACAAAATGGTAAGCGAGGGAATCGCTCCTGAATATGCCACAAAACTTTTGATGCACGGCTGGAACGTAATTTCAGAGGCTTTGAAATGGGGCGGAATCACAAACATGATGGACCGTCTTTCTAACCCTGCGAAAATCCGCGCGAACGAGCTTTCAAAGGAAATCAAAAAACTTTTGACACCGCTTTATCAGAAGCACATGGACGACATCATTTCTGGAAAATTCTCCAGCACAATGATGAAGGACTGGGCAAACAAAGACCACGACTTGCTCACTTGGCGCGAAGAAACAGGAAAACTTCCGTTTGAGTCAACACCAGAGTCGAAAGAAGAAATCACAGAGCAGGAATATTTCGACAAGGGAATCTTGCTTGTTGCAATGGTAAAAGCCGGCTGCGAACTTGCATTCGAGACAATGGTTGACGCAGGAATCAAACCTGAATCAGCTTACTACGAGTCTCTCCATGAAGTTCCGCTCATCGCAAACCTGATTGACCGCAAACGTCTTTACGAGATGAACCGCGTAATTTCAGACACAGCGGAATACGGATGCTACCTGTTCAGCCGCGTTGCAGCCCCGATGATGGCGAAAGACCTTATGCCGAAACTCCACACAGACGTTATCGGAAAAGGACTCGACCTCAAGGACACAAGCGTGAACAACACTCAGCTCGTCGAAGTAAACGCAGAAATCCGCAACCATCCAATTGAAGTTGTCGGAAGAAAACTTAGAAGCTACATGACAAGCATGAAAGCAGTAATTTAATCATAGATTAAATTACTGGTGCTAGTTTCAGTAAAACTGAAATTAGCGGGTTTGTAATTTATTGCAAAGCTCTTTCACACTTGAACTTTTGCAAAATCTTTTGCTAGACTAAGACCGTCATTTTTTGTGGCGGTCTTTTTTGTTGCTGCCGTTTTAAAAATTGACTGGAGAATTTTTATGCCGATTATTACAAAGCCGAATTCTTTTGACGCAGATTATTTTTTTGTTTGCAAAGGTAATGAAATTTTAGTAAAAGACAATTCTTTAATTTCAAAAAAGGAATTTGAATTTTTTGCAAATGAAACTTTTTCAGATGACTGGTACATAGAAAAAAATCTTTCGTGCGCCGCAGCCGTTGCAAAAAAAAATTCTTTAGTTCCTGAAAATTGCAAATTTATTTCCGTGCGGCAATTTTGCTTTGAGCATAAAGAAACCGCATTCCTCGCTTCAAGAGCCTCAAGCATTTTAAAGCAAAGAAGCGCATTCAAATTCTGCCCTTCATGCAAAGGAAAATTAATCGATGACGAAACCGAATCAGCAAGAAAATGCCCGGACTGCAAAACAAAATTTTTTCCGCGGATAGAGCCTGCGACAATAACGCTCGTTTCCAATGGAGATGAAATTCTTCTTGTGAAAAATAAAAATTCCGCATACAAAAATTACGCCTGCGTTTCAGGTTTTGTTGAACAAGGCGAAACTCTTGAGCAATGCGTCGCGCGTGAAATAAAAGAAGAAACAAACATCGAAGTTCAAAACATAAAATACTGCGGAAGCCAAGCCTGGCCGTTTCCAGATCAGCTCATGCTAGCGTTCACGGCGGAATACAAAAGCGGCGAAATAAAAATTCAAGAGTCTGAAATTCTTGAAGCCCGCTGGTTTAAAAGAACTGAACTTCCGCCAGAATCACAATTGCCGCGTCCCGGTTCTGTAGCATGGAATCTGATAAATGGAATTTTTAAAAGCTGAAAAATCAGAGTTTGACCACAGCAAAAAAAATATATAGAATAAAAAATATTTTGAAATTTCTACAGAGGAAAAATATGTCCGAACTTAATTTGATGAAACTGCAAAACGGAAGCGATGTGCGCGGAATTGCAATAGAAGGCGTTGAAGGCGAACACGTAAATCTTACAGACGAAGCCGCAAACTTAATAGGACAAGCGTTTGTTTTGTGGCTTGAAAAAAAATGCGGAAAAAAAGCAGACGAACTTAAAATCGGAATTGGACGCGACGCTCGCATCACGGGAGAAAAACTTGCGCTTGCCGCTGCGGAAGGAATTTCTTCAACTGGTGCAAAAGTTGTAAACTGCGGTCTTGCGACAACGCCGGCAATGTTCATGTCGATTGTTTTTGACAAAACAAAGTTTGACGGTTCACTTATGATTACTGCGAGCCACTTGCCGTTCAACAGAAATGGAATAAAATTTTTTAATTCTGACGGCGGACTTGAGCATGAAGACATTGAGGAAATTTTAAAGACCGCGCAAAATTTAAATCCGAAAAAAAACAATTCTCCATTCGCTGAAAATTTTGACTTGCTTTCAGTTTATGCGGAATATTTAAAGCAGACAATTTGCAAAGAGCTGAATTCAACTGAATCGGAAAAGCCGCTTGCAGGATTAAAAATTGTTGTCGATGCAGGAAACGGAGACGCTGGATTTTTTGTAGAAAAAATTTTAATTCCGCTTGGAGCAAACACAGAAGGAAGCGAATTTCTTGAGCCGGACGGAATGTTTCCAAATCACATTCCAAATCCAGAAAACAAGCAGGCAATGCAGGCAATTCAAAAAGCCACAGTCCAGAACAAAGCAGACCTTGGCTTGGTTTTTGACACAGACGTTGACAGAATGAGCGCGGTTTTTCACACAGGAGAAGAAGCCAACCGTGATTCTATAATCGCGCTTTTTTCAGCTATACTTGCGCCGGATTTTCCGGGCAGCACAATTGTAACCGATTCTGTAACAAGCGACCGCCTGACTTTCTTCCTTGAAAAAAAGCTTGGTCTAAAGCATCTTCGTTATATGCGCGGATATAAAAATGTAATCGACAAATGCCGCGAGCTTAACGAAAAAGGAATTGTTTCGCCGCTTGCAATGGAAACTTCCGGGCATGGAGCATTAAAAGACAACTACTATCTTGATGACGGCGCATTTCTTGCAGTAAAACTAATTGCTTCACTTGCAAAGGCTTCAAAGGAAAACAAAAAAATTGAAAGTTTTATTTCAGAACTTCCACCGGCTGGAATTGAAGCGGAATATAGATTTAAAATCAAGGCAGAAGATTTCAAGCAATACGGAAAAAAAGTCCTTGAAGAGTTCAAATCACGCGCAATAAAAAACAATCTCGATCTTCCTGAAAATTTTGAAGGCGTGAGAATTTCGTTCCATGACAAAAATGCAGAAGGCTGGCTTTTGCTGCGTCTTTCACTTCACGACCCTGTAATGCCGCTCAACATTGAAGGAAAAACTCAAAAAGACAAAGACGAAATTGTAAAAATAGCAAAGGAACTTGTTTCAGGCTTTGAATTGCTAGACACAAGCGTTTTGGACAGCTGAAAAAAAACAATGCGGAATTTGAGTGAAAATCATTTTTCGCATTGACATAATTCAGTTTTTTGTTCATAATTTAGTTCCCTGCGATATTTCGTTGGTGAGGATGGTGAACAAAGACATGGCAACAATCAATGTTGATGAGAATGAGAACCTCGAAAAGGCAATCAAACGCTTCAAGAGAATGGTTGAAAAAGAAGGTATTATCCGTGAATACAAAAAGCGCGAATATTATGAAAAGCCTTCTACAATCCTCAATCGCAAAAACAAATCATTGGCTCGTAAGCTTTTGAAAAAAAACCACAAGCCGCATGATTCTAAATCAGCTTACTAATTGTGATTGGAACCCTGGAAATCTCCGGGGTTTTTACATTTTAAAACAAGCAAATAAAATTTCAGTTTTTCAAAAAGAGGAGCTTATGAAAATTCAAGACAACAATGAAAATTACAGGCAGCTTTGCTTTAAATGTATGCGGCCGGTTTCTTCATGCTACTGCAAATACACAGCTCCAATAAACTGCGGAATTAAATTTGTTTTTTTAATGCATCCAAAAGAAGCGAAAAAACAGCGCACTGGAACAGGACGTTTAGCTTCTCTTTGTCTTCCCGAAAGTGAAATTCTTATGGGAATCGATTTTACAAAAAACAAACGCCTTGAAGAACTTTTAAATGACCCACAGTATTATCCTGTTTTGCTCTACCCTTCACCAGACGCCTGGACTTGCAGCAAAGAAGGATTTAAAGAAACAATACAAGGAAAAAAACTGCTTGCAATAATTGTGGACTCAACTTGGTTCTGCTCAAAGAAAATATTGCGGTTCAGCACAAATATAAATTCTCTTCCGAAATTTTCGTTCACTGGAAATTACAAAAGCATTTTCACTTTTAAACACGAGCCACAGGAATATTGCGTTTCGACAATTGAAACTTGCTACTATCTGATAAAAGAATTGCAGTCAACAGGAATTGTGGACAAAGAAATTTCGCCAGAGCCTCTTATGACAGTTTTTAAGCAGATGATAAAATTTCAGCTTCAAAAAGAAAACGACCGCATAGAAGGCAAACTTCCAAATAGCCATGCAAAAGACTGGAAATACACACGCAAAAAAGAAATTCCAAACTTCTAGCAGCCGATTTTTTTTTATTTTTTCATATACGGAATATCTGAGTTCTTATAGCCCGGAGTTGCAGTTTTTGCGACAATCCAGCAGTCTTTTCCGTTTACTATAGGCTGACCTTTTTTATAAGATGAAATAGCTTCCTTTAAATTTTTGCGCGAAAGACTTCTTGTTGCAGAAACATTGTCGCAGCAAACCGCATTTTCAATAGAAGCACCTCCTTGCCATATTCCGCTTTCTGAAACAATAGAAGCAAAATCAGAAATTCCTTTTTTCCATTCTGTGCAATCTGACTTTGCAAAAACAACAGCATCAAGAATTTCAGAATTATTGGAATTTCTTAAGACAACTATATCGCTAGCCGCAAACGGCTTTTTTGTGCATTCGCTCCACAAGTCTCTGGCAGTATCGCAAGAATCTTCATGCGTAGAAATCTTTAAATTGTCGCCAAGCTCATTGTGCATTCCTTCGCCGTCAAGACCTTCTGCAACAATCGTTCTCATGTGCAAGGTAACATAGTCTCCTTCTTTTACTTCAACTGCAGGAAGAACAAATTTTGTCTTATCGCCATTCGCCGCGCTTACAACTTCAAGCCCAGAAAGATTTCCGTCTTTTAAAACATAAAGTTCCACGAACTCGCTGCGATGAACTTTTTCTCCTTTTGAAGTTTTTGTTCCATAGGCATTTCTAAGTTCCGTGATTATAACTTTTGCAGGATTGCTGTTGAAGCCTTTGAACGGCACGCTGAACGTCAAGGAATTTCCAGCTGAATCAAAAGCCATGCCTTCAACTTTGTAATCAATTCCAATTGCAGTTTCATTTTGAAATTCAAGCAAAACTGAATTTTCTTCATATTTACATTCTACATTTCCCAAGCTTGAAATTTCATCTGACCAAAAAAGCTCCGTGTTTTTCAGCTCAACTTCTCTTGAAAAATCTATGCGCGCAGAATTAGAAGACGTGGCGCAAAAATTTGTTATCTTGGGAACAGAAAAATCCCCAGACAAAAGCTCAAGGCTTTCCACAGAAGAACGACACGACATTGGGCAAACAGAAAAAGTAACAGCAAACAAAAGCCCTGCGGAAACAAAAATCATCTGACCTAATTTTTTTACAAACTGATTTAATTTCATAAACACTCCTGATATTTTTTTTAATGCACAAAGCACTCTTGTATTTTTATTACTTGAAAATAAAAAAAATTGCATTGTGATTCCATTTTTGCATAAAATTCATTAAACTTTTTTTATGGAATACAAATCATTTTTTGAAGAAGACAAAAAAATTTTTCATGCTCAGTCAAATATTTATTTCAGTCAATGCAACGCGAACAAAGACTTGAGCCTGCACGAGCTTTTGAAAATAACTTCTGATATTGCAGTTGAAGATTACAGACAACGCGGAATGTCGCGCGAAATTTTAAAAGACAACGGATTTGGAATTCTTGTTTCAAGATGCTCATATAGAATTCACAAGTGGCCAAAAGAAAATCAGTTTATAGAAGTTGAAACTTGGGAAGAAAAACCGCAGGCACTTCAGTTTATGCGCGGCTATAAAATTCTTGATGAAAATAAAAATGTTTTAGTTTCTGGAAAATCGTCTTGGATTTTAGTCGATATAAATGAACGCCGAATTCTTCCGCTAAAAAAATTCACGTTAAGAACTCCTCCAGAATTTTCCATTGAACTTGACTGCGACAAGCCGGATAAAATTCTTCAGCCTGAAAAAAGCGAACTTTGGGACACACGGACAATAAAATTTTCAGACTTGGATGCAAACGGACACACAAACAATGCAAGATATGCGGCGTTTGTTGAAGATGCGATTCCAGAAGAATTCCGCGGAAGAAAACCAAAGGACTTTAAAATAAATTTCGCAAAGGAAGCGATGCTGAATGACAAAGTGGAAATTTTCGGCTTTAAAGAGGAAAACAAAATAACGTTCCTTGGCAAAACACCAGAATCAGTTTCTTTTGAAGCAATCATTTCGTACTAAAAAAAATCATACAGTATAATCTGAAATATCAATTTCCTTGTCGTAGCGAAGATAATAAAGAAAAGTTTTTATATCTTTTGTATCGACATGGAAAATTTCAGAGGCGGCTTTACGGTAGCAAGAAAGCTGCTCAATATAAAGTTCCGGCTTTGCGGCACGATCAGTTTTGTAGTCAACAATAAAAAGCTTTTGGTCTGAAACTTGAAAAATCAAATCCATTGAACCTGTAAAAATCGTATCGTCCATAAGAAATTTAAATTTGTTTTCAGCTTTGCAAAGCCTGCCGGAATTTTTCGCATCTGAAACTTTTTTTCCAAGTTCACTTTTTCCAAAAGCTTCACACATAGACACAACAGCCTTTAAAAGAATTTCTTTGGCTTTTTGATTTTCAGAAAATTTTTTTACAACAATTCTGTCAACGAAGTTTTCAGCATTCAAAATATTCCCAGTAGAAACAAAACATTCAAGATAAGAATGCGCAAGTTTTCCAAAGTCAGCATAATTGAATTCAGCAGAAGCAGAATCCTCTTCATTGTCTTCCAAAATATCAGAGGCGGACTTTAAAACCAAATCAACAGAAGAATATTCCTCGTTTATTTTAAATTCAGAATTTATTTTTACAGTTGTTTTTGGAAGCAATTTTTCAAGGCCGCTTGGCGTTTGAGTTTTGTCAGAAAATTCCTGAGGAAAATCAATGTCTTTTTCAAATGGAAGTTTGTAATAAAAAGCAGAAAACAGTTTTATTTTTTTCTGTCTATGCTCATCCAAATTTATTTTTTCATCCGCGCGGACTTTTGTAGAAACAGGATTAATTTTTATAAAATCAAACGGCGCGCCATTTTTGTTAAACACAGGCTCATTGCAATAAGATTTAAAAGAAAAATCGTTGTCGGCATAAAGTTCCTTCTGATAATAAAAGCGGCAAAGTTTGTGCATCAAGGAAATCGAACCGTCATACTTTTTTTCAGCATTGTCGGAATCATCAAACTTTTTTAACTCCTTGCTTCTTGAAAGGCTTCCGATCAAATACACATCTTCTTCTGCGCGTGTTATGGCAACGTAAATTTTTCTTTTTTGCTCAGCAAGTTCTCTTAAAGCAGAATCTTCCTTTTGGCGCACAGAAAAATAATTTCCGCCTTCGCCCAAAGCGCATAAGGAAACTCCAGTCGCATTTTTTTCGTCAAATCCGTCTTCATCAAAAAAGAAAGTTCCTGTTGTCTGCGTTTTAGGATTTCCCCAGATTCCAATAACAAAGACATGCTTAAACTGCAAGCCTTTGCTCTGATGAATTGTCATAATTTTTACAGCGTCTGGTTTTTCAAGTGGATAAGAAATTTCTTTTAGCTCAAGCTCAACACTTTCATCATTCATGTAAGATGAAATTTCTTTTTTCTTTGCAATTCCAAGCTGATCAACAAACCAGGAAATGCTTTTGCCTTCGTTTTCAGACTGACGCGCAGTTTCATAAAGCAAGTCAAACTGCTCTGAGTAAAGAGAGAGATTTCTGTTTAGAATTGTTTCAAAGTAATATCCCATTTTGTACCACAAAAGTTCAAGTGATTTTGTAAGGCTTTGAGAAAGAATATCATCCCGCAGTTCTTCATAAAAACTTTTTGCAGCTAAATATTTTTTCATATCGGAATCAGAAAGAGAAAGCTCGTCATTTTCTTCAAACGCGGAAAAAATAATTTCAGAATTTTTTGTTTTTTTAACTGATGCTGACAAAATATTTTGAACACCTTGCATGCTTATTCCGGCAAACGGTGAAGCAAGAAAAGCCGCAAACGCATTTGAATCAGAAGGATAAACACAAAATCTTAAAAAGCTGTAAAAGTCGTTTACAATTCCTTCCGAAAAAACATTTGTCTGACGGTCAACCGTGTAAGGAATATTGAAAAGGGAAAGATACCGTTGCAAATAAAATCTTTCTGAACGAGAATTGTCCAGAATTGCGTAATTGTTAAAGTTAGAATCAGTTTTTGAAAGTTCATAAATTTTTCTAGCTATAAAATACGCTTCTGTTTCTTTTTCGCTAAGACACTTTCCGTAGTTTACAAAATCAGCAAAATTATTTCCGTCTTCATTTTCTCCTGTATTTAAAAGGCACAAATGAACGGGAACATTGCTTGCATCAACAGAAGCTGGAAGTTCGTTTTTTTTGAGAGCATTGTGCTTGTATTCAGCTTCATAACTTTTTACATTTGCAATTCCATTTTCTTCTGAATAAAACAAAGAAGGTATTTCTGTTTCGTTCAACGGCTGATTATCATTGCAGTTTCCAAACATCAGATTAAAAGAATAAAGTAAAGGAACAGAAGAGCGGTAATTGTTTGTCATATTCAAGTTAACATTTTCTTCAGAACCAGAATTGTCTTTTAAAGATTTTTTCAGCTCATTGAACACGCTTACATCAGCTCCGCGGAATTTATAAATTGATTGTTTTTCATCTCCAACGAAAAAAAGTTTTTCTGCGGAAATATTATTTTCAAACTCAGCAAAAAATTCCGCTTCAGTCTTATTTTCAATTAAAAGTTCTTTTCCGTCATTTTCAGAAATAAGAAACAAAAGCTCCTTGTTTTTTTTGTTATTATCCTGAAACTCATCTATCATTATTTTCTTTATAAGATTTTTCTGCTGTTTTCTGATGTCCGGCTGCTCAATAAGAATCCTCAAAGCCAAATCGCCAACATCCTTAAAAGAAAGATTTCCAGAAATGCGCTTGGTGTTATTTACCTCTTCAAGAAATTCATCAAGAAGTTCGAACATTCTTTTTTGCGCGGAAAAGTTTTTTATAAAATTCACAACAGAAACAACAATAGGAATTGCTTCTCTTATTCTTTTTATAGTTTCCTTGATTTCTTTTATCGGCTCTTTGCTTCCGCCTTTGTTCATGCTTATTGAACAAAGGGAATTTACACTTAAACAAAAATCTTGCGCAACGGCAGAAAAAGAATTTACATTTTCTTCGTTTAAAGAATCAAGTGAAAAATTATTTTTGTTTTCTGTAAAATCATTTTTTTCAATTAATCCTTTCAATTCACTTACAAAAGCATTCTTTTCATCAGCTTCGTTTAAAAGTAATTTTATATTTTCAAACTGTGATTTTATAGAAGTTTCATTTTCAGCAAAAAAAGAATTCCATGCATCAATTATTTGCGCCTTTTGTATTTGAAAATTATCCGAGAAAAAATTTTTACGAGTAGCAACAGAAGTACATTCTAGCACTGGAGCAGCAAAATAACTCGCCGCAAAGTCTTCAATTTTTCCCGGCATAGAATAAACATTAAAGCATTCTTCTGTTCTATGCTTTAAAACAAACGGAAGAGCCGCATCTTCAACTGCACGGTCGCAAGATGAAGAGCCAGTTGTAAAGTCCGGACGAATTCCATAGCGGCTAGCGGCAATTCTTACAAGAGAACCGCTGTAAGCATCAAGTGTTTGAATCTTTGCATCTGCAAATTCATCCAATGCTCTTTTTGCAAGTTTTACCTGATTTGGATATTTTTCCTTGTCAAGAAATTTTACAAACGCGTTAAGCTTTTTATATATTCGATCATAGATTTCAGAAGCAGCTTCTTTTGTAAAAGTAAGAGCGAGAATATTTTTTACATGTATATTTTCATCAGTCATAAGTAAAAAAGCATAACGCAAAGCAAGAACATCAGTTTTACCAGAACCTGCGCCTGCGGAAACAACTGCGTTATCTTTTTTTGTTATTGCCTTAATCTGAAAAATATCAGGTAATTTTGAGTTAGCAGGATTTTCAGTTAAAGGTTCGTTTAAAAAATTATAATTAACATTCATAAAATTTCCTTTTTTGCAATATTAAATGATGTTCTGCAAATTGAATTAAGTCCGCACTTCATGCAGTCTTTGTAAACATTTACGCCATGCTCTTTGTCCACTTGAAAATTCTTAGGCTCAAAATCAAGTTCAGTAGATTTTTCATAAAAGTACTCTGCAAAAATTTCAAACTCGGACAAAGTTTTTTCGAAGCCTTCTCTATCTGTGTTATGGCTTCTTGCATTCGGCGTTTTTGAAATAATTTGCACAACATCAAAGTTGTCTGCAGAATCTTTTTTTATTTTATAGAACATAGCAGAGCAAACTTTCATTTCGTCGCTTTCCAAAAGTTTCACATACGAAGCCATTTGAAAATCGCCCAAAACCGGAATTGAATCCGCATTAAAAATGCAGTCTTTTATAGAAGGCGCAGAACCAGTTTTATAATCAATAATAAAAAGTTCATCAGGCTCATCAGGATTTAAAAGCACGCAGTCAATCTTTCCAAAGAAGTCAAACTGATCTGAACTGCAAGGAACTTCTTTTTCAAGCTCAACGCCTTCAATAAAATATCCGCCGAAACTTTTATTTCCTTTTTTACTGGAATAATCCGGCAATGCGCAAAATTGTTTAAAAAACAAAAATACATTTTTACAGATAAGTTCTTTCTGGCTTTCAATAATTTTTAGAGCAAGCGGACTCCTTGAAAAACCTGCATGAAGCTTAGCTTCATCAAAAGCAGAAAAAATCAACTGTTCTATCTGCCCGGAAGTTTCTTCATTGAAGACAGGAATTTTTCCTTTGTAAATTCCATTTTTATCCTGAAAATTTTTGCATACAAGTTCAATTATTTTATGAATAAGAACGCCGGCTTCGTAATTTTTTATAAGGTCTACATCTAAAGAATCTTCTCTTAAACTTAAAACTTTTGTAAAAATAAATTTTCTTGGGCAAGGGAAAAAACTTTTTAATTCAGTCTGAGAAATTTTTACTCGTTCAGGATTTGAATTTTTTCCTTTATCTTTTAGCTCAGCATTGATTTTATTTTTTAGTGAATCAGATATGCAAGAAGAATCACCTGATGCAAAAATATTTTTCCAGTTATAAAAAGATTTCTGCTGCATTTCTGAAAAAACACGTTCCGAAACAACTCCATCTTTAAAGTCATTTTTTTCATTGTTAATAAAATCAAATTGTTCAAGAACTTTTTCACCTTCCTGCTCACAAGATTCAAGCGCAGTATGCATGATTGCAGAACCAGAAAATGATTTTTTTGACGCAGAAAAAAACACCTGCTTGTTTTTTAAATTTCTTTGCTGAGCACAATAGAGTTTTATAAAATCAACAGAAGCATCTTTTTCATTTAATTCAAGCAATGCACGTTTTTCAACATCATTTATAAATCCAAGTTTTCTAAAAGGAACTGAAATATCTCTTTGAGTCGCATTTATTACAAATTGATATTCAAAATCCGCGCAAACAGAAAGTCTATAAGGAAAAATATTAACTCCATATTTTTTTTCATTAGGCGTATATGTTTTCTGATTAATTTCATTTATAAAAAAATCAAATGTAGAATTTAATTTGTAATTTATTTTTGAAAGATAATCATGTTCAATAGACACAAGGTTATTTAAATCAGTAATTATTCGTCCTAAAATTTTATCTGTTGTTGCATAACGCTCTTCGCTAAATTTTTTTTCATCAATAAATTTGCTTTTAAAATTGTCCCATGCAAATTTCAATTTTTGAAAACTAGTTGCATTTTCAAATTGCAAAACAGCATCTTTGATTTTTAGATAAAATTCTTTTTCCACGCTTTCATCACCAAGCGAAGAAAGCCATATATCATTTATGGATTCATCTTCTTCATAGCAGCACACACATCTTTTTTCATTTCCTGCTCTTA
The DNA here is from genome assembly GCF_934725225.1 of uncultured Treponema sp. Classification (NCBI taxonomy): domain Bacteria; kingdom Pseudomonadati; phylum Spirochaetota; class Spirochaetia; order Treponematales; family Treponemataceae; genus Treponema; species uncultured Treponema sp. The sequence goes on from NZ_CAKVAM010000004.1 coordinate 136,162, forward strand.
CAAGACGTTCATTTAAATCAAAATTTTTCCACGGAATATATCCATCAAGCAAAAACGAACGCACACTGTCATAAGAAAAGTTGGAAGAAGCGCAGTCTTTTATTTTCTGAAAAATATCTCCTCCGCAATTTTTTGTATACGGAACTCCGGCGCGCACAGTGAACGGAACAGAATAAATTGAAAGTTCTCTTTCCAAATAAGGCCTGATATTTTCTAAGTCAGGAACATTGACAGCCACAGTACGCAAGTCAATTTTTTCAAGATACAACTGTCTAAGCTTAAGAGCAAGCATTCTAATTTCTTTCCGCGCATCATTATAAAAAACACACTTGCCACTCTGCGCATTCTTGGGAATACGAACCAACGTTACATTTTTTTCTGTGCAAAGAATATTTTGGAATTCCGCAAAGTCTTCAAGAATTTCTGGATAAAAAATAAAAATTTGCTTTTCATTCTTCTTGAAATTTGAATCCAGATAAGAAGGCTCGTAAAAATTGTTTTGCTTCAAAAATTCTTTGTAAAGCTCAAAAAGTTTTTTATAGTCATTATCTTCATCATCAGGAATTTTTCCTGTGGCGCAATATTTTTTAAACTGCTCATTCCAAAGTTTTAATGACGGAAGAATCTTTGCAATCCAGTCTGTAAAGCTAAAAACATTGTCCTTGAACTCTGGCGCAGAAGAAACAATCCTTTTAAAGAAATGTCGCTCATTATTTTCTGAAAGAATTTTCTGAACAAAAACTTTCCGCACAGCAGGAGGAATACAAATAAGATTTTCATCGGCAGCTTTTAAATAATCAGACTTGAATTTATCCCACGCCGTAAACTGGTCAAGGTTAAAAGCCCGCACACCAGATTCATCCGGATTTTTTACAGCCCAGTTTATCCAGCTTGTCTGAACAACATCAGTTGGAAAAACAAAAAGTGAATCAATATTCTTTATATTTGCCGCAATAATTTCTGAAATCTTCTCTTCGCTGAAATTCATAGACTAATAATATAGCACATAATTTCTTATTTTTAGACAAAAACTAAATTTTTGATAGAATTTTTTTTCGATAAAGTGATTTTTTACTAAAAAAATAAATGCATTATAAAATAAAGCAGGCTGCCTAAAAACTTGTTCTCATAGACAGTCTGCTGCTTAGTTTTAAATAACCGCTATTTCTTGCCAGCTATTCCAAATTCCTGCCATCCCGTCTGTGGAATAGTCAGCTTTACACGTTTTCTTGCATCCCTGATATGCAAATCCAGTCTTCTAGTTTCTTCAGCAATGTCCAAAGTACAAGTTTTTAGATCAGACTTTAGTTTTTCCTGCTTGCTGTCAAGATTTTGAAGATTTGCAACAATGCTATCAAGTTCCAAAGCCTTCTCTTCTCCTAAGCTTACACTTGCAAGCTCCTCTTTGTGAGCCTTAATGCCAGCCGACATCAGCCGTGCGTCGCTCATTTTCTGCGCAAACGTATTGCCCATTGTTCTTCTCCTTTAAAAAATTAAAACAAAGACCTCTCTTTAGAATTAATTTTTTAAGCCGCTTCGAAAAATATTTTGCGAAGCATAAGTTGATAAATAGTTTGCAACGCAAACTTTAAAGGATTAAAATCAACAGAAGTTCTGCCAATTTCCATTTACTCTCCTTTCTTAGATTTCAACCTAGAAACCGATAATAAAAAGGTAAAAAAACTTTTAGGAATTTTCAAGGAAAAATCAAAATTTATTTAAAAAAGCAATTAAAAATTACAAAATAAAAAAATCTGCATTAAAAGAGGCAATTGCAGAACAAACTGAAGAAGAATTATCCGAATTTTCAGAAGAATTAACTATTTTTAAAGCCAAAACACTTTGACTTTTATTAAAAACACTTGTTTCCAGCTCAAATTCATCTGTCTTTTAAAGAAAAATACTTGTTTTTAGTGTAAAACTAGATGGTTTTTCTCTAAAGACACATGAATTTTCACAAAAAACATCTGTTTTTAGAGAAAAAACACATATATTTAGTCATAAACTAGATGTTTTTTATGCAGATACAAGTGTTTTTTCTAATAAATTACAAAAGCTGGAAAACAAACAATGTCATTTTCCAGCTTAAGAAAATTATTCAGCAATAAATTTTTTGCATTCTTTTATACTTTGAACAAATCAACTTCGTTTCCAAGTTTCTTTATAGACTGCGCCATAAGATTAGAAATTCCAGACAACGCATTTCCGGTTTCATTTATTTTTCTTGCACCGGCAGACATTTCGCTCATTCCTTGCTTCATGCTCAAAGTTGAATCTTGCAAAGTTTTTATTTCATTTAGAATTGCCTTTCCGCCTTCCGACATCTGCTTGGAAGACTCTCTTACTTGCACAGTGCTGTCGTTCATTTGTGTAAGCGCAAGAGAAATCTGACGCGAACCTTCGCCTTGTTCCTGCATAGCATTTTTTATCTGAGACACAAGATTGTTTGTTTCTACCATTTCATTTGAAACAGCGGAAAAAGTTTCGGATGCAATCTTTGAGGCGGAAACAATCTCTTCAATTCCATCAGTTATTTTCTGCAGCTGGTCTCCAATTGTTTTTGACTGTTCAGATGAAGTTTCAGAAAGCTTGCGGATTTCATCTGCAACAACACTGAATCCTTTTCCGGCTTCACCCGCGTGAGCGGCTTCGATTGCAGCGTTCATGGCAAGAAGATTTGTCTGTTCCGCAATGCTTGAAATAACGGCATTCGCTTCCTGCAAAGACTGAGACTCGCTTGCAATTACAAGAATTCTTGAATTCACATCATCCTGCTTTTGCACACCCTCAGAAGATTTTTTTTCAAGACTTTCAAATGAATCAGCCATCTTTCCAACAGAAGAATTTACAGAATTTATATTGCCAATCATCTGCTCAACAGCCGCAGATGCTTCTGTAACACAGGCAGACTGGCTTTCAATCATATTGTTCAGATTGTCAATTCCAATGGAAATTTTATCAAGAACATTTGTTGTCTGATCTACACTTTCGGAATTGCTGTTTATGCCGTTTACAACATTTTTGATATTTGAAATTATCTGGCTTATAGAAGTTGCTGTATCCTGAGTTCCTGCATCCAAGTCTGAATCAACTTTTAGAAGCTCATCTTTCAGTTGCTTAATAACAATAATTATGCTTTGCAGTTTTTCCATAAAAGTATTGAAGCTTGTTATAATTCCGCCTATTTCATCATTGCTTACTTTCTTAAGTTCAATACGCTTGGTCAAATCTGCATTTCCTGAAGCAATTTTATTTATAGACTGCTCAAGAACAATAAGAGGCTGCGTTTTGCGGATTAAATTGACAATCACGCCGGAAATTACAGCAATTCCAATGATAAAGTTTGAAATAACTATAATAGAAACAATTTTTCTAAAAATGCTAAGAACTTCCGCCTCGGAAATAACAATGCAGTTGCGCCAGTCAGTTCCTTCAACTATGGAATAGAAAAGATAATATTTTCCGTTGGCAGTATTTATAATGCCGTCGCCGTTTACACTTGAATTTGAAAGAATTTTCTTTGCATCTTCTGTCTCAAAAAGCTTATCAACCTCATTAGAATTTCCAGAAGAAGCTATCATAAGTCCAGTTCCAGAAATAAGGGCAGAAACCCCAGTATTACCAAGTTCTGTATTTTCTACAAAGCGGCTCAACCGTTCCGAAGTTGTTACTCCAGAGAAAAATCCGATTGTTTTTCCGTTTACTTTAAGCGCGCGGTTAATGTGAATAACTAGTTTTCCAGAAACTTTAGAAGGACTAGGATTGTCTACAAATGAATCCGCTCCATTTTGCATTATCGCTTTAAAATAATCACGGTCTGTTACAACAGTGTGAGTTCCCATATCAGATTTAAAGTTTCCATCTTGATCAACAAAAGCTACATAATCAAACCAAGATCTTCTTAAATATGAATGGTTTTGCAGCCAAGAAACTATTTCAGCCGGATTCTCAGTTTTGCAAACATCGGCATTGACATACACATCCATTCCAATCTTAGATTTTTCAAGAACTGAAGATATTTCAGAAGAATAAGACCTTGCAAGCTCTAAATACTTAGAATAGGCATCTTCCAGCAAATCTTTTCTTGTTAAATTTACAATAACAACAAGCTGAATGGCAACTAAAAACGTTATAATAAGAGATGTCTGAATTCCAATCGAGACTGAAAGTTTTCCTTTTTTCATATTTTCACCTATAAAATATTCCAATATGTTATATTATTATAAATCTTTATTGGTAAAAAATCAAAGAATTCAATACCTTGAAAGATTATTGTTTCTGTTTGAATTTGTCTTTTTATCTAAAATTTAGTATTATCTTTTACACAAAGGAAGTTTCTAAAAACTTCAGTTTTTAGAAACAACTCTGAAAATGCGATGTTTTAATTTGTGCTATTATAACAAATTAAAACTCGCAGGCATCTCTAAAAATGAACTGTAATGAACTATAAAGTGAGTTTTAGAGATGCCCAAAACATATTTATAGAGGCATTTATGAAGAAATTAACACCTATAACACTCCTCTGCGGTTACCTTGGAGCAGGAAAAACAACTCTTCTAAACAAAGTTCTTTCGAATCAGGAAGGATATAAAGTCGCAGTTATTGTAAATGACATTGGCGAAGTAAATTTTGACGAGAAACTTATTGCCGACGGAGCAAAAATAACAGACACATCAAGCATTGTTCCTTTGACAAACGGATGTATCTGCTGCACACTCAAAACTCAGCTTGCCCAGAACATCGAAAACCTCATAAAGAGCGGCAAATTCGACTATATTATGATTGAAGCAAGCGGCGTATGCGAGCCAATGCCTATTGTTCAGGAACTTGAAACAATAAAGAACGGCAAAGTTGACAATGTTGTAGGCGTTGTTGACGCGGCGCGTCTTGTTGACGAGTTTGCAGGCGGAGACAAGCTCTTGAAAAAGGATTCCATAGAGGAAGAAGACGTAGAAAGCCTTCTTGTTCAGCAGATTGAATTCTGTTCAACTCTCGTAATCAACAAAAAAGACTTGGTTTCTGATGAAGAATTCAAAAAAGTACGCAAAGTTATTGAAGTTCTTCACCCGGGTGTAAAGATAATTGAAACAAGCCACGGCGATGTAGATGTAAAAGAAATCATGGGAACAAATTCATTTGAATTTGATAGCGTTTATGCAAGCGCAGGCTGGTGCAAGCATCTTGAAGAAGACGAAGTTGAAGATGAACATCACGAAGAGCACCATCACCATGAAGAAGAACACGATGAGCATGAGGAACATCATCACCACGAACATGATGAGCATGACCATGAAGGACACGAGCATCACCATCATCATGAGCATCGCCACGAAGGAGAAAGCGAAGACGAATATGGAATAGGAACTTTCATCTATTATAGAAGAAAACCGTTTGACCGCCAGCTTTTGGACGAATACGCAAACACTTGGCCTCGCAATATAATCCGCTGCAAAGGTCTTATGTGGTTTGCAGATGAGCCAGAGATGGCTTGGGTGTTTGAAACTTCCGGTAGACAGATTCAAGCTGGATATTCCGGACAGTGGGTTGCGGCCTGTTCACCTGCCGAGCAGAAAAAAATCCTTGAAGAAAATCCAAAGATAAAGGATGAATGGGACAAAGATGTAGGCGACAGAATGATTAAGCTCTGTATAATCGGTCAGAATCTGGACAAGGAAAAAATTTCCGCAGAACTTGACAAATGCCTTGCAAAATAAAAACACATTCAGCAGTTTATTGCATTTAGGCTGCTGAAACTACATGGAATATATTTATGAAAGAAGATTTTGCAGCTAAATATCACAAAATTCTATGCAAAAAAACGCCGGATTTTCTAAGTAAATATATTTCATTGCCTATTTTAAAGCGTCTTGAAGGTGTGGGACTTTTATGCGGAACTGACTGGACACCTCTTTTTCACAACAAATTCTTTTATTCACGGCTTGATCATTCAATAGGAACTGCTCTGATTGTTTGGAACTTTACAAAAGATAAAAAGCAAACTATATCTGCCCTTCTTCATGATGTTTCAACACCTGCATTCAGCCACGTTTCTGATTTTAAGAACGGAGATGCTCTTACACAAAGCAGCACAGAAAATTTAAATGCGCAATTAATAGAAAATGATTCAAAGCTTCTTGAATTTTTAAAGCAAGACGGAATAAATGTTGCAGAAGTAAACGACTATCACATCTATCCTGTTGCCGACAACGAAATTCCGGGCTTAAGCGCAGACCGTTTGGAATATATGTATCCGAGCGGAGCGGCATTGGATTCAATCTGGACTTTAACTGAAATAGAAAACAGCTACAATCACATAAATGTCTTGGAAAATGAAAAAGGAATTCCAGAGCTGGGCTTTTCAGAAGAAAATGAATGTCTGATTTACACAAAAAAGTTCATTCAGACAAGCATGATTCTTCAGCGGAATGAAGACAAAATCGCAATGCAACTTATGGCGGACATTTTAACACTTGCAGAAGAAAGCAAAATAATAAAACCAAACGAACTTTTTACACTTTCTGAAAAAAAACTTATAGAAATATTTACAAAATCAGCAGAAGAAAATCCTTCTTGGAAATTTTCAAAATATTTCAGGACATTCCGCGGAATGAAAAAGATTTTCCGCTCAGAAAACGAAATGCAAGGCTTTTACTGTGTCGATTTGCAAGTAAAAAGACGCTATATAAATCCGCTCGTCAAAACAAAAAACGGCGTAAAAAGAATTTCAGAAATAAACAAAGAAGCAAAAGAAATAATAGAACAGTTTTTGCACTTCAATGACGCAAAATTTGGCTGCGCGGAGTTTCTATGATTCAATGGAAACCACGGAAAATAATTTTTATAGGCAACCAGACGCCTCTTTTAAAGATTCTTGCAAAAGAAAATGAAACGGAAGTAATTTCATCTGTCAGTTTTCTTTCCACTGTTGCCACAAGGTTTGTTCCGGATTTGATTGTTTTTGATAGCATACAGGACGCGGACATTCTTGAAGTGCGAAAAACTGAAAAACTAATATTTGTTCCAGTTCTAATTACAGCAGAAAATTTTAAAGAACTTAACAATCTAAATTCAATTTCTGATTTTTCAAATGTAATTATCTGCAACCAGTCTGTTTCTCAATGCAGCCAGTTTGTTGAGCGGCTGAAAAATCTTATGTCAAAGAAACAGCCAGTTCTGCCGTCAAGAACAGGTTCTATTGTAAAGTACGCGATTCTTTATATGAACAAAAATCTTTCTAAAAAAATCAGTAGAAACACACTTGCAGACCAAGTTGGAGTTGACCCGGATTATCTTACACGCATTTTTCACAAGGAAATGGGAATTGGAATTTCCGCATATCTTAGTCTTTTCAGATTAGAAGAAGGACATAAGCTTCTTTCACTTACAGGAATGAAAATTCAGGATATTGCAAAGGAATGCGGATTTTCGAACCCGGCGTATTTTATAAATTCTTACCGCGCAAGATTTGGAATTTCTCCCGGAACAGTAAGAAAAGAAGGACTTTCATCTGCAACTGCTTTTTAACAATCTCATTTTACTTTAAAAAATTTTCAGATTATTGAATTCAAAAGTTTTATAGCCTATAATGCACGCATGATTCAGCTAATTGCATTTTTAGGAAACTACGGAAGAGAATATTCAGGCACAAGGCATAATGTTCCCTGGATTTTTGAAGACCATCTTCCGTTTGCATCAAAAATTTCTTGGCAGACAAAGCATAAGTCAGAGTTTTCTTGTGTTGACTATGCGGACTTTTTAAATTGGCTAAAGGATTTTTCACTTATAAAACCAAGACAAGACGGAACTTTGCCAGTTGCTTCAAATGCTCCAGACAAAATTTACTTTATGAAGCCTTTAACTTATATGAATTTAAGCGGAGAGGCAGTTGGAGAAGCTGCCCGTTTCTTTAAAATAAAGCCTGAAAACATTCTCATTCTGCATGATGAAATTGAACTTCCGCTTGGAACACTCAGTTTAAAGTGGTCTGGAGGACTTGGAGGACACAACGGACTTCGCTCAATAAAGGAACATCTTGGAACTGCGGATTTTTGGAGGCTAAGATTCGGAGTTGGAAAGCCAGTCCACGGAAGCGTCGCTGATTTTGTGCTAGGCTCATTTTCAGAAGATGAAAAAATAGTGCTTTCACAAGTTTTTTCACAGGCAAATATTCTTTTTTCAAAAATTTTGACTTCATCACAGCCAGAAAAACTTATTCCTGAATGGGGAAAGAAAAAAGTTATTCCAGAAACAAAATAAAAGAAAAGTTATTTTATGGAAAAATCAGAACTTACAAAGAAAATAGAAAATCTTTCAGTGCCAGCGGTTTCATTCAACAGGCTTTTTGAACTTGCAAATATTCTGCGCAAAGAATGCCCTTGGGATAAAATTCAAACTCCACAGACATTAAGAAGCACATTAATAGAAGAAACATTTGAAACCGTTGATGCTATAACAGAAAAAAGCCCAAGCCACGTGCGCGAAGAGCTCGGCGATGTGTTTTTCAATCTTATTTTCATTGCAAAATGCTTTGAAGAAGAAAACGAATTTACAATTGATCAGGTTTTAAATGAAGTCTGCGAAAAACTTATCCGAAGGCATCCGCATATTTTTGAAAATACAAGCGAATCCAAAACTTCAGCAAAAATTCAAAGCGCATCAGATGTAAAAGCGCAGTGGGACAAAATAAAAGACAATGTGGAAGGCAGAAAACAGGAAAGCGCAATTGATTCTGTTCCAAAAGGATTTCCGCCGCTTTTAAAAGCATTTAAAATTTTAAAGAAAGCTGCAAAAGAAGGCTTTGACTGGCGTGAAACCGAACAGGCTTATGACAAAGTAAAGGAAGAATTAACTGAAGTAAAGGAATCCTTGTCTGAAAACACAGAAGAAGAAGTTGGCGACTTGCTTTTGTCATGTGTAAATTTAAGCCGAAAACTTAACGTAGATCCGTCAGTTGCGCTTGAAAAAGCCATAAACAAGTTCAGCGCAAGATTCAAGTTTGTTGAAAAAAACATGAAGCAGGAAAATCTTGAAATGAAAGCCGAAAATGACAATAAAATGATGGAATTTTGGAAATCGGCAAAGATTATTGAAAATACAGCAGATTTATAGTATATTTTTAGCATGACTGTTCCTTATATTGCAGTCTTTTTTGGAGTAAAAATGATCAAAAAAATTGATGGCATCGTTCTGGAAGATGAAAAAGAGGAAAAAAAGGCTGAAAACGCAGCTCCAGATCCTCTTGCAGAAAAATTTCTAAAGACAAGACAAATCCTTTTAAGCGGCGAAATCTGCGAAGAACTTGCAGAAAAAATTATAAGACAGCTTTTGATTCTTGAAGCAGACAACGACAAGCCAATTTACATTTATATTGACAGTCCTGGCGGAGATGTTTACGCAGGATTCGCAATTTTTGACACAATCCGCTTTATAAATGCGCCAGTTTATATAATTGGAACAGGACTTATTGCAAGTGCGGCAGCATTGATTCTTCTTTCTGTGCCAAAAGAACGCCGGCTTGGTCTTCCGCATTCAAGCTACCTGATTCATCAGCCTTCAAGCGGAATGAAAGGCGTTGCGACAGACATTGAAATTCATGCCGCAGAACTTGCAAAGACACGCACAAAAATAAATGAGATAATTTCAGAGCAGACAGGAACTTCATTGGAAAAAGTTTCAAAGGACACTGACCGCGACTACTGGCTTAATTCAGAAGAGGCGGTTCAATATGGACTTATCTGTAAAGTAATTACAAACCGCAAAGACTTAGGCTGATTTTTTCAAAATGACATTCGAGCTTACAGATTCCATTAAAAATGACATTATGTTTGCCATGGAAGACCAAAATTCCCAAAGCGCTTTTGATGCTGCGGAAAACAAGGTTGTAAGTTTCGTAAAAAACTTTGACAATCCGGCAGAAGACTTAAAAATAGATGAAAACAAAGTTTATTCCTTGCCAAACTGGACAAGCGATGATGGTTTTGATCTTATGGAAGCCTTTTCAGAAAACTGCCGTTCACCTTTAGCGAGGAATGAATTAAAAAGATGCTTGCAAAGCAGAAGGGGGGTGTTCAGAAATTTTAAGAATATTCTAAAAGCGTATCCAGATGTTGAAAAAAGATGGTTTGCATTCAAAACAAAGAAAATGCTTTCCAAAATCAACGAATGGTACAATGACTTGCGCGAGACTTGGGGACTTGAGCTTCTTGAAGAAGATTCCGCAGATGAAACGGAAGACCTTGTTCGGAATGATTTTGAGTTCAAGGAATACGATTCTGCCAGGGACAAGGAATGCGTTGATCGTGCAGTTGAAATAATGGCAGAAGAATATAAAAACAGCCTTGAAGGCGAGATTGGAATTTCCATTGCTGCAATGTGGCGTTACCAGTCAGCTTTTTCTAAAAGTGAGAATAAGTATGGTTTTGTTTGCTATTCCCACTTAAAAGAATTTTTGGGCTGCATTTTATTTTCATCATGTCCGTCCTCGGCAAAAAGAACAGCTGTAGTTACTGATTTTTTTGTCTTTCAGAATTACCGTGGCTTAGGCATAGGAAAGGAACTTTTCCAAAAATGTCTGGAAAAAGCAAAAAACAACGGAATTCAGTGGGTTTTATTTTCAAATACAATTATTCCGGAATCCATGGAGCATTTATTAAGCCAATTTTCTTTTGAAAAGCTAGGATCCGGCTATATTGTAGATTTATTAAAAGATTAATTTTTTATTCTGAAAAGCCATGCAGCGGCAACTTCAGAAAAGAAAGAGCCTTACTTACAGGAGTTTGATTATGGCATACAACAATAACCGTGAAGGTTTTAAATTGAACGAAGAAAACATCGCATCATTTTTAAAAGATGCAGTAAACCGCGTGGAAAAAGCAAGCAATGCAGAAATTGAAACATTAAAGCAGATTAAAAAGCTTTTCAAAAAGAATGTTCCGTTTTCACGCAGAAGCTATGTAGCAGCATTGCTCATCAAAAATGCAAATTCAGGCTTCAAGAGCAACCGCTTCAGCCGCACAGAAAAAACAGAAAAGTTCGGACGCTCAGACAGAAACGAACGTTTTTCAAGAAATGAAAGCCGCCAGTCAGAAAGAAATTCAGAAGAACGCAAGGAGCGCGCAGAAAAATCTCCACGCGTAACAATCGACCCTTCAGTTGCAGATACAATTTTTATAAGCGTTGGAAGAAGCCGCGGAGTTTTCCCAAGAGATTTAGTCGGACTTCTTGTAAGCGTTGCAGGTCTTGAACGCTCGCGCATCGGAGAAATCAGAGTTCTTTCAAACTATTCTTTTATAACACTCTTTGCGGAAGACTGCGATAAGACAATCAAGGCTTTGAACGAATATGAATACCGCGGAAGAAAATTGAGCGTAAGCTATTCACGCAAAAAGGATGAAAATGAAGCTTCTGGAAATGCAGAATCTGCTTCAACAGAGCCTGCCGTTTCAGAAGATACAATACCTGCAAACGTTGTAAATGATGCGCACGCAGACACATCGGCAAACACAGAAGAAGCAAAAATTGCGGCGGAACAGAGCGCATTCGCGGCTTCAATGGACAATCAGCCAGTTGAAGACAAGCCATATTCAGAAACAACTGATGACGGTCAGGTAAAATCTCACTTTGGAAACGGTGAAGCATATTGATTCATGCCATACAAACAGGACCTTTCAGCGTTAACACTTACATTGTAAGCCTGAAAGGTTCTGACGCATTGATTGTAGATCCAGCCTGCTGCAAATTCTCAAATGACGAGGACAAGTTTTTCTCCTATTTGAAAGAAAATAATCTTGTTCCAAAAGTTATATTTTTAACCCACGGACATTTTGACCATGTGGCAGGAATGAATGCAATAAAGCAAAAGTTTCCCGATGCAAAAATCCTTATTCATTCAAACGACGCGCACTTTATAGGAAACGGAAGTGAAATTCTGCAAAGAATCTCGCTTGAACCAATGAATTTCCTTGAGTTTTTGCCGTTTGTTTCAAATCTTCCAGAAGCAGATTTTTTAGTTTCTGACAACACAACTCTTTCTTCATATATACAGAATATTCCGCTCCTTGAAAACTGGAAAATCCTTCACACACCCGGACACACAAAAGGCTCTTGCTGCCTATATAATCAAACTGAAAAAATTCTGATAAGCGGCGACACTGTTTTTCACCGTTCTTGGGGACGCACAGATCTTTTCAGCGGAAGCGATGCAGATATGAAACACAGCCTGAACAGAATTTACACAGAACTTCCAGACGACACAAAAGTGTTTCCCGGACATAATTACTACGGCTTCACACTCGGAGAAAATTAGTAAAATCCCTCCACTCCTAATTTCAAATTTTACAATTTGGTGTCATTATCGGGCTTGACCCGATAATCTATAAAATTTTTACAACAGATTCCTGACCGAGTTTACTGCGTAAACATCGCAGTGTCGTAGCACGGGAATGACAGTTAAACGACTATTTTTTCAAAACTCGACATTCAGACTATTTAACTTTCAAAAAAAAAGCCCTGGCAAATAACCAGAGCTTAATGAAATTATTTTTCTTCTGTTGAAGTCTTTTTGGCACGAGGTTTTCTTGTTCGTTTAGGCTTTTCTTCAGAAGAATTTTTTACCGCTGTTGCTTCAAGTTCATTGCAATGATCTTCAGCCTTTACGATTTCTTGGAATTCCTTGCCATCCATTGTTTCTTTTTCAAGAAGACGCTGCGCAATATATTCAAGAAGATTTCCGTGTTTTTTCAAAGTTTTCAGAACAAACTGATAACGTTCCTCCATAACACGGGCAATTTCCTCGTCCACATATTTTTGCGTATCTTCTGAAAATTCGCGGACAAGTTCTGGTTCCTGAGTTCCATAACCTCTGCCGCTTTTTCCAAGAGTAACGTTCTTGAATTTTTCGCTCATGCCATAATCAGTAATCATGCGTTTGATAATATCGGTTGCACGGCTAATGTCATTTGAAGCGCCAGTACTTATTTCACCAAAAATTATCTGCTCAGCCGCGCGACCGCCCAAAAGAACATCAATCTGTCCCATAAGCTCTTTTTTGCTGTACAAGAACTGGTCATCTTCCGAACGCTGCAAAGTATAACCTAAAGCGCCCATTCCACGCGGAATAATCGTAATCTTATGAACTGGATCGCTTCCCGGAGTAAACGCCGCAACAAGAGCATGGCCAGTTTCATGGTAAGCCACAATCTTGCGCTCATTTTCTTTTACAACTCGGGATTTCTTTTTAAGACCGACCAAAGTTTTTTCTATGGCTTCGTCAAAATCATCCATAAGGACAACTTTTCTTCCAGCGCGAACCGCAAGAAGAGCCGCTTCATTTACAATATTTGCCAAATCTGCGCCAGCAAATCCGCTTGTAGCATGGGCAACAGCAGAAAAATCAACGCTCGGATCTATTTTTACATTCTTCGCATGAAGCCTAAGAATTTCTTCACGGCCTTTTACATCAGGCTTGTCAACAACAATCTGGCGGTCAAATCTTCCAGGACGCAAAAGCGCAGGATCCAAAATGTCAGGGCGGTTTGTAGCAGCAAGAATTATCAATCCTTTTTCATTGTCGAATCCGTCCATTTCAACCAAAAGCTGATTCAAGGTCTGCTCGCGCTCATCGTTTCCGCCAAGATTATTTACACGGCTCTTGCCTATTGCGTCAAGCTCGTCAATAAAAATAATGCACGGAGCTTTTTCCCGGGCAGCACGGAACAAATCGCGCACACGGCTTGCACCAACACCAACAAACATTTCAACAAAATCAGAACCTGAAATTCTAAAAAATGGAACGCCAGCTTCACCTGCAACAGCGCGCGCAAGCAAAGTTTTTCCTGTTCCCGGAGGTCCTACAAGCAACGCGCCCTTTGGAATTTTTCCGCCTATATCAGTATATTTTTTTGGCTGTTTCAAAAAGTCAACAAGCTCCATCAATTCTTCTTTTGCTTCGTCAACGCCTGCCACATCCTGAAAACGTGTCTTAACTTTTCCTTCATCAACAGCCTTTGATCTTCCGCCGCCGCCAAGAATAGACCCCATTCCGCCAATTCCGCCGCCCATTTTCCTGAAAATAAAGAAATACATTAAGAAAATAAAGCCAAACGGAATCACAAGGTTAAGCAAAAGCTGAATAAGATAATTGTTCTGCCGCGTTACAAATTTGTAGTCCACGCCTTTTTCATCAAGGAATTCAATAAAGCCTTCCATAAGAACGCCAGAAGTTCTGTAGACACCGCCGCTTTCAGTTCCAAGAGGCATTCCCATAAAGCCAAAGCGTGAAGGCTGAGAAGCGCCTGCAGAATGCGAAGTATAGCCAGTAAAATAATTTTCACCAAGCTCAACACGGACAATCTGCCCTTGATCTATAAGATTTCTGAATTCTGAAAAATCAATCAAATCAGTTGGCTTGGAAGAAAACATCATATTCACGGCTATAAGAACACCGGCAAGAACTAAAAGTATTGTCCAAAAAGGCGGGCCTTTCTGCGGACCATTGCCAGAAGGCTTTTTGTCTCCCTTCTCATTGTCTATAGAAAGCTTGAAAAAATCATAAGGATCATTTTTAGTCTGCTTCTTGTCGTCATCTTTTTTGTCGTTCATTTTTACCTCAAGTAGAAATTTTGCTATATCGATAATATACAATATATTCAGCAACTGGGCAATTAAGAATATGGCTTTGGAATAAAAAAAACCGGACTGCAAATGCAATCCGGCATAAAGCTTGGCAAATTAAAGCCCTACTCTTTTACACCACCAGCAGTTACACCGCCAATAATGTATCTTGAAAGGAAGAAGTAAATCACAATCAAAGGAAGAATAGCAACAGTCATAAGTGTATAGTTAACACCCAAGTCAAACATCATGTAGTCAGCTGAACGAGCGTTGGCAATAACAATCGGAACTGTCCAAAGTTTTTTGTCGCTGATTACGAGAGCCGGAATGAAGTAGTTGTTCCAAGAAGTAACGAATGCAAAGATTGACTGAACCGCAAAAGCAGGCTTAAGCATAGGACAAACAATCGCATTGAAAGTATAGAACTCATTGCTTCCGTCTACGCGGGCTGCTTCAACAATTGAATAAGGCAAAGTTGCTTCCATTGACTGATACATATAGAAGAAAACAACCGGTGCCGCAATCGAAGGAATAATAAGCGGAATGTAAGAATTCATAATTCCAAGCTTTGTAATCAACTGCAAGAATCCAAGTGTAGAAACCTGTGTTGGAACCATCATAACTGCCATGATGAACTTAAATGCGCTCTTTTTGCCTTTGAAGTTGTACATATAAATTCCGTAGGCAGTCATTGCGCTAAAGTAAGTTGTAAACGCAGCTGTAAAAAGAGCAACAAGGAAGCTGTTTCCAAGTCCGCGGAAAATAGGATAGCTTGTTCCGTAAACCTTGCGTTCAACCTGCTGACCTGCAACAACATCAAACCAGCGTTCGCTCTTTAAAAACTGCTTGATATGAAGCCAAAGCTGAGTTCCAGGAATAGCAGAGAAACCACTCTGAATCTGCGGATGTGAGCGAGTTGCATTGATAACCATTATATAGAATGGAAACAATGAAAGAATCGCCAGAAGAACCAGAACTGCATAGCAGATAAATCTTCTGGTAGAAAGCATTTTTGCCTGACTTTTTAATTTCTCCATAAAATTATCTCCTATCTTTTATTCTGGTACTTGCTCATAGTAATCTTATAAACAAGTCCGCTCAAAACACCAGTAACTGCAAACAGAAGTACAGAAATAGCTCCTGCAGGTCCGTAGTTTTTGCTCTGAAGATGATTGTTAAGCTTCATGATAATAGTCATTGTTGTTCTGTCTGGAGTACCAGCAGCATTTGTCAAAATCTGTGGAACATCGAACATCTGAATACCACCAATCAAAGAAGTAATGAAAACATAAACGAAAATCGGAAGAAGCAATGGCATTGTAACTTTGAAGAATACCTGTGAAGGAGAAGCTCCATCTATGCGGGCTGCTTCAAAGAGGCTGTTATCAATTCCCATAACGCCAGCCATAAGCAAAATTGTTGTGTTTCCATACCACATAAGGAAGTTCATTGTAGCAACAAGAGTTCTTGTCCAAGCCGTAGAAGTAAAGAAGTAGATTGGCTTCATTGGCTCAGCCGCACCAAGTCCAATTGCTGTTTCATTTGTCTTGTCAACAATAGAGCGAATCATGCCGTTTACAGGACCGTTAGGCGAGAACAAAGTAAAGAACAGCATTGCGAATGTCGCCGCCATAATCAAGTTAGGCATATAAATAACTGTCTTAAAGAATCCCTGGCCTTTAAGGTTAAGCTCTGTATTTGTAAACCAAACAGCAAGAAGCAAAGAAATTATAATCTGCGGAACAAATCCCATGACCCACATTATAAGTGTATTAAGGAAATATTTTCCCAAGCTGTCGCCAGCTGTAAATATCGCCTTGAAATTTTCCAAACCAATAAAAGTAGGTCCAACAGTAAGAAGTCCTACACGGTAATACTCAAACAAGCTGAAAATAAAAGTTGTCAAAAGCGGAATGAGCGAAAATATAATATAAATTACAAAGAATGGCGCAATAAAAACATATCCCCAATTATCATACTGGATGGTATGCCTTCTATTTGCACTTTTTTTAACATTATTTTTCATTAAATCCTCTCAGAAATAATAGCAACACATCATAGAGGGAAGTATTTCTATTGAAAAAACGGGTAAAAAAAATGCCACCTCTAAAAAAAGGCGGCACTTTCTTTCTGCAACCTTGAGACTGAAACCATGCAACCATGGTTTCAGTGATAAGAATTACATCAATTATTTAGACAAGTTTGGATAAAGTTCGATAACAGAAGTATAGAAGTTGTTCCAAGCCTGATCCTGTGAAACTTTTCCGTTGTAGTAGTCAGACATAGCAGCCATAAGTTTTTCTGTCATACCCTGATCGTACATAGACATGCAGCTCTTGTCGATAGAATCAGCAGAATCGATGAATACTGCCATATGGTTCTGTCCGCCCAAGAATGGGTTCTGGTAGTCAGATGCTGCAACTTCGCGCATAGCAGGAGCGTTGTTTGTGAAGTCGCCCATTTCTGTAGCAATGCGAACCATTGTGTCTTTTTCGCAAGTAAGTGTGAGCATGATGTCTTTAATCAAGTCAACATTGTCTGAACCTGCTGCACCACAAATCCAAGTTCCACCCCATGAGAATCCCATAGGTCCTTTGCAGAATGCCCAGTCGCCATAAGAACCGTTTCCAGCAACATTTCCCTTTGCAGGATCATCGAGAGTGTTAGGAGCAAGACAGAAGTCAATGAACCAAGCTGGTCCAAAGTATCCGAATACTTTTCCGTCTTTCTTTGCACCCTGGAAGCTTTCTGCTGACCAAAGGTTAGCTTTGTTGTTGTAGCCCTTGTCTGTGTATGTCTTTGTCATGTCAACCCAGCGCTGAATCATCGGATCAACTTTGATTTTGTTTCCTACAACCCACTTTGTCTTTACGTTGTCAGAGAATACACGGAATGCATCATCGAATCCAGAAAGCATGAAGTATCCTTTTGCTTTTGCCTTTGCAGCAACTGAGTCAAATTTGTCCCAGTTAGCAAGAGCTTCCTGTACTTTTGCTGGATCGTCTGTTCCAAGAACAGCTTTTGCGATTGAGCGGCGATAGATAAATCCAGCCGGACAAGCCTGCCAAGAAACACCTTTGAGAACTCCTTTAGAGTCTGTCATGATGTCTTTTGTATACTTGAACTGGTTGGCCAAATCAGCCTTTGTAAGACCGATGTCTTTAACTACATCGAGAGTATATGGAGTGTCAACATACTTCAATGCATAGTCAGCTTCAACAAGGAACATATCAATCTTTTCGTCTGCTGCAGCTGAGTTCTGTGCAAGAAGAGCTTCATCAAGCTTGTTCTGATAAGCGTTTCCCTGGTTTGGAGTCTGGATAAAGTTAACTTTTACACCAGCTGGAACTTTTGATTTGTAGTATTTTTCGAAACGTGCTGGGAATTCATCGTTCCAAACAGCGATGTTCAATACTTTTCCGCCAGTTGTTTTACCTTTAGCCTTTTTCTTTCCCCAAGGTGCTGATGTTGCTACTGACGCAACCAATGCTACTCCCAAAACTGTAGCTACTAACTTTTTCATGCAATTGCCTCCTTCATTAGTAATGCATAAACCTTTTTTCTTTCTAAGGTGATTTTTATTATAAATCAGAATTTTTGTTTTGCAACAAAAAAAAATCAAAAAAAATCATTTTTTATAGAAACGTTTCAATAATAATTGCCGTTATTGTTACCCAAAATGCCAAATTTTATATAAATTCAACAAAAAAATTGAATCAGCTACAAGAAAAAGCGCGTCAATTCGCCATGCTGAGCGTACAAGGTATCAGACTACGCTATCGCTCAGAATGGCTCGGTTGCCGCTTTTTTTTCTTTCCGCTTATTCAATTTAACTATTCAGAAAAAAACCGACATTTATGTTAAAATTTCACCGCATACTTTTTACACAGTGCAAAATTCGCTATAATATAAATATGAAAAACAGCGGTTTTAACGGAATTATTCTGGACATAGACGGCACAATCTGGAACACAACTGGAATTGTCGCAGTCGCCTGGAACAAGGCAATTGAAATGTCCGGGCTAAAGGCAAAAAAAGTAAACGCCCAGATTCTTCAGCAGGAATTCGGAAAAACAATGGACACAATTGCAAACGACTTATGGCCGGAACTTGGCAAGGCGGAACAAAGCAAACTCATGTCCTACTGTTGCACGGAAGAGCAGATTGCAATCCGGGAAAATACATTCGACATAACATATCCCGGCGTAATTGAAACAATAAAGGAACTTTCATCTTCGGAAAACTTTTACATTGTAAGCAACTGCCAAAACGGATACATTGAGCTGACAATGGAAAAAAACGGGCTTTCGCCTTTTATAAAAGACTTTGAATGCTTCGGGCGCACAGGAAAATCCAAGGCGGAAAATATTCAAATTCTGATGGCAAGAAACAGAATGACTTCCGCAGTTTACATCGGCGACACACAGGGAGACGCGGACGCTTGCAGACAGGCGGGAATTCCATTTATCTGGGCTTCCTACGGATTCGGAAAAGCTTCAAAATACATAGAAAAACTTGAAAACTTTTGCGACTTAAAAAAAATATTTTCAGAATAAAAATACTGGAGGAAAAATGCTTTATATTTTTGACATGGGCGGCGTTGTAACAAATTCCGCGGTTTTAGATGACAAATTGTGCAAGGTTCTTGGAATTTCAGTTGAAGAATTTGAAAAAATCTGCGGAAAAAAAACAGACGGCGCAAACAAAGGTCAGCTTGAAAGCCTAGGATTGTTCAGCCTTTGCTCCGACGGAATAATCGACACAAATGAATTCTGGGCGGAATTTTCAAAGAGAAGCGGAATCGCCGTAAAAACAGACTGGTTCAGGTGGCTTTTTCATCCTGTAAGAAACGAAAAAACTGTTGCAATTGTAAAGGCTTTGCGTTCGGAGGGAAACAGAGTTGTTTGCGGAACAAACACAGTTTCTGCGCATTACTTTAATCACCTTGAGCGCGGCGACTATGCGATTTTTGACCAGACTTATAGCTCATGCAACATGGGAGTTTCCAAGCCAGACACAAACTTCTGGAAAATAATCCTTGAGGCGGAAAATGTTCCTGCAAAAGACGCCGTATTCATTGACGACAGAAAGGACAACTGCGAAGCCGCCGCTTCAATTGGAATTCACGCAATCCAGTTTACAACCGCGGAAGAAGTCGCCGAACTTTTGGGCGTAAAAATTTAATTTGTGTTTTTCCAATTTACTGTGTCATTGCCGTACTTGATACGGCAATCTCATAGATTATCAACCGAGTTTCTTTCAGAAACGTCGCAGGGTCAAGCCCGATAATGACATAAAACTCAATATTTAGTCTAAATTTCTAAAGCGTGTTTTTCCAGCAGTCTATAAATTCAAGCATGAACTGCTGGATTCCGCCGAACCACTTCTGCTGAAAACGGCAGGCATTTTTTCCTATGTAGCGGAAGTGCCAGCATTCCCAACGGTAGCCAGTAACATCTTCATATCCTTTTGGAAATGAAAGCGACCAGCCGTAATCCGCGGCATTTTTATAGACCCACTGCCCCATCTGGGTTTTGTCAAAGTCATCAGAAATTGAGCCAAAGTCAACCGCAGTTCCAAGCTGATGCTGGCTTGTTCCCGCTCTCGCGCTTTCACGTTCAGCTTCTTCAAGTCCGTCTACGCTTACCCAGTAGTTAAAAAGATTCTCCTGATAAGAATAAGAGCGGTAAACAGAACTTACCAAAAGCCTAATTCCGTCATTCAACGCGGCTTGAGCCATTTCATTTAAAGCAGAATAAGCTTCCGGGCGGATTTTCATTCCAGCTTTGTTCAAGTCAAAAAGACTGTTTTTTTCCAAAGAAATCAAATCTTTTGGCGCATAAGAAGAAGACGCGCTGTGCTTTTTGTCAATTAAAAAGAAAAGGCTTTTGTCATCTGTGCGGAACGTTTTTTCTTCTTCAAGAATCGCATAAAGATCTTTTATAAATTCCGTCTTGTTTTCTTCTGTAACACAAATGGCTTCTTTTGCCCTGCTGGACATTTTTTGCAAAACTCTGTTGAATTTTTCTTCTTCCGCAGATGGAATTTTTACAACCGATTTTGAAGACTGGGCATAAACTTTTTTTGCGCATCCAGCAAAACAAAAAATTCCTGCAACTGCAAAAGCCGCCAAAAGCATTTTTTTATTCATCAGAAACCTCAGTAACTGAATGAATTATATGGAACATATCAAAAAATCCAGTCCGCTCCAAAGCGTGCTTTACAGGCTCGGAAGGATTCATTATAAAAAGCTTAGTTCCAGAGCTTTCCGCGTCATTGTGTCCCGCAAGAATAACCCCAACACCAGAAGAGTCAACTTGAGTTACCTGGCTTGAATCAAGGACAACGTTTGTGTCAGCAATATATTCAAAAAGCTTTTCCTGAAGCTCGGTAATCGTGTAGGAATTCAAAGAGCCTGTAAGCTCAAGCAGCATATAGTTAACACCAATTTTTTCTTTAAGCGCAAGCTGATCCATTTTTTGCCTCTTTTAAAAATCTTTTTATAAAAATCTTAAGCCTGAGCCTGATTTCCCAAATATTTCATAACAAGCATTGTAATGTCGTTTTCAAGCTCCTTTGAAGTAAATTCAACAAGAGCGTCGTAAGTGAATTTCGCCATTTTTTCAGCAGGATAGCCGGAATTTTCCATAAGCGCATTCTGTGTTCTTGTTTTTCCGAAAATATCGCCGCGCAAAGACTTTGTGTCAATGATTCCGTCTGTTACAATCATAACAATATCGCCTTCGGAAAGCTTGACTTTCTTTACTTTTATGTACGGAGCAACATCCTTTACAAATCCAAGAATATGGCCTTCGCCCTGAACTTCAATAACATTGTTGTAGGCACGAGTGTATACAAGCAACGCTGGAATTCCGCAGTTGATATAATACATTGTGTCTGTGTTGAAATCAAGAATTCCAAAAGTTCCGGCAAAGAAAGTTCCCTTTGGAAGATTTTCACGGATAAATGTATTCACTTTTGCAACAAGCAGCTTAAAGTCTGTGGTTTCAGAAAGGAATGTTCTGATAATGGACTTTAAGATAACCATTCCCATTGAAGCCGCGATTCCTTTTCCGCTTAAAGCTCCGATTACAAAAATGTGCCGCGTGTCTGTAAGGCGAATCATGTCAACAAATTCACCGCCGATGTTGTGCGCCGGAACCATAAGATAGCCAGCATCAATTTTCTTGCTTTTTATTAAATCCATGTTTTCCTGAATGGAAGTAATAATCTGCCCGGACATTCTGATTTCGCGGTTTACAGTTCCAACAACGGCTTCATTCATGATGTTCTTTACGTAATATCCTACAACAAAGAAATTTGAATAGAACTTGTTAAAGACTTCATAATCGTATTCGGAATAAATGTTTCCGCTGATTTTTTTGCCAAGAAGAATCAAGCCGATAAACTGGCGGCCTTCGTTCAGCATAATCATTGCGTCTGAATTTGTGCTGTCCATTACTCCAAGAATTTTGCTTCTTACAGAGGCAACTGAATTGTTGGTCTGTGCAAATTCACGGAAAACAATCTGATGATGGTTGTTCAAAAGAACATCCGAAACAGACTGGTCAATTGGAGTTGTAAAACTCTTGTCGCCGTCAGAAGAATAAATGCAGCTCATGTTGCCAACGCCGTCATCAATAAGAATTTTCATTGAAGAAGAGCCAACGTATTTTTTGAAAACATTGAAAACACTTCCTGTAATTTCGTTTGGTTCAAGGCTGAAATCGATTGAAGTTATGTCGCGCTCAAAATCCTCAGAATACATTTTGTTTCTAAAAAGCTCGGAATTCTTGAACTTCCTGCGGAAAAGCATAAACACAAAGAAAACAAACGAAATCGCAACATAAATCAAAAGCTCAAAAATATGAATGTTCGCATTTGAAATCGGCAGAAGAAGAATAAAGAACACTGCGGAAACAAGCATCGGCGCAACAAATCCAATCAAAAGGCGCACAAAGCCCATCAAAAGAATTCTTGCGTCAACAATTTCGTCGTTGTCGTTTGAGCGTGCAAAGAAATACATTCCCGGAATAAATCCAATCGGCGCAAAGTTGTTAAGAACCGGCTGAATTTCAGAGCAAAGATTCATGTACCAGAAAACTGCCCAGGAAAGCATGATTCCAAAAACCATCTGAAGCATATTCTGCTGTTTGAGCTTTGAATTTGTGTTTTCAGCGCGGACAATAACCATGATGCAGACAAATGCCGGAATCAAAACTCTGTAAAGAAAGTTATACAAGGTAAGCCAAGAAACATTGAATGCGCCGCTCAGTTTTCCTTTAAATACGATTCCAGAAGAAATGCGCAGGAAGTTTCCTTTTGCAAGCGTAACCGAAGTAAATGCGTTCGGAGCAAAGAAAACCATGTAAACTGCAAGAATAAAAAGCAAAACCTGAAAAAATGTAACAGCCTTGTACTTTTTATAATCCGGGAAAACAAGCATATAGCTGCAAGCGCAAACAGAAAACCAGCCCATCATCAGGTAAGTGAATCTGCCTGAAAGCAAGGCAGCTGGAAATGAATTGCGTTGTTCAACATGAAGAGACTGCGTTCCATCTGGATTGGAAAGCAAAGTATGTTGCACAGAGTTATGCAGGCAGAGCATAATTGTAACTGCCATAAAGAAAAATATAACTCCCAGGAACAAAAACAGGTTTACAAGATTTGCGTTGGAAGAATTTCCCTTTACATTTTTATCAATGCTAAATGAAATATAAACAAGAACAGCGCAGATAACAATATTTATA
Source organism: uncultured Treponema sp. (assembly GCF_934725225.1). Classification (NCBI taxonomy): domain Bacteria; kingdom Pseudomonadati; phylum Spirochaetota; class Spirochaetia; order Treponematales; family Treponemataceae; genus Treponema; species uncultured Treponema sp. The sequence continues at coordinate 159,522 of NZ_CAKVAM010000004.1, forward strand.
ATAGCAAAAATCATTTTTTACCTCTCTACCTTGGCGACCATCATTGTAACGTCGTCCCTGAGTTTTTTTCCACCGTTGTAGTCCATAATAAGATTTACAACATCATCAATGAATTCTTTTGGCGACTTGGCCGCGCTCTTTTTAATCGTCTTTTGATAAAGCTCAGTGTCTCCAAGCTCCACGCCTTCATCATTCATAACTTCAGAAACACCGTCGGAAGCCATGAGAATAACATCATCGCGGAACAAACGCTGCTCATCAACCTGAACATCGTCAATGTCAATAATTCCAACAAGCGAGCTGTTAGAAGTCAGCGGCTTGATTCTATAGCCGGAAGGAGAATTTGTGATAATCAGAGGATCGGACATTGAAGCATTTACGTAGCGGATTGTCATTTTTTCAGTGTCAACAATTCCAATAAAAAGAACCGTGTATTTGTCCTGAAGCTTCATGCCTTTAATCGCCTTGTCAACAGCCTTAATCATGGCAGGAAGATTTTCTTTGTCGCCAAGAATTTTTACAGTGTTCATAACAAGTCCCATGACCAGCGCGGCCGCAAGACCTTTTCCAGAAACGTCCCCAAGCATAAGAAGAGTTTTTGTCGGCGAAATCGGAAGAACTGAATAATAGTCTCCGGAAACATTTACAAGCGGACGGTAATATGCCGCAACGGAAAGCTTGTCAATTTTTGGCATATTCAGCGGCAGGAACGACTTCTGTGTGTCCGCAAGCTGCTTCCATTCCCTTGAAAGCGAAGAAATTTCAGACAAGTTGCTGATTGTAAGCGCTCTAGCCTGAAAACGTGCGAATTCATCATAAAGCAACTTGTAAATTTCAGAATCAAAAAGCTTTGTGTACCGGCAGAAAACATAAAGATGCTTTTTATTGTTTGAAAGAATAAAGCCACGCGCCTGACTCTGCTTTGTTACAATGCCGAATTCATTTCCCATAAAGAAATAGCCTTCGCCCCAAGTAACAGGATAGTTAAGCCTAAGCGCATCCATTACGGATTCCGAGCAGGAAATTCTGTCCGGGCTGTTGTAAAGAACATAGTCTTTTTCACGGTCAATAAAAAGAACAGAACAGTCGCCTTTCACTTCAAGAACTGAAGAAATCGCCTCGTAAAAATCATCCAGCGAATAGCAGAAACGGATTTTATCGATAAATTCACTTAAAATGCCAGTTTCCTTTGTAAAAAGCGCCTTGTTTCGGATTATGTCAAGAATTCCGTTTTTTGCACGCGTAACAACAACATAGATGATTGAAAAAACAACAGAAGCTGTTATAAAGGCAAAGAATATAACGTTTTCACGCGCATTTTTTACAGCAGGAGAAACGGCTGAAACTAAGAAAGCTAAAATTACAAGAAAAATGGCTCCCGTTGCAATTAAAACGGCATGTCTTTTAGTCTTATACATTTCTGCACCTCGCTCTTGGGTTTATACAACAGTATATCATACTATCGGCAGAAATTTAAGAAAAAATTATATGAAACTTGGAAATGCAATAAAACAGATTCCCCGAACAAGCCGGGGAATAACAATGCTGTTCAATAAGTTCAAAACGTCATTGCCGTACTTGATACGGCAATCGTTAAAAAATACTTTTAGAATATTCCCATGACAACTTTTTATCAGAAAACTTGAGCAAGGCAAACAATAACAATGTTCCTGTCAGCAGCCTAAATCAAGACAGACAATTTTTTATCAGCCCAAGGATTCTCTTGTCAAAAGATCCGGCGAAGACGTTGGCTTTTCCAATGCGGCAAAAGCTTCCATCGCGGCAATCTGCTGGCGGGAAAGTTTTGAAGGAATCTGAACCATAATCTTTACATAAAGGTCGCCTTTCCTTGAAGAGCCTTCAACTGGAACTCCTTCATCACGCACGCGGAGAAATTTTCCATGCTGAGTTCCTGCCGGGACTTTTATAGACAAAGTTTTTCCGTCAAGATTCTTGATTTCTATAGTAGCACCCAAAATCGCCTGTGATATGCTTATTGGAACTGCGCAATACAAATCGTGTCCGTCGCGCTCAAAATATCTGTCAGATCTTACATTTACAACTATTATAAGGTCTCCGGCAGCACCGCCGTTCGTTCCAGCGTTTCCCATTCCGTGGATAGAAAGCCGCCGTCCGTTTTCTACGCCAGCAGGAATTTTTACGCTCATTGTTGTTGATTTTGTAAAAACTCCAGTTCCGTGGCAAGAAGCGCAAGGCTTGTCGATTACAGTTCCCTTTCCGCGGCAAGTAGGACAAGTCTGCTGAACAACAAAGAATCCTGAACTTCTTCCAACCTGACCTCTTCCGCCGCAGCTAGGACAAGTTTTTACAGAAGAACCTGCCGCTCCTCCAGTTCCGTGGCAATCAGGACACTGCTCGTCCCGCCTGAAAGTTATATCTTTTTTGCAGCCGTAAACTGCTTCTTTAAAATCAATATGCAAATCATAACGCAAGCTCGCGCCGTCATTGTTGCTTCTGCCTCTTCCGCCTGAACTGCCGCCAAAGCCAAATCCGCCGCCAAAAAGATTTTCAAAAATATCGCTGAATCCGCTTGAGCCGCCGAACAAATCGCTAAAGTCATGGAAAGCATGGCTATATCCGCCGCCAGCTCCACCGCCGCCCATTCCTTCCAAACCGGCAAAGCCATACTGGTCATAAATCGGGCGTTTTTGGTCATCGCTTAGAACTTCATAAGCTTCTGTTGCTTCCTTGAATTTTTCTTCCGCGGTCTTATCACCCGGATTTCGGTCTGGATGATACTGAATGGCAAGTTTTCTGTAAGCTTTTTTTATTGCGTCCTTATCCGCGCTTTTATCAACACCTAAAACTTCATAATAATCACGTTTTGCAGACATACTGTCTTCCTATAAAATCGAGGTTGCCCCGAAATTTCTTTCAAGGCAACCCCGTTTCTCTTACTTTAGATTAGATTTTAGTTTTTTACTTCGTACTCAACATCATCAGCGTTGTTTGCGCCCTTGAAGCCAGAAGCATTTCCGTCTTTTCCTTCATCAGGATTTGGATTTGAAGCGTTCTGTGCTCCTGCCGCGCCCTGCTGTTGCTGTGCAGCCTGAGACTTGTAAAGCTCTTCTGCCATCTTGTAAGAAGCCTGCTTCAAGTTTTCAGCCTTAGCCTTGATGTCATCAATATTGTCGCCCTTAAGAGCTTCTTTAAGCTCGTTCATGGCAGCTTCAATCTTTGACTTTTCGTCAGCGGAAATCTTGTCGCCTATATCCTTGAGAGATTTTTCAGTTGCATAAACAAGGCTGTCAGCTTCGTTCTTTGCATCGATTGCCTCTCTCTTCTTTTTATCAGCATCAGCATTTGCCTCGGCATCTTTTACCATGCGGTTGATTTCCTCTTCAGAAAGTCCGCTTGAAGAAGTAATCTGAATATGCTGCTCTTTGCCAGTTCCCATATCTTTTGCGCTTACATGGACAATTCCGTTCGCATCAATATCGAATGTAACTTCAATCTGAGGAACTCCACGAGGCGCCGCAGGGATTCCAGTAAGGTCAAAGTTGCCCAAAGTTCTGTTCTGGGCTGCCATTTCGCGCTCACCCTGAAGAACATGGATGCTTACAGCAGTCTGATTGTCCGCCGCAGTAGAGAAAACCTGGCTCTTCTTTGTAGGAATTGTTGTGTTGCGGTTGATAAGGCGTGTAAATACTCCGCCCATTGTTTCAATTCCCAAAGAAAGCGGTGTAACATCAAGCAAAAGAACATCTTTTACATCTCCTGCAAGAACACCGCCCTGAATTGCAGCACCAATCGCAACTGCTTCATCCGGGTTAACAGCACGGCTTCCTTCTTTTCCGAAAATTGACTTTACAATTTCCTGAACTTTTGGCATACGGCTTGAACCGCCGACAAGAAGAACTTCGTCAATCTTATCTGGTGTGATTTCAGCATCTTTCATTGCCTTCATACAAGGCTCGCGTGTAGCTTCAAACAAATGGTCTGTCATCTGCTCGAACTGGGCGCGTGTCAAAGTTTTCTGCAAGTGCTTTGGACCTGTGGCATCAGCTGTAATAAACGGCAAGTTGATTTCTGTTGTTGTCTGGTTTGAAAGAGAAATCTTTGCATTTTCAGCAGCTTCACGAAGTCTCTGCAAAGCCATGCTGTCTTTTGAAAGATCGATTCCAGTATCAGCCTTGAACTGCTCAATAAGCCAGTTTACAACACAGCGGTCCCAGTCGTCTCCGCCAAGGTGAGTGTTTCCGTTTGTAGATTTTACTTCGAAAACGCCGTCGCCAAGTTCAAGAATTGAAATATCAAATGTACCGCCGCCAAGATCGTATACAGCGATTGTTTTTTCCTGCTTCTGATCCTTGTTGAATCCGAATGCCAAAGATGCGGCTGTAGGCTCGTTGATAATGCGCTTTACATCAAGACCTGCGATTTTACCAGCATCTTTTGTAGCCTGACGCTGGGCATCGTTAAAGTAAGCCGGAACTGTAATTACAGCTTCTGTAACTGTTTCGCCAAGATAATCTTCCGCAGTCTTCTTCATTTTCTGAAGAATAAACGCTGAAATTTCCTGCGGGCTGTATTCCTTCTTTGCTCCGTTTTCTTCAACTTCAACACGGACATCTTCACCGTGGTCTTTTACAGTGTATGGAACAAGCTTTGCTTCACCTGAAAGCTCATTGTAGCGGTGTCCGATAAAACGTTTAATAGAATAAATTGTGTTTTTTGGATTTGTAACCATCTGGTTTTTTGCAGGAAGACCAACAATGCGGTCTCCTTTTGCAGTAAAACCAACGATTGAAGGTGTTGTGCGTCCGCCTTCTGAGTTCTGGATTACAACAGGCTCGCCGTTTTCCATTACAGCGACGCAAGAATTTGTTGTTCCCAAGTCAATTCCAATAATCTTACCCATAATATTTACCTCTTTTTATATTCAATTTATTTTTTCTGAAGAAATTATTTCTGTTCTTCAGTTTCTTTCTTTTCTTCTGACGGCGGATTTACAGTTCCGTCCGGCATGCTCACCATTACTTTTGCATGGCGAATAACTCTGTCCTTAAGTTTGTAGCCTTTTAGATAAACTACTTTCAGCACAGGAGAAGCAACCGGGTCTTGAGAAGAGCCAATGGCTTCATGAATATCAGGATCAAACGCATCGCCTGCAACGCCGTAAGAAACAAGATTGTATTTGTTCTCAAGCATACTGATGAGGCTTTTGTTTATCATTGTAACGCCATCCGCAATAGACTTTGGATCTGTGGCAGTAGCCGCGGCTTCAACAGTGCGGTCAAAGTTATCAAGGCTTTCAAGAAGATCCTTCAGCAAATTTGTGTTTGCAAAATCAAAGGCTTCCTGTTTTTCCTGAATCGCTCTTTTTCTGTAGTTGTCAAAATCAGCAGCGCGGCGCAAAACCTGATCTTTTAAGTCAGCGTTTTCTTTTTTCAGCCCGTCAATCTGCTTTTCAAGCTCTGCAATTTTTTCTTCCGCGGAAAGAGTTTTTTCTTCCTGAACTTCCGCATTTTCATTTTTTTCATTTTCCTGAGCTACGGCATTCTGAACATTTTCATGCTCTTCGTGCTTGTGTTCCTCGTGGTGATGATGTTTTTCTTTGCTCATTTTATTTTCCTATCTGATGAAAAAGATAATAAAATTTATATCGAGTTGTCAACAAATTTTTGAAATTTGTCATGCAATAATGTATTTTTTATTTGCGCTCGTCCATTGGAACGTAATCACGCTCTTCCGCGACATTTTTGTATGCCGGACGGTAAATGCGTTTTCCTGCGACAATCTCTTCAATTCTATGCGCGCTCCAGCCGGCAATTCTTGCAATGGCAAACAACGGAGTGTAAAGCTCGCGCGGAATTCCAAGCATCGAATAAACAAAGCCTGAATAAAAGTCAACATTTGTGCAGATTCGTTTTTTCTGTCCGTGAAGCTCATAAAGAACTTCCGGAGCAAGACGTTCTATTGAAGTGTAAAGATTAAATTCTTCCTCGCAGCCTTTTTCTTTTGCAAGTTCCGCAGCCTTGTTTCTTAAAAGAATTGCGCGTGGGTCGCTGATTGTATAAACGGCATGTCCCTGTCCGTAGATAAGTCCTGTGCGGTCGAAAGCTTCTTTTTTTCCGATTTTATAAAGATAATCTTCTATCTCTTTTTCGTTGCTCCAGTCTTTTACGTTTTCCTTGATATTGTCCATCATTTCTATAACGCGGATATTTGCTCCACCATGGCGACGGCCTTTTAAAGAGCCAACTGCGGCGGCAACAGCGGAATAAGTATCTGTGTCCGCGGAAGAAACTACGTGAATTGTAAGAGAAGAGTTGTTTCCTCCACCGTGCTCGGCATGAAGAATAAGCGCAAGGTCAAGGATTTCAGCTTCAAGATGAGTATAGCTTTTGTCGTTTCTTGTAAGGCGCAGGAAATTTTCCGAAGTGCTAAGCTCTGGAAGCGGATTATGAATGTACATGCTTTTTCCGTCATAATAACGGCGTTTTGCCTGATAGCCATAAGCCGCCAATGTTGAAAAGCGGGAAATAAGTTCAATGCACTGGCGAAGAATATTTGCAACATCGCGGTTTTCTGGATCCGGGTCATAAGAATAAGAAGCAAGAACTCCGCGCGCAATTTTATTCATAATATCACTTGAAGGCGCTTTCATTATCATGTCTTCTGTAAAATATTCAGGAAGAGATCTTAAGCTTCCCAAGAAACTTGAAAACTCATCCAGCTGCGACTGAGTTGGAAGCTGCCCGAACAAAAGAAGATAAACGCACTGCTCAAATCCAAACTGATGATGAAGTTCCGCGTCTTTTACAATATCCTCAACATTATATCCGCGGTAAATCAATTTTCCAGGAATGGCGACTTTGTTTCCGTCATCATCGATGTAATAGCCTACAACATCTCCGATTTTTGTAAGTCCGACCAAAACTCCGCGTCCGTCCGCATATCTAAGACCGCGCTTGACATTGTATTTTTCATAAAGGGCTGGATCTATGGGATCGTTGTCCACAGTAAGTTTTGAAAGTTTGTCGATAAAATTTGAATTCTGACTGTTTTCGTTCATAGACGAGCCTCCATTTTTGTATAAATATGCACTTTTTTTTATAAAAACTATATCAGCATACAAAAAATTAAGTATTTATTCAATAAGAGAGAATAATTGCAAAAATTCAGTTTTATTAAAATTCAAAAATTCCGCCCGCATAACTTTTTACGCAGGCAGTTTTTTCTTTACATTCTTTCCAAGTAAGGAACAAGAACAAGTTCCATTCCGCTTTTTAAAACGGTCAAAGTGCATTGCGCAAGAGCAAGGCGGGCTTTTGCAAGGCGTTCATTTTCAGAAGCAGTTCCGACAATCGGGCAGTCCCGGTAAAACGCGCTGAAACTTTTGCTTACATCGTAAAGGTAAGAAGCCATTCCGCTTGGATCTAAAGTTTCCGCAGATTTTTGAACAACGGAAGGGAATCTTTCCAAGTCCTTTATCAAAGCCCATTCGCTTTCCGCAGTTAAAAGTGAAAAATCTTCCGCCGAAACTGAAGGCTCAAGTCCCTGCTCTTTTGCCTTGCGTAAAATTGAAGCAATGCGCGCTCCCATGTACTGAAGATAAGGTCCTGTGTTTCCGTTGAAGCTAAGCGATTCTTCCGGGTTGAAAAGCATATCTTTTACCGGAGCAACATTCAAAAGGTAATAATCCAAGGCAGCCAGCGCAATTTTTTCAGCGACATCATCAGGACTTCCAACTGAATTGTCTCTGCCGCGCTCTTCAATTGCCTTTAAAGCCTGCGCATGAAGATTGTCAATCAAGTCATCGGCATCAACAACAGTTCCCTCACGGCTTTTCATTCTTCCGCTCGGAAGGTTTACAAGTCCATAGCTCAAATGGAACAGTTTTTCAGTCCAGCTGAATCCAAGTTTTTTCAAAATATGGAAAAGAATTTTAAAGTGATAGTTCTGCTCGCTTGCAACAACGTAAACAAGCTGATTAAAAGGCCAGTCATTGTGGCGGCTGATTGCAGTTCCAATGTCTTGCGTTATATAAACAGAAGTTCCGTCTTTTCTTAAAAGAACTTTTTCGTGACTGTCTTCATCTTTGCCTTTTCCAACAACATCGGTAACATCGATTCTTACAGAACCGTCTGGAGCTTTAAAGAACACGCCTTTTTCAAGTCCCTTTAAGATTTCGTCCTTGCCTTTTAAATAAGTGTCGCTTTCAAAGTAGAATTTGTCAAAGGCAATTCCAGTTCTTTTGTAAGTTTCCTTTAGTCCGTCCAAAGTCCAGCCGTTCATTTTCTGCCAAAGCTCGCGGATTTCTTTGTCGTCCTGTTCCCATTTTACAAGCATTTCTTCCGCCTGCTGAACGGCTTCCGGGTGCTCCTTGGAATACTTATCAAACTCAACATAGCACTGGCCAACAAAATGATCTCCTTTCATTCCAAGAGATTCAGGAGTTTCGTTTTTTGCCTCGTGGAAAAGCTTGTACGCCAGCATTGATTTACAGATGTGGATTCCGCGGTTATTAATAAGGTCAACTTTAAAAACTTCTGCGCCAGCTTTCTTTAGAATCCGGCTCACGCTTTCACCAAGAGCGTCATTGCGAAGATGTCCAAGATGAAGCGGCTTGTTTGTGTTCGGCGAAGAAAATTCAACCATAATCCGCTGACCTTCAAGAGGCTTTTTTCCTGCGGAATCAAAAGAGCCGTAATTTTCTCCCTGAGAAACAATCGAAGCCAAAATTCCTGCGGCAGAAGCAGCCTTGTTGAGCTTTACATTCACATAAGGACCAGCAGCGTCAAATTCGCCAAGAGAAGCAAGCTCCTTATCAGTTTCCGCGGATTTTTTAAGCGACTGGGCAACGGCGGCGGCAATTGCAGGAGGAGCCATTCTGAACATTTTTGCAAAAGGAAACATCGGGCTTCCCAAATCTCCCATTTCAGGGCGCGGCGGATTTTCCACACGCACAAGTTTTTCGTCAATTTCAGGGCAATCTATTTTATTTTCAATTTTAAACTGATTCACAGCATTCAACACAGCGGATTTAAACAAATCTTTTTGACTTAACATAATTTTTCCTTAAAAATTTTCTTTGTCCAAAAATCAAGCGGACAGCAATTTATTTTTAGAAAGTATAACAAAATAAAAACAAAGTGAAAAGCACAGGAATTTTGAAGAAAAATGAATACTCATATTAAGTACCATTGCCGTGTTTGACACAGCAATCCAATAGATTATCGGGTCAAGCCCGATAATGACAGTAAAATATATAATTTTAAATTCCTGCTCAAACAAAAGAAGCATTCCTATTAGAAGAGGAAGAGCTTTCCGCTTAAAGAAAAAACAGCGTTCCTGTTCCAATAGGAAGCTCGTTCCGCCTACAACAGGAAGCAAAAAATATATGGTTAATGCTCTTCCATTGGATGGTCTTGAAGATGCCCTGTCTTTCTAAGATTCACAGAATGATTCAGATAATGGAAAGTAATAAAAACAAGCTCAACTATCGCCAAAAACAGGCAAAGTTCGGCAGTCGCAACTCTTACAGTAAGCTTGTACGAAATCAAAACTGAAAAGCAAATAAGAAGCTGAAGAGACAAAAGGAACAGAATTGTCGCACCGCGGGAAAATCCGACGTTCAGCATTTTGTGGTGAATATGAGATCTGTCCGCGCTGAAAATAGAACGATGGTCGCGAAGCCTTCTCCAAGTGGCGGCAATAACATCAGTCAGCGGAATAGACGCAATAAGAAGCATTATGAGCATCTTATTGTATTCAAAGCTTAGCGATTCTTCATAAATAAGCGGAAAAACTGCAACTGCAAATCCCAAAGTCTGGCTTCCAGAATCTCCAAGGAAAATTTTTGCCGGAGGCTTGTTGAAAACCATAAAGCCTGCAATCGCGCCCGCAAGAATAAAATAAAGCGAAAATGAATCAGTTCTAAAAATCAGGCTTAAAACGCCAAGCGTTATAATAGAAAGAAATGAAATTCCAGAGCAAAGCCAGTCAATTCCGTCAATTAAATTGAAAGCATTTACGCAAACCAAAATCCAAAAGAAAGTAAAAATTTTCCCCAAAACTGGGTTTAAGTTGACAAAGAATATTTTGTTGATTCCAACAGGACTCAGCGCAACCAAGAGAGCCGCCGCAATTTGAACTAAAAACTTAAACCGCGCATGCAAATCAACAAGGTCGTCAATAAATCCAAAGGCAAATATCAAAAGCAGACCTAAAAATGCTTGCCAGGCAAAATTAAATGCTCCCTTCTGAAAAAGGCAGACGAAAATTCCTGCGCAAACAAAAAAAGACACAAAGACTGCGACTCCTCCCAAACGAGGAATGTTTCCGCTATGAATCTTACGAGGATCTATTTCATCATAAATTTCGTATCTTTTGCAAATTTTTATTATAAACCAAGTCAGCAAAAGGCTCAAAACAAAAGTCAGCAATGAAAAATAAAATATCAACAAGTACCTCCCCCCCCCCACTAAAAAGTTTATTTTACCGCTTTTTACTGAGAGTGAATTATAGATTAACATTTTTTTATATTTAGTTCAATATATCGGCTGTATATAACACATATTATCATTGCATACAGGGCAAACGCATTATAAATAATTTAAGTAAAGTTTGCACGAAGGAACGGTTTCTGGGGAAAAAACACTCTGATTGTTGCAACCGCATGAGCTGGCAATTCTATAGTTACTTTACAACAATCAGCGTGTAGCGCATTATTGCGCGATTTTGAACCACGAAACCGTGACTGGAAGCCAGTTTTATGCTGAACACATTTATAATACATTTGCCCTATCATTGCGCAACTCTTTTGTTGTATTTTTGCGGAAATTTGATTATATTCATTGCAAACTAAACACAAAAAAATCGAGGTGAAAAATGGCTTGTGGTGGAAGCTGCTCCAGCTGCGGAGACAAATGTGAAAAAAAGCCTTTAAAGGAAAATCTTCATTCAGGCTCTTCTGTAAAAAAAGTTATTGGAATTGTTTCCGGCAAAGGCGGAGTCGGAAAATCGCTTGTAACAAGCCTTTTAGCCTGCAAAGTAAATAAAGACGGATTCAAGACAGCAATTCTTGATGCAGACATTACAGGACCTTCCATTCCAACTTCATTCGGGCTTGGCAACGTCCGCGCGGAAAGTGTTTCAGAAAAAAACAGCGACGGAAGCGAAGGCGGATACTTAAAATCAGTCAAGTCAAAGTCAGGAATTCAGCTTATGTCAATGAATTTCCTTTTGCAAAACGAAACTGACCCGGTTGTTTGGCGTGGTCCTGTAATTTCCGGGGCAGTGCGCCAGTTTTGGACAGATGTTCTTTGGGAAGACGTTGACTTTATGTTTGTTGACTGTCCGCCGGGAACTGGAGACGTTCCGCTCACAGTTTTCCAGTCGCTTCCAGTAGACGGAATTATAATTGTCTCTTCACCGCAGCAGCTCGTGCGCGTAATCGTTGAAAAAGCCGTAAACATGGCAAACATGATGAATATTCCAGTTTTGGGGCTTGTAGAAAACATGAGCTACGTAAAATGCCCGGACTGCGGAAAAGAAATAAAAGTATTCGGTGAAAGCAACATCACAAAAATCGCGGAAGAATTCAATTTAAAAGTTCTTGCGCGCATTCCAATCGAACAGAATATGTCTGCTGCAGTTGACAAAGGCGAAATTGAATCTCTTGACGCGCCTTTCATTGAAGAAGCTGCAAAAGCTGTTGAGGCTTTATGATTTCCGCGGAAGAAGCAAAAAAACGCGCAAAGGAAAATTTTCTAAGCGGCTTCAACTGCGCCCAGTCAGTTCTTGAAGTTTTCTGCGGAGAACTTGGAATTGACCGGGAGCTTGCATTAAAATCTGCCCAGGCATTTGGCGGCGGAACTTGCAGGCTGCGTGAAATGTGCGGCGCGGTAAACGGAATGCTGCTTGCATTAAGCATAAAAAGCGGTAGTTCAGATCCAAAGGACAAAGAGGCCAAAGATTCAGTTTACAAAGACGGACAAATTTTGTGCGAAAAGTTCAGGGAAAAGAACGGTTCGTTTATCTGCCGGGAACTTCTTGGACTTTCGCCGCTCGGACAATCTCAAAGCTACCTGCGAAAAAATTCCGTGGAAGGAAAAGCAGATTCTCCAGTTTCAGAAAAAAGAACAGAAGAATACTACAAAAAACGCCCTTGCCCGGAACTTTGCGCCGATGCCGCTGAACTTTTTGCGGAATACTTGAATACAAAATGAACCTTATCTGCGCGCCAATGGCAACCTTGAGCCACGAAGCATTCAGAATTTCCGTGGAAGAATTCGGAGGCTGCGACGAATATTTTACAGAAATGATAAACGCATCTTCGCTTTTGAACATGGGACCGTTTGAAAAATATTACCTTCTGAACGGACCTTGCCCAAAAAAAATCGTGTGGCAGCTAACGGGAACTTCTGCAGAATCCTTGGCAAAGGCGGCAGAAACAGTATGCGAAAAAGGCGGAATCGGAATCGACTTGAACATGGGCTGCTCCGCTCCGCAAATCTACAAGACAGGAGCCGGAATCGCCTGGATGCTAAAGCCGCTAAATGAAACCAAAGAAGCGGTCATTCAAGTAAAAAAATCGCTGAGCTTGATAGAAGAAAAAATGCAAAAACACTTCAGGCTAAGCGTAAAATGCAGGCTTGGAGATGAAAACTTCACGGAAAAAAGTTTTTTCAACTTTACAGATATGCTTGTAGAAAACGGAGTTGAGCTTATAACGCTTCACGCGCGCACAATCAAGGAAAAATACCGCGGACTTCCAAGATACGAGTTCGCGCAAAAACTTTCACAGCGGTACGCAAAAAAAATCAAAGTCTACGTAAACGGCTGCATAAAGGACACCGCCAGCGCAAAATTTGCCATTCAAAAAGCCCCGGAAGCAGACGGAATTATGATTGCAAGAGCCGCCGCCGAACGTCCCTGGATTTTCACGCAAATAAAAAAAGACCTTGAAGGTTCAGCGGAAAAAATCAGCATTGACAGAATGCAGACTGCCTTGAATTTTATAGACAATGTTGAAAAATTCCAGCCAAAGGAATTCCACAAGACGCGGATTCAAAGATTTTTTTCATACTACTGCGCACAGTTCGAGTTCGCCCATTATTTTCAGACAAAAATGCTTAATTACAAGTCAAATGAAGAAAGCCGGAATGAAATTCGTGATTATTTTCAAAAACAGCCTCATGAACGCTTCATTCAAGTGTGAATTTTCAATTTTAAGGAATTTTTTTCAGGAATAAGAGATATTCTTGTATTTTTATGCATATTCTTGAAAAATATTGTATATTCCTGAGTTTTTTGTATAAATATTCAAGAATATAAGCTATTCTTCAAGAATATTAAATTTTCCTCAAGAATATTGAATTTTCCAGAAGAATATTAAATTTTCCTCACAAATTTTGAGGATTCAAGCCGAATTCTTCCTTGGGCTGATGCAAATCGGAATTTTTTGGCTCAACATGGATTACAATGTCGTAAATTTCAGGAATTTCCTTGCGTATTGCGCTTTCAACCTGCTCGCTAAGCTCGTGCGCCTCGTAAACGGAAAGCGACGGGTCAACTTCAATGTCCAAGTCAACGTCAAAACTGGAAGCCATTCTGCGGATTCTGGCCTTGTGCGGATTTTGGACACCGGAAACTGTTGCAACCGCATCGAACAGTTTTTTGTAAAGGGAACTGTCAGCGTTTCCGTCCATAAGCTCAAGGTTCATCCTTGCAAAAAGGGAAGCGGCATTTTTTATAACCCAAAGTCCCACAAGCAGCGCAATTGCCGGGTCAAGAAAAGGAAGCTTAAAAAAGTCTGAGCATAAAAGTCCTGCAAGAACAGCGGCGGAAAGCATTATGTCGCTTTTCATGTTCTGGGCGTTTGCCTTTACAATTTCGCTTTCGGCAATTTTTCCGTAGTGAAACTGAATAAAGGCAAGAAGAGATTTTCCTGCAATTGAAATAACAGCCGCATAAACCGCCACAAGTGAAGTTTCAGAGTGAAAATCATGCAGAATAAGTTTTTTTGCCGCGGAAAGAACAATCTGCGCGCCCGCAAAGAAAATTATAAAAGCCAAAGCCATCGTTGCAGTCGTTTCTGCCCTTGCGTGCCCCCAAGGATGCTCCTTGTCGCCCGGCTGCTGAATTATGCGGCTTACAAACAAAGTTACAAGCGCAATCAGAACATCGGTTGAACTGTCAACTGCATCGCCTGCAACCGCAAGAGAACCTGAAAGATATGCGAACAAAAACTTCACAGCGGCAAGAACTGCGTTTCCAACCAGGGCCGCAACTCCTGCCACTTTGATGTAATGGGCTTTTAAGCTTGTCGCGTTCATTTATTTTGCCACGATGTTTACAAGCTTGTCTTTTACAACAATGACTTTCGCAATCGTCTTTCCGTCCGTAAACTTTTTGTAGCCTTCAGTCTGGGATGCAAGATTTTTAAGCGTTTCGTCATCTGTTCCAGGAGCGGCTTCAAATTTGTCGCGGAGTTTTCCGTTTATCATTACGACAATCTGAATGCTGTCTTCCTTGCAGAATTCCTCGCTGAACGAAGGCCATTTTTCGTAAGCTACAGTTTTTGTTCCGCCAAGTTTCTGCCAAAGCTCTTCGCCAAGGTGAGGCGCATACGGGCTAAGAATAAGAACAAAGTCTTTCCACATTTCTTTTGGAAGAGAATTGAACTTTGAAGCTTCGTTTATAAAAATCATCATCTGGCTGATTGCAGTGTTGAAGCTGAGAGAAGCTGTGTCTTCTGTAACCTTTTTGATTGTCTGGGCGAAAGTCTTTCTAAGCGCAACAAGGGCTTTGTCTTCAATCTTGCCTTTTATGTCAATGTCGTCCATTGGCTTTTCACTGATATTCCAGACTTTTTCAAGGAAGCGGTTTATTCCTACAAGTCCCTGTGTGTTCCAGGGCTTGGAAACAGTGAGCGGTCCCATGAACATTTCGTACATACGCACAGAATCTGCTCCGTACTTCTGAATCATTTCGTCCGGATTTACAACATTCTTGAGCGACTTGGACATCTTGGCGATAATCTGCTCAACCTGCTCGCCTGTTGACTTTTCAAAATATTTTCCGTCTTTTTCTTCAACTTCATCTGTCGGAACAAGAGTTTTGTTTTTGCGCTGAAATGCAAACGAAGTTATAAGTCCTTGGTTTATAAGGCGATGGAACGGCTCTTTTGTTGAAACTGCTCCGATGTCATAAAGAACTTTGTGCCAGAATCTTGCATACAAAAGGTGAAGAACCGCGTGCTCAGCTCCTCCAACATAAAGGTCAACAGGCATCCAGTATTCTTCTTTTTCTTTTGAGCAGAACTCTGAATTGTTTTTTGGATCAAGGTAGCGAAGATAATACCAGCACGAACCGCCCCACTGAGGCATTGTGTTTGTCTCGCGCTTTGCTTTTCCGCCGCATTTAGGGCAAGTTGTGTTGACCCAGGACTCGATTGCAGCAAGAGGGCTTTCTCCTGTTCCTGTTGGCTGATAAGATTTTACATCAGGAAGTTTTACCGGCAAATCTTTTTCCGGCACCGGAACACATCCGCATTTTTCGCAGTGAACAAGAGGAATCGGTTCGCCCCAGTAACGCTGACGGCTGAAAATCCAGTCGCGGAGCTTGTAGTTTACAGTTGCCTTTCCGCATTTTTTTTCTTCAAGGAATTTTATCATTTCCTGAATCGCGTCTTTTGTGCTTTTTCCTGTGAGGAATTCCGAGTTGATTGAATATCCGTCTTTTGCAGAAGTGCATTCATTTGCCACACAGAAAATTTCAGGATGGGCTTCAACAAGTTTTTTGTATTCCTCTGGATTTTTTGAAGCGGCCTGCAAAAGTTCTGCGCCTTTCTTTTCGTCTCCGCCGCCAAGGGAAACAACGTCTTCTCTTGTAGCAATTACTTTTATAATCGGCAAATTGAATTTCTTTGCAAAATCCCAGTCGCGCTCATCGTGCGCAGGAACAGCCATAATCGCGCCAGTTCCGTAAGAAGTCAAAACGTAATCAGAAATCCAGATTGGAACTTTCACTCCGTTTACAGGATCAATTCCGTAGCTTCCTGTAAAAACGCCAGTCTTGTTTTTGTTCAAGTCCGTGCGCTCAAGGTCGGATTTTTTTGCGGCTTCTTCAACGTAAGCTTCAACTGCGGACTTTTGCTCTGGAGTTGTGAGCTCCTTGAGCATTTTGTGTTCCGGCGACATTACCATGTAAGTGCAGCCAAAAAGCGTGTCGGCTCTTGTTGTGTAGACTTTCAAATATTTTCCGCTTCCGTTTCCGTCTTTGTCAGCGACTTCAAATTCAACTTCCGCGCCGCAAGATTTTCCAATCCAGTTTTTCTGCATGAGCTTTACGCTTTCAGGCCAGTCAAGCAAATCAAGATCTTCAAGGAGACGTTCTGCGTAATCGGTGATTTTCAAAATCCACTGGCGGATTGTCTTGCGTGTTACAACTGCGCCGCATCTTTCGCACTTGCCTTCTTTTACTTCCTCGTTTGCAAGACCTGTGAGGCAAGAAGGACACCAGTTGATTGGAGTTGCAGCTTCATAAGCCAAGCCTTTTTTGTAAAGCTGAAGGAAAATCCACTGCGTCCATTTGTAATATTCCGGGTCGCAAGTTGAAACGCATCTGTCCCAGTCATAGCTGAATCCAAGAGCTTTTATCTGGCGCGTAAAATTTGCAATGTTAGCGTTTGTTGTGATTGAAGGATGAGTTCCGGTTTTTATCGCATAGTTTTCAGCAGGAAGTCCAAACGAGTCGTAGCCCATCGGATGCAAAACATTGCAGCCGTTCATGCGCAAGTAGCGGCTGTAAATATCTGTGGCTGTGTAGCCTTCAGGATGTCCTACGTGAAGTCCCGCTCCGCTCGGATACGGAAACATATCAAGAATATATCTGCGTTTTTCTTTTGGAAATGATTTGTCTTCTTCTACGCGGAAAGTTTTGTTTTCTTCCCAGTACTTCTGCCATTTTACTTCAATATTTTGAAAAGGATAGTTAGACATAAAAAGCCTCTGTAAAAAATGATGTGGCAGTATTATAGAATAAACAGAAAATATTTTCTATGGGATTTGAAATTTCGAATTTTGGAAAAACAAAAAAGTTTTGAATTTATTTTTGCAATTCCGCGCGCCAATTTTCTGCAAGTTTTTCAAGGGAAAATGAAGCGTTGGCAGGACTTGTGGACGGAAGCGTTTTTAGCATGGAGCACAAATTTTCATCCTGATATTTTAGAAAAAATTTTGCGGCAGTTTTTCCATTGGCAAGAATTTTTTTGACATTGGAATTTTCAACAATTGATTTTATGTCGGAAGGAACAACGTTTTTAATTGAACTGTCAGATGAGCCGCAAATTGTGCATTCCTTGATTGAATCATAAACTGCGATTTTATGTTGCCTCAAAAAATTTTTCTTTTCTT
Organism: uncultured Treponema sp.; assembly: GCF_934725225.1. NCBI lineage: Bacteria > Pseudomonadati > Spirochaetota > Spirochaetia > Treponematales > Treponemataceae > Treponema > uncultured Treponema sp. Next base: position 176,909 of record NZ_CAKVAM010000004.1, read on the forward strand.
CTGTAGTCTTCGGAACTTCATCAGAAAAAACAAGGGCAAGCATTTTCCAAAAACGGTTCTGCGGATGTCCGTAGTAAAATCCATTTTCCCGCGACTTTACAGACGGAAGGCTTCCCACAATAAGAACGCAGGAATCCTCGCAAAAAAACGGACTGAACGGATGCACAATATGCTCTGGAATAAAAATATTTTTCTGCATAAAATTTATTTTCTCGTTTTCAATTTTAGTTAATGATAAAACAAACGCAGGCCTGTCATCAAGTCAATAAAAAATTTTGCAAAGGTTGCTGAACTGATTTTTTCATTCTATAATTTCCGCACTTAAAAAATGAAAATCAAAATAGGAAATTTTGACTGCACAGAATGTTGGGACGGCATTTTTTACAAGAAGCTTTCGGCATTTCCAAAAATAACAGACTGGGAAATTCAGACGGTACTGGACTTCATCAACTACGAAAAACTTTACGGCCGCGAATGTCAAATCGAAGCGAGCGGCGAAATTCTTTCGCAAATCGAACAGTTCAAATTGAAAAACAATCCCCGCCTTTCAGCTCCGGCAAAAATCACCGAGTGCACCGCCTGCCCCACTTACAAAGGCTGCATGACCGATTTTGTGTGCCACACTTCGCCTGTGGAAAACGCGGCAAAAATCTTTGACTGCGGCTCGCTTCTTTCGCCTGTAAAAGCGCGGAAAATAAGCGGCGCGGAACTTGCAAAGGAGGCACGGAACGCGGCGAAAGACCCGGCGGATTATTTTGAATACATCATGTTCGCTTGGGGAAACTGCCAGGCTGGCGACCGTCTTGTAATGGAACGAAAATTGAAGCGATTCCCGAACGAAAAGGACTTGAGCGAGGATTTTACTCCCGGCGTAAGATTTTTCTTTGACTACAAAAAACTTTGCACGCACCCGAATGCAGTTTTTGAAGGCGTTCTTCCGCTCAAAATCAAGGACGAAGTGATTTTAAAGGACTGGATTCACGCAATCGTTGTGCCGGAAAACGAGCGCGCCGCTTTGGAAAAACACATTCCGCAGAACCTTGCGCAGAAAGTCCACTTTGTAAAGAACGACTGTAAGGACATCTGGACTTGGTCAGAAAAAGTGTATGAATTTATAAAAAAGGTTTGATTTCATACTAGCAAAACTCATGTCATTATCCATCTTGAGTTGCGATGTTTGCATAGCAAACTCGGTTAATAATCTCCGATAAGATCATCGGGGCAAGCCCGATGATGACACTGACGCATACAAGGACAAAAAATGACAAACGAACTTTTACAGAAGGTTTTATCAAAAGTATCTTTTATGTCATTTTCGGGCTTGACCCGAAAATCTTATGTGTTGTCAGAGATTCCTGTGTCGTGGCACAGGAATGACAAATGAAAATCAAGTGCGACAATGACATTTGGAACCTCTTAGCCTCCAACAACTTCACAAGGACAAAAAATGACAAACGAACTTTTAGAAAATCTTGAAAAACTTCACACGACGGAATTAGGCGCTGTCCGCATAAAACGGAATCTCGGTCTTGAAACCGGCGATGCCGTCGCCTGGTGCAAGAACGCAATTCTTACGGCAGCAAAAAATATTGAAAATGAAGAATCAAGCGGTGGCGAAACTTGCGGAACAGTTCACAACGAGAAATCAGGCAACGCTAACAGCAAAAATTCCATCAACAAAATCTTTCGCAAGGGAAAAAACTGGTACATAAAAACAGACGGCTGCACAATCACGGTGAACGCGTACAGCTACACGGTGATTACGGCGCATAAGGAAGAAGAAAATGAAAACAACAACACAATTCACAAAAAAAGCGCTGGCAAGAGATGAAAAGCCAAGCCACAACTGTTTTTTCGCATTGAACTCTGAATAAAAATGATATATTCTTGCAATGCGAATATTATGTCAATTCGCAGGGATATAATCCGTTCATAAAAACAACATCAGCCATATTTTAAGGAGGAATCATTTATGAAAAAAATCAAACTTTTTGCCGTGATTGCAATGCTTGTGGCGTTTACTATAATGGGGGGGGGATGCAATTTTGACGAAAATATTTTTGGCAACAACAATGAAACTTCATCCAGCGAAACTGAAAAGGAACTTAATCCAAATAATCCGCTAGGAGCAGATGACGATGAGATAGTTGTAATAGACCTTGATGTCATGAGCCAAAACGAAATCAATGAAATCAGTTTCCAAAAAGGAATGACATACAAGGTTAAAGGCTCAAAAGGCGGCACGAAGCTGACCAAACTTTTTAACAAGATGACCGACCTGACCTTTCTAATAAACGTGGATCTGTCCGACCTGCAGATTACCCAGTTCACAGACAATCTCGGCTGTCATTCATGCATACAGAATTTAGTTCTGCCAAAAACGTTAAAGACAATGGGAACTTTCTCATTTTTGAAGAACAACAGCTTAAAGTCCATCGTGTTTTACGACAAGTTGATTGATTTGGGCGGATACGGATTCATGGCGCAAAAACTGGAATCGATTCACGTAATCGGCGAAAATCCCATCTATAAAAGTATCGACGGTGTTTTGTATGCAAAGTACACCTGGAAGGACGCATGGTACTTATGCCAGTGCCCGCTAAGAAAGACAGGAGAAGTCAACATTGAGGAAGGAACTGTCGCGGTCACTGGAGGAGACGGACAGGGATTCGGTTCGGGGATAACAAAAATCGTCATTCCGCTGTCGGTAACGGAAATACCTGAGGGAGCGTTTGAAAAGGCGACAAACGCCACAATTTACGTCGCATTCAAGAAGACTGCGCCTGAAGGCTGGGCTGATGACTGGAACGAATACTGCAAAGAAGTCGTCTATGACCAGAACGGGCCTGACACTCCTCCTGTTACAGTAAATGAAGAAACTGCGTCTTGGACAGGGGAAGAAAAGAGAAAAGCGCTCACCGCCTCAAATTTGGATTTATTCACGGCAGATGAAATATATGTCTACTATTACTGCAATCTTGCGCGCGTAAACGGCAAGAAATTCCTTGAGCTTGTCGCAAAACCCTTTGTGGCGGACTCCAAAAACGGTTATGACGAAAACGACTCTTATGTGAAGTCCCTTTATGCGGATTTGGAGACTTTATCGGATGACTTGCCGATGCTGTCTCCTGACAAAGATTTGTGCGAAGCAGCTGCGGCTCATGCAGACGACATGATAGCAAACAACATTTTCCAGCATGGCTCTTCCGACGGAACGGACTGTTTTACAAGAATAAAGAAATATTACAGAGACTCAACTTACGGCGAGAATCTGGCGGCAAGGACAAACGGAACCGCGTTGCAGCTTGTAATGGATCTGCTCATAGACAAAGGCATTGAAGGAGCCGGGCACAGGAAAAACATACTGAACAGGAATTTCAGGGCGATGGGTGTCTCGGTAAAGTCAGGACATCCGACTTACGGAAATGTCTGCGTTCAGGATTTCGGCGGCAGTGTACTGAATCCGTCCGAAAACTAAACTCTACGACATGAGCTGAAATGTCCGTGAATACTACCCATTACCGAGTAATGCAAAAATTTCACGGGCAGAAAACACATCAAGCAACAAATGAAATTATTCTGCAGACTGAAAATGCATGTTTTCACGCAATGGAATAATTTCAGCAAACAAATAGAAATTTTGCATTATAATTACTTCAAGAACAAAAAAAACACTGAGAGATTTTATGAAATTACCAGTCACAACCGACCGCCTGATTATCCGCAAATACGAAGAAAAAGATTTAAATGATTTGTACGAATATCTTTCCGATGAGGAAGTTGTGCGTTTTGAACCGTACAGCGCACTCAGCTTTGACGAGACAAAGAAAAACCTTGAATGGCGGATTTCTTCTGACGAGATTTTTGCAATTGAACTTAAATCTACTGGCAAAATGATTGGAAATGTCTTTCTTGGAAAACGCGAATGTGAATCGCTAGAACTCGGCTACGTTCTGAACAAAAAATTCTGGGGAAACGGCTACGCCTTTGAAGCCTGCTTCTCTATGTGCAAGAACGCCTTTTCAAACGGCACGCACAGAATTGAAGCAAACTGCGATCCATTGAACAGCGCCTCCTGGAAACTTTTGGAACGGCTCGGCTTTATCCGCGAAGGACATTTGCGCAAAGACATCTACTTCCGAAAAGACAAAGACGGAAATCCAATCTGGAAGGACACCTATATCTATTCAAAATTGAACGAAAAGCAATAAAAAAAAGCTGTAATTTTCACTTGAAAAACACATAAAATTCACATATATTCAATTGTATAACACTGATTTTTTACAGGAGAAATTATGGCAAACTTGACAATCACACTCGATGACCAGGACAAAAAAGACATCTCTTCATTCTGCGAGCAGGTCGGAATGACGGTTTCCGGGCTTTACAACGTTTTCACAAAGCAGGTTCTCCGCGAAGGACGAATTCCGTTCGACATCGCTGTTGACCGCCCGAACCGCAAGACAATCAAGGCGATGAAAGAAGGCGACAGAATTGCGAACGACCCGAATGTAAAAGGATATAATAATGTTCATGACTTGATGGAGGCTTTGTTAAAGTAATGGAATTTTCAAAAGAAAAAACAAAATACGAAGTAAAATTCACCTCTGCAATGAAAAAAGACATGAAGAAAGTTGAAAAGCGGCATTACGACTTAAGCCTTTTTGCAGAAATAGTAGGAAAACTTGCAAACGGGCTGCCTCTTGATGAAAAATACTGCGACCACGCGCTTGAAGGAAACTGGAAGACCCACCGTGAATGTCACATAAAGCCGGACTGGCTTTTAATTTATCAGATAAAAGATGAAGTTCTGATTCTTGAGCTTTCCCGAACAGGAACTCACTCTGATTTATTCAAAAAATAGAACTTTTTTTCCAGCCTGTTCATTTTTTTTCTTAAAACTTGCTGTAAATTTCACACTTCGCGGTAATACGGGCAGATGTCCTCAAAATGTCCGTCTTTCATTTTGAATCCGCCTTTGATTGTTCCAAGCTGAATAAAACCGAGCCTTTCGTATAAATGCCGTGCATGGATGTTTGTTGCAACAACGGCGTTGAACTGCAAAATCTTGAAATTTGAGGTGCGTGCTTGATCAAGGCAGTCCTTCACGAGAAGCTCCCCGATGTGTAGTCCACGGCAGGCGGAACTTACGGCGTAGCTTGCGTTTGCGATGTGCGAACAGCGGCCGACATTGTTCGGGTGCAGAATGTAAAGCCCGACGGTTTTTCCGCTTTCAGTTTCTTCGGCGACTGCACAATAGGTTTGAGCTGCAAAAAATTCCGCTCCGCTTTTTTCATTCAAAGTCTCTTCCTGCGGAAAAGCAATGCCTTCCTCTACAACCTCGTTCCATATTCCGCACATTGCAGAAACGTCTTTTTCCGTATATTTTCTGATTGTAATTTTTTCCATTTTTTTTCCTTAATGCAAAAAATTATAACGAATACAAAAACTGTAGACAAGATTTCAGCATAAAACGCATAAAATTATTCCCGAACTTCCGAATAATAATGCTTTTTCCCGTCCAGACTTGCATAGCGGATTTGTTCTTCCCCTTGATAGCAGAGAATAAAACTCGGCGAGCCGGAAATTGTGTATTCCAAATCGAACGGCAAATCTGAAAACTTGTATTCCGTGTAAGGTTTTCCGGCGGAATCAGCGAGCGGTTCTGTCGGGTTCAAGCCTTTGTCAATTTCTCCGCCCAAGACCCAGTTGCTGGGGCAGTGTGGAATTTCGTATGTAAAAATCCCTTTGTCGGTTTTTACAGTCAACGTTTTGTCTGAATTTGTGTCGTTTGTAACAAGAAAATGTGCATCGCCTTTTTCGTCTTTCCATATTGAAGTTACAAAAAGATAGTTGTGGTGGTCAACGTTTTCGATTTTTGCGTCTGAAAGCAGTTGCGGATAAAAAATTGTTCCAAAATTGTTTGAAACAAGCACATTCTGCATGACAAGATTTTTGTGCGACCATGAAACGCCATTTTTTGACCGCTCATTGTTTTTTCCGTAATCCAGATAAAGCGGAAACCATTTGCCGCCGCCATTCACGTACAGATTTTTGAACGAAACATTGTCAACATCGCTGAATTCAAGCTGAAACATCACGCACGCATTCACATAAGCCTTGTTTTCCGTGCCCAGATTAATTGAAGGAATCTCAAAACGCACATTGTCAAAATGAATCTCGCCGGTTTCAACTTTAGAAATCCATTTTCCGTCAACTACATTTTGCCGGGAACGCTGGTCGCCGTAAATCTGAATTCCGTCCAAGTGAAGTTCGTTGGAAAACACTTCGTGTGCCAAATCGTAAACATAAAGATTTTTCGCATAGAATTCACGCAGCGGATTCATCGCATCCGAAGTAAATCCGCCAATCTTGCAATTATTCAACGTAATGTAGGAGCTGCTCACGTTTCCGCCGAACGAGCAATTGTTAAAAACAAAATAAACTTTTCCCGCAGAATCCGGGTCTACCGCATCATTTCTAAAAGCCTTGAACCTGCAGTTCTCAAAAACAACCGTTTTTCTTCCATTATATCTGTCCATTCCGAGCGTAACAAAATCGTGGCTGGAAAAGTCAAAGTTGCGGACGGTCGTGCGGTCGGGAAGCTCCTTGATTTTATAAGAAGAAAAATTGAACTTGTCCGTGTCCGTGCGGAAAGCGACCGTAATGCCGGGCGCAATCTCCGTGTCGCCGCTGGCAACTGTAAATTCCGCCGATTCATCCGCGCCGCAGTTGTGGCTGTCAGGGACATTTCTGTAATCCCACGAGTTTGGGCGAATTAGGTTCGGGTCGTTGTCCTCATCAAAAATATGGCACGAAATAAGCAAAGCAGAAAATAAAAATACAGCAGAAAAAAGAATAAAAAATTTCTTCACATTGCAATTCTATATTTTTACGGAAGAAGAATCTATACTATTTAAAATAAATAAACCTGCCAACAACAAATGCTTTAAAAAACCTTATGTTCTGGCAGGCAAAAAAATTAAATTAAAAGTTGTTATTCAATATTATTTTTGATTTAATTTAGAACGTCTGGTTTCGTGTCCACACTATAATCTGATGGTTCCTTATCATCAATAAAATTAACTTTAACCTGAAGATAATCGTCATCATCTTGTAAGATAGCTTCAACTGGTGATGAATATCCATCCCAAGTTATATCCAATCTTTTCATATAATATTCATATTTAGCAGCAGTGCATGTAAAACTCTTTTTATACAAAGCTGTAAAATTATCATTGTAATACCAAATAGTTCCTGATGTAGCTGACTCAAAATAAATACAAGACTTTAACTTCTCACCATAGTACATTGTATAATATTTTCCAACATGACCATTGAGATTGGTTGTACTTCCTCCGTCATTAGAGGTTACGTCATTAGTACCCCCCCCCACTACTACTTGAACTGCCGCCATCAGAGCAAGCAATAAAATTTGTCATTGCAAACAGCGCAACAAGCACCGCAGCAAGTTTCAGAATTTTTTTCATAATTACCTCCGAAAAAATGATTTCTTAAAATATTTTAGCACTCTTTTTAAATAAAGCAAATGAAAAATACATAAGTTTTTTGTTAGTTTTTTATGACAAGTTGAAAAAAAAATCCAAATTAAAGTATTCGCTTTATAAATATTTTATTTCAAATAATTAAACTCTCTTGACAAGTAACCGATTGGTAACTAAAATACATTTACAAGTAAACAAACGGTTACTTAATATCAAAATTCAAAACGGAGATAAAATGTCCGGCGAAACAAAAAATCAAATTATAGAAACTGCGCTTGAACTTTTTTCACAAAACGGATTTTTAGGAACTTCCATGAACGACATTGCATCTCAACTAAAAATCACAAAAGGCGCGCTTTACAAACATTACGAAAGCAAGCAGCAAATTCTTGAGCAGATTATTGAACGCATGGCAGAGCTTGATTTGGAACGCGCAAAAAAATACGAAATGCCAGAAGTTGAACAAAAAAAATTCGCAGAAGCATACACTCAGATTCAAGCTGAAAAAATCTGCGAGTACAGCATTGCGCAGTTCAGGCATTGGACGGAAGAAAATTTTTCCGCACAGTTCCGCAAAATGCTTACATTGGAACAGTTTCGCAGCAAGGAAATGTCTGACCTTTATCAAAATTATCTTGGAACAGGTCCGCTTGAATACATGACGAAGATTTTCAAAAAGATAACAAAATCAAAACTGAAAGCAAAACAACTTGCGCTTGAATTTTACGGACCGATTTTTATTCTTTACAGCGTTTATGATGGCACGGAAGAGAACACAAAAAAATCAGTTTTTGTTCAGCTTGAAAATCACATAAAAAATTTTATAGAGCGGCTCGAAAAAGAACGGGCGAAAAAATAATCAAAATAATTTCGGAGGAAAAAATGAAAGCAATCATCTACACAACAAACACAGGAAGCACGGCGCAATACGCAAAAATGCTCGCGAAACAAACTGGACTTCCGGCATTTTCAATGGAAGAGGCAAAGTCAAAAGTCGAGGCAGGAAGCGAAATCATTTATCTTGGCTGGATAATGGCGGCAAAAGTAAAAGGCTACAAGGCGGCTGCAAAAAAGTACAAAATCCGTGCAGTCTGCGCAGTCGGCATGGAACGAACCGGAACACGCACAGAACAAATCCGCGAAAAAACTTCTGTTCCTGCCGAAGTTCCGCTTTTTACATTGCAGGGAAATTTCAATGTAAAAAAACTGCACGGGCTCTACCGTCTTATGATGAGCATGATGGTCAAAATGGTTACAAAGCAGCTCGGAGCAAAGACAGACCGCACTCAGCGGGAAAACGAAATGCTTGAAATTATGCTTCACGGCGGCGAAAAAGTTTGCGCGGAAAATCTAGGCGAAGTTATCAGCTGGTACAAAAAAGTTCAGTAAAAATGAAAATCAAAAAATTTCATATTGACATTGCCCGGCTTGACCGAGCAATGAAAATGCATTTTTACTTTACCCAATAAACGTAATTTTCTTTGCGGGGAGCGGCTTTTGCTTCTCCGCCTTCGGCAGCGTAACCGAGCGCGACGTGTCCGATTCCTTCAAAATCGCCTTTTATTCCGAGATCTGAAAGAATTTTTCTGCCGAAGTCGCTTTCAAATTCCTGCTTTGCGCGGTGAATCCAGATTGAGCCGAGCCCTAAACTTTTTGCAGCGTTCATCAGGTTTCCCATAACGAGCGAGCCATCGTAAATGTAGGTCGGAACGCTTTTGTCGGCAAGGACAATCAGAATCACAGGCGCGCCGTAAAACGGATCAAAGCCTTCGTTCCATCCGCCGATTTTCCGGTTTTCTTCGCTGATTTTATCGCGTAGTTCCTTGTTCGTAACCGCAATGATTATCGGCGACTGAAGATTTTTTCCGGTCGGCGCAAAAGTTCCGGCTCGGATTACAGCGTTCAAATCTTCTTCCGGAATCATGTCTGGCTTGAATTTGCGGCAGCTTCTGCGCGTCTCAAGAATTTTCAAAGTTTCGTTCATGGTGCAACTCCTTGTAAATTATTTTCTACTATTATTTTTTCGGCATTTTTATCCTTGTTGAAAAAAAGATTTTATTCATTGATTTTTGAAATAATCATAAACTAAATCCCCTCCTCCACCTTCCCGTTCTGTATTCCGCGAATGAAATCACAAAGTTCGTGAACCAGCCCATCGGAACAGAATACCAGACCCACTCAATTCCGAACCGTGGAGCGCATACAACCGAGACAATAACGCGGATTGAAAGGTTGATTAGATTCGCAAGCGTAAAAACTTTCATGTCGCCAGCTCCACGCAAAAGTCCGTCGCATGCCATTTTGAATCCTATCCAGCAGTAAAAAAATCCTTCAAAACGCAAGGCCGCTTGCCCTGTCCGCAAGGCAGTTTCGCTTCCACCAGCTCCGATAAAAAGAGAAATAAGCGGACGGTAAAAGAATTCAATGCAAACGCAGAGCGTTACCGCAAAAAACGCGACCATAAGATTTGCCGCCCGGTAGCCTTTTACAACGCGCTCAGGTTTTCCCGCGCCGATGTTTTGCGCCGTGTATGAGGACATTGAGTTGTTCAACGCCGCCATCGGTACAATCGCAATCGACGCAATCCGGCTGAACGCGGAATATCCGGCAAGAGCCTCCGAGCCGAAACTGTTCACAACGGACTGAACCAGCATCATTCCGATTGAAACAGTGGACTGCTGTAATATAGAAGGAATTGCGATTTTCGCCATTGAAGCAAGCTCTCGTCCATCAAAAAAACGGAATTTTCCGCTGCAACCAGCTTCTTTCGCCGCAACGCCATCATCCGAATCCTTGAATTTTCCAAGCGTGTTCATAAAAACCGCGAACGACAAAACGCACGAAAGTCCCTGAGCAATCAGCGTAGCCCAAGCCGCACCCGCAACGCCGGTCTTAAAAACCGCAACAAACACAAAATCCAGCGCGACATTCAGCACAGAAGAAAAAATCAGAAAAACAAGCGGAATCCGCGACTTTCCAAGCGCATTGAACATCGAAGAAATCACGTTGTACATGAACAAAAACGGCAGCCCCAGAAAATAAATCCGCAGATAAACAAGCGCCATGTCCAGCGCATCAGAAGGAGTTTTCAACGCAACAAGAAGCGGCCGGTTTATAACAATTCCCACCGCGCCAAGAAAAATACTGATTCCCAAAAATGTCAGAAACGCAGTGCTTACCGCAGTTTTCATCGCCGAAAAATTGCGAGCGCCAAAATATTTGCTCACAATTACCGAAGAGCCGACACCGCCGCCAATCGCCACGCAAATAAAAACAACCGTAAGCGAATACGAAGCCCCGACCGCCGCCAAAGCCTGCTCGCCCACAAAACGCCCCACGACCGCCGAATCGACCATCGTGTAAAGCTGCTGAAACAAATTGCCAATAATAATCGGAAGAGAAAAAACAAAAAGCGCGTAAAACGCCGGCTTTGAAGTAAGATAATCGCTTTTCATACGCAAATCATAGCAGAAAAGAAAAAAGTGTCAACGAGCAAAGCATCGGCAAGTTCAAAGAGACTTAATTAACGGATGCAGTTCTGCCCGGCAATCAAACAAAGAATTCCCAAAATCAGACTTGAAAAAGCATAAATTGCCGCCATAAAAAAATTCTTCCCCGAAACAAAATTCGCGCTTTCCAACGCAAACGTAGAAAAAGTTGTGAATCCGCCGCAAACACCAGTCTTAAGAAAAAGCACAACAAGCGGACTGAACCTAAAAGAAACTTTCTGTGCCGCCAAAGAAGCCGCCGCTGTAACAACGCCAATCGCAAAGCAGCCAAGCATATTCACAAAAAAAGTCTGGAACGGAAAAACGCTCTTCACTGGAATCAGCGTAAAAAGATAACGCAGAACACTTCCCACCGCTCCGCCAGCCGCAACCGCCAAAATATTCAAAATCATAAGGCAATTTTATAAACTTTGCGTTTGCACTTCAATCCGCAAAAGAACAAAAATGCGCAAAAATTGTCAGGAAGATTTTTTTCAGTTTTAGTAATATGAGCGCGGAGGATTTTATGGAAGAAAAAATTTTGGAGCATTACAGAAAAACCGGAACGTTCACGTATTCAGGATTGTACGCGCAATATTTCCGCACGTTGCCAGACGACATTTCAGAACTCGGACGGCTTGTCTGTTCTCAGGTTATTCACCGGGTTACGCTCAAGGAAGGCAACACAAATTTCAACGCCACGCTTTTATACGGCGACATGAACCGCTACCCTTGGTTCGCTCCCAGATGCCACGACGATTTGCTTGTAACCGCAGCCGCAATGACAGCGGAACTTTTCAGGCTTGACGAGCGCGGATTTACAAAAGACAGAGCCGTGGAAAATAAAATTGTCGTAACTTGCCGCTACGTTTCAGTTCTTATGAGTACAATTTTAAAGGCGAAAGGAATTCCTGCAAGAAGCCGGGCGGGATTTGCTCCGTACTTTAAAAACGGAATCAGCATGGATCACTGGATAAATCAATATTTTTGCGAAAAGGAAAACAGATGGATTACTTTTGACGCTGACGGATTTTATGAGGAAGCCGGAATGGAAATTCGCCAGTACGATATTCCGCACGAAAAATTCGACTGGGCGGCGGAAAGCTGGATTTCAGTGAGGCGCGGAAAATCAGACGGAAAAAAATTTTTGTATGCGGACGGAAAAGGAACTTGCGGAATTCCTGCCCTCGCCCGCTATCTGGTTTACGACTTTCACGCGCTTATGAACAACGAGCTTACTTTTACATTTCTGCCGGAATTTATGGACGGAAGACTTGACTCCTTGAGCGAAGAGGAACTTTGCGAACTTGACGAGCTTGCAGAACTTCTTTTAGACCCGGACAAAAATTTTGAAAAACTTTGCAACGTCTGGGAAACAAAAAGAAAATTCCGCGTGCTCAACAGTCCGCTTGTAGGCAGCTACGACCACGGCGCAGAATATTATGTGTAAAATCCGCGAACTGGACGATTCTTATTTTTCGCAAATCAAAACTATGTTCCGCGATGTTTTCAGTTCGCCGCCTTGGAATGACGGCTGGAATGATTTCGTTCAGCTTCACGAATATATCTGCGACCTGACGCAACGCAGAGGCTCGCTTGTCTTCGGATTTTTTATAGACGGAAAACTTTACGGAGCCGCAATAGGCTGCATTCGGCACTGGTGGAGCGAAACTGAATACATTCTTGATTATTTTTTTCTGAACAAGGAAGCGCAGGGCAAAGGAAACGGAAAACTGTTCATGAAAGGAATTGAAGATTCGCTCAAAAAGAAAAATATATGCACAATTTACCTTCAGACAGAGCACGGAATTCCGGCATACAGCTTCTACAAGAAAACCGGATTCACCGAACTTGAAAACTGCGCCATGTTTCTCAAAGTCTTGGAGTAAAGGATTTTTTTGAACCTTACATATATACAGTAGTAATAAAGTATGCTATAATAATTTTACTGGAAGTGCCTGATTTCTAAGGCGGCGTCTCCCGAACTCAACCAGCTTGCTGGAATCTTGAAAGCCGGGAGGACTTGCGAAGATGACGATTTACGAAGCTATTTCGTTGGCTATTAATTTAGCCATTCTGATTCTTGAAGCCCTTTCTTACCTAAAAAATAAGAAGAGTTAAAAAGCAAAGCCGCCCAGTCTGACCACTAGAGGCGGCTTTTCGTCTAATACGGTGGAGACGACCGACAGAAATCGGGCATTTCCTTTATTTCCAATATATCAAAGAAAATTGTTTCCGTCAAACAGTTTAAGACCTTTTTGCGTCCGAATATGTAAAAAAGCCAATCCTGCAGCAGCATAAAGACTGTACCGAACAACGCCATTTCTGCTTACAGCGCCTCAAGCAGCGCGGCGATTTCTTTTTTGATTTCGGACTTTGACTTTATTTCTGACTCAGGGAAAAATTCACGCGGATTCGTCTCAAGAACCTCTGCGATTCTGATTATGGTCATGAGCGACGGCTGGTTTCTGCCGGATTCGACGTGCGTGTAGAAGCTCTGCGAGAAATTTCCGCGCGTGCACACTTCCAGCTGCGAAAGTCCCTTTGAAATGCGCGCAAGCCTTATCTTCTCAATTACATATCTGTGAATTTCCTCATTTGTCATACGAAAATGATATTATTCTTTAGAGCATAAAACGATTCTCTATACAGAATAACAATTACTTGATAGAGTAATAAAATTGCTTTATAGTAAACAGAAATAACTCTATAAAACAATGCATTTCCTTATCAACTTATTCACAGGAGAAATTCATGAAACCACAGGCCAACAAAAAGAACACCGCAAAATTCACCGCCGCGCTCTTCGCGCTTATTCTGCTTTTTCCCTGCTGCATGGACTCAGGCTCAGGCGGAAATTCTGACTATGACAGCGGAAGCAACACCGAAAACAACGGAAGCCAGGAGAATCCTGACGACAGGAACGAGCCGGACGCGCCGGAAAATCCTGACAATATTTATTCCGCAAATGTTGAAAGTTCGGTTGTTGTGAATCTTGACGGAACCTGTACGGTCTATGTTGAAAACGAACTTGCGGGCGAAAATATTTCAACTTCAGAAATAAAAGAGCTTATAAGAGGAAAAACCGAGCTTTGTGTGGCAGACAAAATGAGCGGTTACGGATATATAACTCCGAGCGTCGTGAATCTCACCGTAAAATACAGCGTAAAGGACGACAAGAAAATTTCAAACACTGAATACAGGACTTATGTACTTCCGCCGTTTAACGCTGTCATATCATTAAAAGACGGATTCATATACGGAGCAAGCGTGAATCTTGTGCAGAATCTGGACGCAATAAGCCGCAGCGAGCAGAGCAGTTCTGTGGAAGTCCTGATTTCTGACGACGGAAAAACCGTTGTTGACGGAGTGGCACTTGAATCCGCCGCCGTTGATCCGGAAGCCGAATATGTGCTCAAGCCGACTGGCTCAAAAGTGAACGTCATCGCATTCATTGCGGCAAAGAAAAAACTCACAGAAAAGAGCGTTAAGAACATAACCTGCGCCTACAACTCCTCCACCGCAAATTTCTTCCTCGATTTTTCCGAAAACGGATTCGGTGAAACGATATATCAGAAACTTGGAATTCCTTACGGTTCTGCCACTTCTAAAAGCAACGCCTATTTTGAATGGGACGACTACGGAAAAGCGTTCAACCTGCCTTCGAATTACAGTGACTGCATAAAAACAGATGAGTACGACAGACATACAGAAATTGACGGCGTGGATTTTCTTGAAAAGCCGTTTTACTATTATGTATGGTCGGAAAGCTATGGAGGAAATACTGATTGCTCTATTCCCAAAGCCTTTGTCTTTGGAGAGGAAGTTTCAAAGGTGGACGTTTCTTTCGGCAAGGAGCACAATCTTATTGACGCATACAAAGGCGGAATCATCCTGAAAAATCCGGACGCAAAAATCACAAGCATCAATATCGGAGAAACAACTTTTACCGGTATGCTTAACACTCCGACAATTGACTATGACAAAAAACTCAGAAAATTCAACGAGAACACACTGATTTCATATCTGTACACAGAATCGAATCTTCCGAATTTAAGTTTTGATGTTAATTTTTTTAACACTTCACCAGAAGAAGATAATTTTTTTGATATAGGAATAGACAAGCTGTTTGAAAATTACTACATAAATGGTGCAAGTGATAAAATTTCTATGGGTAAAGCTTCTAATGTTCCTTTTGATGCTGAGGAATATTTAGGTGGTGAATATATGTATAACACAAATGGTTCTTATAATAGCAATGCTTATAATCTTGATATCAATATAGCTCTTTTAATGGCTAAAAAGTTAACGAACAATTTGAAAAATGTTAATGTATCTGGAAATTTGACTTCTGATGTTGAAACATCTATTATCCCTAAAAATGTTCGTTTTTCTGGTGATGTTTCTGGACTTACATTTACAAAGCAAGGAAATTACGGTATAATTGATTTTGCTGGTGTTGGTCCAAAGGAAATTGTGGCACCATCATCAAAAATTATTGTAAATGGGGTTAAAAATGATACTAATATAAAGATTATTGCTGGTCGTGTTATTGATTTTGGTAATGTTGATGAAAGTTTACTAAAGAATGTAACGGTAAAAGATAATGGTGTTGTTACCGTATATACAAAAACAGGATCCTTTCCAGGAAGTATTATGATTGGAGTTGACATAAAAACAGGTTCATCAGCTTCTACAAACAGAGCTTGGGAGGAAGCTGGACGTAATGGAACTCTTCCATCCGATTCCCTTTCAAAATTGGATGTAAAGGCAAAGGCTAATAATCCGCTTTTGCAAAAATTACTTGATGAAAATCGCCCCGTTTACGGTTAATATAAATTCCTTTGCAAGTCCGCCCTGCCCGGCGGATTTTTTTGTCTCCGCGTACATTTTATAATTCCCGCGTCCTGCCCTGCATTGCATAAAAATCTGACGCAAAACCAGTAAAACTGTGATATATTTATAATATAGCGGAGGAATCAAAAATGCCTGTAATCTCAATGTTTTATGGAATTATAATCAGAATGCAAAGTGAGCATGGTGGAAAGCATCATGTTCCGCATATTCACGTCATTTGCGGTGATGATGAATCCGTGTTCTCACTGGAAGGAGAGCAGCTCGAAGGAAAAATTCCAGCCTCAAAGAAAAAACTTGTTGAGGCATGGATTGAAATTCACAAGGAAGACTTACAGGCAAACTGGCGGCTTCTTGATGAAGGCGAGCAGTTCTTCAAAATTGATCCGTTAAAATAGCGAGGCTGAATATGTTAAGACCGACTGTCATAAATGTAACTCCTGAAAATGACTATAAGCTCAATTTAAGATTTAACAACGGCGAAACAAAGCTTTTCGATGTAAAGCCGTACATCAAAGGCTCCTGGTTCGGTGAACTGAAAAACCCTTCCTACTTTAAGACCGTGCGTCCAAACGGATTCAACATCGAATGGGCAAACGGACAGGACATCTGCCCTGATGACTTGTATTTCAATTCCGAATCCATGCGGCAATAAAATGAAGCTGATGCAAAACCAGTAAAACCAGCAAAATATTTCCCCCTTGCAAAAGTTCCGCCGCTTATTTAGAATGAGCGGCAAGTTTGCGTCGCAAATTTTCAAATGGATTATCCAGTCAAGCTGGATAATGACAAACTACATCAGGAGGTAGACCGTGATTCTTTGTATTGCAGTGTCTCCGTGCAAAGTCTTTTAGGGCAGTTTGTACGGAGTAGTTTCTGCTCTTGGGCTTTGCGTTTCATCAGAAAAATGAAATCAAATGGAGCAAAGTCTTATGAAAAATTTTATGAAAATCCTGCGGGAAATGAGGACGTTCCTGCTTTTGTGGATTACACAGTCCTTCTCTTCATTCGGAAGCGCGATGACTTCATATTCGCTTGTCATCTGGTCTTACACGCAGAAAGGCTCTGCGCTCATGACAGCCCTTCTGATGGTCTCAACCTACACGCCTTACGTGATTCTCAGCATTTTTGCCGGCGCGCTCAGCGACAGGTGGAACAAGAAAGCCACAATGCTCGTCTGCGATTCGGTGGCGGCGGTCTCAACCGTGGTGATGTTCATCCTGCTCAAAAACGGGCTTCTTGAAATCTGGCATCTTTACCTGATAAACGCGGTGAACGGACTGATGAACACGGTTCAGTCGCCTGCATCTGAAGTTGCGGTCTCGCGGATTCTGCCAAAACAGCACTATCAGCGCGTGGGCGGACTTCGCTACTTTTCCAACGCCTTGAATTCGATTTTCGTGCCGGTCATTGCGACTGCGGTCATCGGGATTTTCGGACTGACTGCGGTTGTCGCCATCGACCTTGCGACTTTTTCCGCGGCGTTCCTTGTCCTTGCGCTCGCCATAAAAATTCCTGAGCCGAACATAAATGCGGAAATCAAAACTGAAAACGCGGAGTCAGCTCCGGAAAATCAGGCGGAAAAAGCAAGCCTTATGGATTCTGTAAAAGGCGGAATCTCGTTCCTGAAAAACGAGCGCGGACTTTTGCGCCTGATAATGTTTCTTTCGTCAATCAACCTGATTGCTTCGATTTACAGCGCGGCTCTTCCGGCGATGGTTCTCTCAAAAGGAACAGGCGGAGAAAAAGCGCTTGGAATGGTGAACTCGGTAATCGGAATTTCCATGCTGATAGGAAGCGTTCTTGCGTCGGCAGTTCCGGCTCCGAAAAACCGTGTGCGGACAATCTTTTTGTGCCTGTTCATCTCGATGGGAACGGAAAACATCATGCTTGCGCTGGGACGTTCGCCGCTCGTGTGGTGCGTCGGTGGATTTTTGGGCTACATTCTGATTCCGCTGATGAGCACGAACCTTGACGCAATCATGCGGCTGCGCGTTCCGGACGAGATTCAGGGGCGTGTCTATTCGGTGCGGAACACGTTCCAGTTCTTCACGATTCCGGCGGGATATTTCTTAGGCGGATTTCTTGTGGACAAAGTGTTCGAGCCGTTCATGGCAAGATTCGCGGCAGGCACATTCCTTGAGCGCGTCTTCGGAAGCGGAAAAGGCTCCGGGGCTGCCCTGCTCTTCTTTGTGATTGCGTTCGCCGGAGTCGCAGTCTGCATAATCTTCAGAACAAGCCGCTCAATCCGCGCGCTGGAAAAGGAGGAGCTGGAAAGAAAGTAGGATTGAATCGGGATTGCCGCGTCAAGCGCGGCAATGACAAAAAAGTTAAGTCCGGGAATGACAAAGCACAGACTATCATTGCCCGGCATAACTTGTCATCTTCGGGCTTGACCCGAAGATCTATTGCAGGATTTCTGATTCGCCGCCTATCGTTACACGGATAGAGTGCCTGTCATTATGCTGATAGGCGGCATATCATTAGGCGGATAGGGTGTCTATCATTATAATGATAAGCTTCCCTTTCGGCTGTCAATAAGCAGTGGTTTTAAAGAACCGCAGAAAGGATTCAAATATTTTTCCTTTTCAAAGTTTTATCTATAATGCAACAAACGCCACACGTTACAACTGATGATATTACAAGGGATAAAACAAAATTGTATATACTTCCTGCTCCCGTCAAAGAAATAAAATACTGGCACAAAACCACGATTGGAAAGTGTACAATATAGAACACGTATGATAATTTTGCGCAGTATCTGCTGACTGTGCCGGTGTAATCCAGACACGTTTTTCCAAAACAGACGAGCACCGGAATTCCTGTCGCAAATGACAGATAATTGCAAATCGTATTCAGTAATTGATAATCTTCAACATACACAAACAAAATCACATTCATGGCGGAAAACAAGGCAAATGCAACGATGAACAGCCACTTGAAACTTACAAGTTTTTCTGTGAAATCCTGCCTGCTGAATAAATAATATCCAAGCAAATATATGCACAAATATGTAGGAATCTTCTTGCTCCAAAGCGTTATATCAAACGAAGCAACCGCAAGAATCACAAGTATGACGTTTACGATAAGCATCGCATTTCTGTTATTCCCGACTGTGCAGTCAATGGCTTTAATCACGCCGCAACCTATGCAGGAAAGCACAATCAATACCGCTATAAACCAAAAATGACCAAGCGTAAATCCACCGTCATATCCTGTTAAATCCGTGAATCTGGTAAAATATACCGAGTAATGCTCAAAATAGCTTCCGCCATAACCATTATGCGATTTATCTGCAACAAAGCTTAATATTGGATTGATAAATATAATGCCAAATAGAAATGGGATGCCCAATCTTTGGAATCTTTCTTTGATAAAATCCGCGCATCCCCTTTTTTTCATTGAAAATGATGCGGACACTCCGGCAATTAAAAACATGACAGGCATAAACCACGGCGACATGAACACCACTATTGATGCAATAGGATTGACTCTTACGAAGAATATATAATTCGCCTCGCCCCATGAATTGTAGGCCATGGCTGCATGATAGATAATCAGTAATGATACTGTAACCGTTCTTAAGTTGTCGATATAGTTGATCCGTGATTTCATAAATTCACTTTTTTTTATCAGTAAAAATCCCACATCACTCATATTTGCACGTTCTGAACTTTCCTTCAATCCAAAAAGTTGCAGCAAACCGCAAGTTTTATCCATCTCTCAAATAAAATAACTGACTGTTCCTCGTTGCAAAACTTAAATTTATTTTTCTAAAACAAGCCGTGCCACTTTTACATTTCCGTCTGTTTCTGTTGACTCGATTTTGAAGCCGCATTTTTCTGTGTAGAACTTTACATTTTCCTTTTTTTCTATCGGCGTGATTAAGGTGAATTTTTCAGCGTCCTTGTAAAGCGATGTTACATATTTGACCGCGTGTGTTCCTATTCCTTTTCCCTGAAGTTTTGGAACAACGCACAGGCAGCCGATTTCATATATTCTGTCGGAGATTTTTTTGCAGGAAACACAGCCGGCCGGCTCACTATCACATAAAATGATAAGCTTGGGATATTCCGATATGGATTTTTCCATCGCCGCTTTGCTCTTGCCGTAAGCAGGACATTCACCGAATCTCACATAATCGTCATAAAACGCAGAATCATAAATGTTCGTCAGCAGTTCAGCGTCTGCCAAATCCGCTTTTCTGTATTCAATTTTCATATATTTTTTCCTGCTCCAGCGCAAACTCCATCTGGATGTCGAACGGCTCTTCCGCCGCCATTTTTTCGTTTACTTCCACAGCCGGAATGCAGTCCAAAGCCTTGTACGCCGCCTGACTTTCTTTTGACGAATGGGCTGAAATGTAGAGCTTTTGCGCACCAAGATTTTTCGCTTCCGAGCAGGCGAGGGCGAACAGCTTGCGCCCGGTTCCTTTTCCGCGGAAATCCTGTGAAACCTGAAACTGCTCAAGATTCACGTACTTTGCCGAATTGCCGAAAATCTCGTGCTCGACCGTTACGAATCCCACAAGGCGGTTTCCGCAAAATGCCCCGAATGCCGACAAGTCCTTTTCCAGCCTGCAAGAAATTCCTGCGGCAACTTCACGGCATTTTTCAACCGTCCAGTCCTCAGTAAAATCGTTCGGAACAAGCTTCAGCTCGCCGTCAACGTTCCGCCAGCATTCTGTGATTGTCTGATGCCTTATAAAATCATCGAGCGAATGTCCGCCAAAATTTCCGTGATTGAGTTTTTCGTACCTGATTTCCATGTGAATCCTTGTAAATTCTGAAAAATTGCCATTTCCGCAGAGATTGCGGAAATTCTTTGTAAAACTAATTAAATTAGTTAATATATACCTAATAAGATTAGTTTTGTCAAGAATTTAGGAAACAGAACATTGTGCTTATTGTAAAATCTTCCAGCTGCCGTTTTTGTCCGCGCCGAGCCGCTGAATTATTTTTTCCTGCTGAAGTTTTTTCATGTTGCGGTTTACGGTTTCCCGTGCGATTTTCAGTCTTTAATTTGTTTGAGTGAGTTTATCATCTTTCCACCGTAAAAAACGTGTTCGCATACAGCGGCATTTTGGGCATTGCGGTGTTCCAGAGTTTCTTGAATTCTTTTGCCGGAATTCTTCTATTATAATGCGGCTCGTTGCAGTTTGAAAGTTCGGCAAGCGATTCTGCGACAAAGATATTCTGCTCATCGTAGCCAACAACTGGAACGTAGTGGAGCCAGTTTTTGTCCGCTCGGATTTTTATCAGCACGATTACAGGGTTTCCGGCGGCGACCGCATTTTTCAGCGCGTTCAGGTTTCCTCGGCAGTATTTTACCTTGAATCCGTTTTCAGAAAGAAAGTTGAAGATTCCTTTTGGATAAACGTAGCCGTCGCGCATTTTGTTCGGCATTTTTTCGTAGACAGAATTTCCGTCCACGCTGATGTCCCAGTGTCGCATCACGAACGCGGAAGAAAATCCTGAGCATTTGAATCCGTCCTGAAAATCGATTCTGTTCGCCTTTGTGATAAGAAATTCCTTTGCCTTTGCTTTTGCACTGAAACAAAAATCAAGCCGCCCCATCAGAACAACATCAACAATCGTTGTGGTCAAAAAATACGAGAGGAATGAAATTGCCGCGATAAGAAGAATCAGTTTCATGTCTTAAACGTAAGCGTACATCTTGATTGCGGAGAATTCCGCATAGTGCTTGCTTTCCTCTTCCTCAAGATCGTAGAGATTCTGAAGATTCAGCCAGAATTCCGCCGTCGTTCCAAAGAATTTTGAAAACCTGATTGCCGTGTCGGCTGTTATTGAACGCTTCCCGTGGATTATCTCGGAAATTCTTGTCTGCGGAATGTCGATTTCCTTTGCGAGCCGGTACGCCGTGATATTCATCGGGTCAAGGAACTCTTCCTTCAAAATTTTGCCAGGGTGAATGTTAGGCAGCTTGTCATCTGTAATAATCTTGTATTCCGACATCTTCAGCACCTCCATCTTCAAATTTAAAAACTATCCGCCACTGGTCGTTTATTCTAACTGAAAAATATCCGTCCAGATTTCCTAAAAGTTTTTCAAGCCTGTTTCCGAGCGGAATCCGCAGGTCGTCCACGGTTTTTGCGGCGTAAATCATTCTGAGTTTTCTTCGTGCGGCATTTTGAATTTCAGGCGGAAGTTTTCTGCTTCTTGTTCCGTTGAATATCAGCTCCGTTTCCCCGTCCGCAAAAGTCCGAATCATAAATGTATACTAACGTTTGTCAGAAGTATTTGTCAAGGGAAAAATATTTTTTTACTTCCTCACTTTCCCTGCAATCCGCAGAGCCGCCTCGATGTGCATTATCCAGTGGCGCGAAAACGGCATTTGAACAAGTCCGCGGAAATCCTTGCCGCACCAGTAGTCAATCAGCCAGGCGGCGCTTTCGTCCGTGCTGACGACGTTCAGTGATTCAAGTTCTTTTCTGCGTTCGGCGGAAACTTTTTTCTTTAGGTCGGAATAGGAAAGGGCACAAAGAATTTTTTCAGTTCGGGCCTTGACTTCGTGAATGTAGTTTTGAAGCTCGTCAAGGTTCAGCTGGCGCGAAAAGTCTGCAATCTGCTGTTTTACAAGTTCGTTTCCGGTCGTGATAATCGGGCTTTTTGTGCGTTCCTTGTAGTTTCCGCAAAAGAAAACCTGTTCACCGAAAAAATGTTCGGTCGGTTCGGAATGTTTCGTGCCAAGTCCTGCCGTTTCATCACCAGCTTTTTCGCCAGCAATCAGTTCCCCTGCAATCAGCGTGTTCGCTACAATGTCCTCAATTCTGAAAATGTGCCAGAGCGAATATGCGACCGTCTTTGAATGGTAGCCTTCCGCGTTCAAAAAGGGAATCGCGCAGAACTCCTCGCAGCTCAAGTCGAGGAAAAATCCGTCCGCAACCTGTATAAGTTCTTTCCTCAGTTCAAAAAGCGTTGCAATTCCGTCTGTAAAAGTCGCTTCTTTTTTAAGCTGAATTTGCATTCTCTTGTTGAGTTCTGACCATGTTTTGTTCATCTTTGCTTCCCTTTTAAAAACTAACTTGATTAGTAATTATATAGCAGACAGCAGCATCACGTCAAGAAAAAGAAATTTTCACTTTTTTTATATAAGCACTTGACACTCCCCCCCCGATGTAAAATGCCGCATATTTTATTTTTTATAAGGAGGCTTTTTATGAAAGCTTTGAAAAAAATTTGCACAGCGCTTATGCTTCTTGCATTTGCGTTCGTATTCGCGTCTTGCTCTAGCGGCAGTGATGATGATGACGACAATGGCTCTGTAGGAGAAAACGTTCTTGCCGGAAACTCTTACAAGTACACAAAGTCAGATGACGACGAGACAAAAACAGTCACTTACGCATTTAAAGACAGCACTGTTACAGAAACAAAAGTTGAACAGGAAACAGGCGAATCAGAAGAAACAAAAATAACGGAATACAACTACACTTACAATGCAGATAAAGGACTTCTTTATTTGAAAGTTGTTTCTTGGACTTGCGATGGCACAAAAATGACTTCAATGAATGATGTATATAAATATTTTGCAGAATATGAAAAATGCACTGTTGAAGAAGCAAAAGAATTTTTCGGCGATGAGGATATGTTTGCAGAAACAACTACAATGTGCTATTTCGTAAAGGACAACGGAAACATTCTTTTGGGCGACTACTTTGCTGATGACGAAGATGTAAAGAATTCTAATTTTCAGTGTGCGACGGAAACTACAATTAGAGCAAAATTTGATAGTGAAGAAATAGAAATAAATGGCGCCATAAAAGATGGCTGGGACATCGAAGTAGATGCAAGCGCAAAAACTTTCTCTGGTAAAGAAATTGAAGGTTCATACACAGTAAAAGCAAAAGCAACAAAAACTTTAAAAGAATTGAATGGTGATGATAGACGAAACAAAGCAAACGGATACATCACAATTAAATTCTCAAAGCTTCCTAGCACATTGTCATCAGACAGCATGAAAACAGGCACAGACTACGAATTCATTTTTGACCTTGACTGCGATGAATACATAAAACAGTAAGGTTAAAAAATAGCATTTTATAGTTGCTAAAAAAGGCTGTCCAACCGGGCAGCCTTTTTTATTTTCATTGTCAGTTTAGCGATTTGTCATTGTCGGACTTAATCCAACAATCTCGGTAAAAAACATTCAATAGATTCCCTTGTCAAGCAAGGAAATGACATCTAAAGTTTTTGTTGAAGTCGGAAACAAAAAAATAACGATGTTAGCTTGTCAAAATCCACCGTAATGAAATATACTATAAAAACTTTCAAGGAGACAGGAATGAACAAAAAACTTTCAATTTTATACTATTTGGTTGCGGTGGGATTTTTCATCATTTTTACAATAAGAATGCTCAAAAGCGGTTTTTCTAGCAGCGTAATTTGGCTTTGCTTAGGCGTCGCGAATTTCTGCCTGGGCACATTCTATCTAACCAGAAACAAAAATGACGATGACAAGGAAAAAAAGGAATGACCGCAAAATCAACAGAAAATCTTACAATAAAATACAATGAGCTTACGGCTTCTCAGTTTATCGAGCTTTGGGAAACGGTTTGGGGAGCAGGTCCTTCGCCCGAACAGACGGAGCTTGCGATGAAAAACACTCTGTTCCGCGTCTCAGTTTTTGACGGCGGAAAAATCGTCGGCATGGCGCGGATGCTCGGCGACTTGGGACTGGACTACTTCATCAAGGACGTTGTTGTCCGCCCCGAATATCAGAAAATGGGAATCGGAAGGCTTCTGATTGACGAGCTTTTGAACTTTATCAGAAAAAACGGCGTGAGCGGAACAAACATTTTCGTGGAACTCTGCGCCGAGCCGGACAAAATTCCGTTCTACGAAAAATTCGGCTTTGACTACGACGAATCGCAGAGGCTCAAACTGATGTGCAAGGCGGAATAAATGAAAATCAGGGTTATGAAAAAACACGACTGGAAAAAATGCCTTGAACTTTGGCAGAACATTCCGAGCATGGGCTTGAACAGCATTGACGACACAAAAAAAGGCATTGTCCGTTTTCTGCGCCGTAATCCCAAGACGTGCTTTGTTGCAGAAACAGACGGAACTTTTGCCGGAACGCTCATCGCAGGACACGACGGCAGGCGTGGCTACATTTACCACACGGCGGTTCTTCCCCAATTCAGAAGACGCGGAATCGCAACCGCCATGCTCCAAGCCGCAACGGACGCGCTCAAAAAACAGGGAATCGCTAAAGTCGCCCTGCTAGTCTTTTCCGACAATGAAAGCGGAAACACATTCTGGGAAAATCACGGCTTTACAAAACGCACCGACATCACCTACCGCAACAAAGTAATCAGCGGCGCGGAAATGCTAAGAAACCGGGAGGAAAAATGAGCGGGGAAAATATTTGGCTTGACTGGGCAGTAAAACTCCAGAGCATAGCGCAGGCCGGACTCACTTACGGAAAGGAGAAGTTCGACAAGGAACGCTACGAGGAAATCAGAAAAATCTCTGCGGAAATTATTGCGCACAAAACTGAAATTCCGCTTGAAAAAGCAACGGAACTTTTCTGCAATGAAACTGGCTATCAGACTCCAAAAATTGACACTCGTGCGGCAGTTTTCAAAAACTCAAAAATTCTGCTCGTAAAAGAAAACAACGGAACTTGGTCTCTTCCCGGCGGCTGGTGCGATGCTGATTGCTCGGTCAAAGAAAATGCAGAAAAAGAAGTTCTTGAGGAAGCCGGAATCGAAGTAAGCGCGGAAAAAGTGATTGCGGTTCAGGACAGAGAAAAACACAACAAGCCAGTCTACGCTTGGAAAATCTGCAAAATCTTCATTCTCTGCTCAATAAAAAAAGACGGAAACTTCACGGCGAACATCGAGACAACAGAAAGCCGCTACTTTTCACTTGAAGAAATTTCCAGTCTGAATCTTGCGGAAGAAAAAAATAATCTTGAGCAGATAAAAATGTGCTTTGCCGCTTACGAAAATAAAAATTGGCAAACACAGCTGGACTAAAAAAATTCCCCTCGCCTCACCGCTTTTCTTTCTTGTACTCGCTTGGAATCATGTTGTAGAATTCCTTGAAGGTCGCGCTGAATTTGCCCTGGCTCTCATAGCCAACCTGCAAAGCAACTTCACTTATTGAAAGGTCAGTTTTGGCAAGGAGTTCCGCAGCCTTTTCCATGCGGTGTTCCTTGATATGCGAGGCAAGAGAAGTTCCATATACGTCCTTGAAAACAGTTTTGAGCGTCGTCGTGTTCATGCCGAATCTGCGCGCAAGGTCTTCAATCGTGAACCGCTCGGAAATATGCTCGCACATAAAGTCGTGGACTTTCTTCACTGTCTCAATCTGCCTGTCCTGAAATTCCGAATGCTCGTTTATTTTCTCATGCTTTGTCTCAAAGTCCGGGCAGTTTGTCTTCATCAGCCTTTCTATGATTTCGTGCATCGTGCGGCCCTTTTCCGAATCCGACGCTGAATAAAAAACCTCTTTGCCGTCACGCCAGCTTTCAATCAGTTCCGCATCCTTTAAGATTTTCAGATGATGAGACACGGCAGGCGCAGTCATTTCCATAAAATCCGCAATGTTCAAAACACACTGCTTAGTATGGCACAGCAGCATAAAAATCTGCACGCGAACCTCATCGGAAAAAACCGCAAAACATTCCGCAGACTCCCTCACGGCGTTTCCATCGGAAAGAATCTCCTTCAGCAAGTCCAGATTGAAATAGTCGTTATGCACGTGAACAAGCTTCATTTTACGCCTCCCATTCAGCGTTCCAAACGGAAATTTGTTTTTCCGAAAAGGAAATAAATCTTCCGCCGCTCTTGCAAATATCCGCTTTGGATTATATCTTGAACATAAAGATTAAACAACCGCTTAATCGAAGGAATAAACAGAACCGACATTTCTGGAGGAAAACATGAAAAAGACTTACAAGATTGAAGTTGACTGCGCGAGCTGCGCTCTTAAAATGGAAGACGCTGCAAAAACTGTTGAAGGCGTAAAGGATGCCAGCGTGAATTTCATGCTTCAGAAAATGACAGTGGAATTCGACGACGGACAGGACGACAAGAAAGTTATGAAGGCAGTCCTCAAGGCGTGCAAGAAAGTCGAGGACGACTGCGAGATTGAACTGTAACACAAGGAAGAATTATGAAGAAGAAACAGAAGAAAATGCTTGCAAGAATCATTGTGGCGTTTGCGCTGCTTTTGGTTCTGAACGTGCTTGACCGGCTGAACGTGTTCGCCGCCATTCCGGGCAAAGTTCCGCTCAAGATGATTCTCTACGTGGCTGACTATCTGATAATCGGATACGACATCCTCAAGAAAGCCGGAAAAGGAATCTTAAACCGTCAGGTCTTCGACGAGAATTTTCTGATGGCAGTTGCAACCGTGGGAGCGTTCGCGCTTGCAGTCTACAACGCGCACGGAAATCTTCTTCTGATTGACGACTGCAACGAGGCGGTCGCCGTAATGCTTTTCTACCAGATTGGAGAATTCTTCCAAAGCTATGCGGTCGGAAAAAGCCGCAAGAACATCACGGACCTTATGGACATCCGCCCGGACTACGCGAACATCGAAAAGGACGGAAAGCTTGTTCAGGTTGACCCTTCCGAAGTCGCGCCGGGAACTGTGATTGTGGTTCAGCCCGGAGAAAAAGTTCCGATTGACGGCATTATAATAGAAGGAAACTCAACGCTGAACACAAGCGCACTCACAGGTGAAAGCCTTCCGCGGGATGCCAGTTCTGGAATGGAAGTCATCAGCGGAAGCATAAACATGACAGGCGTACTCAAAGTCAGGACGACAAAGGAATTCGGCGAGTCAACCGTCTCAAAAATCCTGGAGCTTGTGGAGAACGCCAGCTCAAGAAAATCCAAGTCGGAGGAATTCATCTCAAAGTTCGCAAGAGTCTACACGCCTGCGGTCTGCTACAGCGCGCTAGCCCTTGCCGTTCTTCCGCCGCTCGTCTGCCTCATCGCAAAATCAGATCCAAACTGGAGCGACTGGATTTACCGCGCGCTCACCTTCCTAGTAATCAGCTGTCCGTGTGCGCTTGTAATCAGCATTCCGCTCAGCTTTTTTGCAGGACTTGGAGGTGCAAGCAAGGAAGGCGTGCTTATAAAAGGCTCGAACTACCTTGAGACGCTCTCAAAGTCAAAAATCGTCGTGTTCGACAAGACAGGAACGCTGACCCGCGGAGTCTTTGAAGTTACGGCGGTTCACCACAGCAAGATTGACGAGGCGAAGCTGATTGAATACGCGGCGTTCGCGGAGTGCGCATCTTCCCACCCGATCAGCAGAAGCCTTCAGGCAGCCTACGGAAAGGAAATCGACAGAAGCCGGGTCACGGACATCGAGGAAATCAGCGGACACGGAATCACCGCAAAAGTTGACGGACACAAAGTCGCTGCCGGAAACCTCAAGCTGATGAAAAAGCTCGGAATCGACGCGACGGAATGCCATTCGGTCGGAACGATAATCCACGTGGCGATTGACGGAGAATATTCCGGACACATCGTGATTTCCGACGTTGAAAAGCCGACATCAAGGGAAGCTCTTTCCGCACTCAAAAAGGCAGGAGTCGCAAAGACCGTAATGCTCACCGGAGACGCGAAAAAGGTTGCGGAGAAAGTCGCAGCTGATCTTGGAATCGATGAGGTTCACTCAGAGCTTCTTCCGGCGGACAAGGTGAATCAGGTTGAAAAGCTGATTTCAGAAAAAGGAAAGAACGATGTGCTTGCGTTCGTGGGCGACGGAATAAACGACGCGCCGGTGCTCTCTCGTGCCGACATAGGAATTGCGATGGGCGCGATGGGCTCAGACGCAGCAATTGAAGCCGCTGACGTTGTACTCATGGACGACGATCCGCTCAAAATCGCAAAGGCAATCAGAATATCGCGCAAGTGCATCGGAATCGTCTATCAGAACATCACGTTCGCGCTCGCAATCAAGTTCGCCTGTCTTGTGCTCGGCGCGCTGGGAATCGCGAATATGTGGCTTGCAATCTTCGCCGATGTGGGCGTAATGGTTCTGGCAGTCCTGAACGCCGTCCGCGCTCTGAACGTGAAGAGGCTGTAGGAGAAACCCACGGCTTTGGCTGAGTTTTTTATTGGGCAGCCGCCCTGTCATTATCGCGGCTGGCTGCCTGTCATTCCCCCGGCACGTGTCGGGGAATCTTTTCTTGCACCAACATGATACATTCCAGTGTATCAATTCCATAAATTACCTTGTACCAGCATGATACATTAAGCTGTATCACAACTGCACATCGCCTTGTATCAGTTCGGTACATTACGCTGTACCACTTCCGCACATCACCTTGCACAAAGTCGCACTCTGACAGAATCTCACTGCCCTATTCCAAACTGATTTCCATCTCAATGCTTTTCCATCGCTCGCCAAAACAAGTGTAAGCTGATTCTGAAACTTCCTTGAATCCGCAGGACTTGTAGCATTTGAGCGCGCCGGGATTGTTTTCAAAAACACCAAGCGAAACTTTTTTTGCGCGCAGATTTTCCGCAGCATATTTCAAGGCAAGCTGAATCATTTTTTTTCCGAAGCCCTGACCACGTTTTTTATCGTCAACAATCACAAATCCAAGCCGAACCTCATCACGCTTTGCACTCGGATAACGAATTATGAAATGCCTCGCAATTTCGTTTCCGCAGCAAAAAGTAAACGGCATAACTCCGCCTTTTTCGTAAAGCACATTCATGTCGTCCGCCGTTATTGGAAAATTTCCGTAGCGGTCCGCGCACCATTGCCTAAACGCATATTCGTCTTTGAGCCAAGTTACAATCGTTTTTGCATCGTTACTTTCGTATTCACGCAAAGTTATTTTTTCTGAATCCAACTTTTTGCCTCTCATTGTTTTTGCTGAGTTTTTAAAATGAAACGGTTTTGTTTTCAGCATAATTCCAAAACTTTTCGTGCTTGCTCATTTTGTCTTTTATATTCTTTCCACAGTTTTGTAAACTATTTACTATGAACTGATTCCCATTTCTTTTCCTTTATGTATTTATCAAGAAAACGTATCAACTGTTTTTCTTTTGCATTTTTGCCACATGAATCAACCATTGCCATTATAGAAGCAATTATACTTCCGAACAAAAGTTATTGCCGGTTTAAAAATTTTAGAAAATCTGTTATTTTCATATTCGTTGAGAATGTCTTGTATTTACAGTCTTCACATTTTATCTTTTTGGTATCAAAAAAACACTTTTTTCACTTCGTTAATAGATTCATCTAAATTCATTTTTCTGCCTCAACAATATTTTATGCAAAAAAAATTAAGCTTATTTGTTCCGCATACTTTTCGACAAATAAAATCGTATCTCTTTTTTAAATTTTACCTCAAGTCAAGGTTTTTTTTCGGGCGTTTCCCGACATCCTGTCGTTCGAGAAGCTTCGCTTTTCTAGGGAGCATTTGCCCTAATCCGCCATCCGTGGCGGAGTCGTCTTCCGCAGAATAATTGACTTTGGCGGAAAACGTCGGGCCGGGCGTTCCAGCCTTCGCTAACGCTCATTCTTCCGCTTCGCTTCGTGCGAACACTTCGTTCCGCTCCAGAACTTCGGGCTTACATGCCCTAACGCGTAGCTGGATGTGTTTAAGGTGGAATGAAACTGAATCAAGAAAGCTCTTTTTTCATCAGAAAATCAGTCTGGACATCATCGCCTACAACAAAAGCATGCCCGCTGAATTTTCTAAAGCCTTTGTCCGTGTAGAATTTCTGCGCAGGAAAATTTTTCTCCCAAACGCCAAGCCAAATAAAAGAAACTCCAAGCTCCCGTGCCTTTTTTTCGGCAAGATTCATAAAAGCCGTTCCGATTCCAAGCCCTTTTGATTCTTTCAGTACATAAATCCGCTGAATTTCAAGAGAATTTTCCAAGCCGGATTCCGTTTCCGCATTTCCAGTGTTGATTTTCAGAACACCGAGAGTTTTTTGATTTTCCACTGCAAGAAACGTTTCTGATTCTTCGTTCTCAAGCTCGGATTTCAGTTTTTCCTCGCTGTACGCCTCGTCCAAAAATTTTCTCATATCTTCTTCGGAATTTTGCTCCGAGAAAGTCTCATAAAAAGTCTGACGGTATATTTTCTGCAAATCAAGAACATCATCTAAACCGCATTTTTTTATTTTCATAGGAAGATTTTAGCAAAAATTTCGGCGGATGCAAACAATTCCCCAAAATCCTGCTATAATTTTAAAATCATGACGAAACAGGAAACCTACGATTTTTTGAACGCGGAAAACATTGAATACGAAGTCACCGAGCACAAGGCGGTTTTCAGCATGGACGAAATCTGCGATGTTGCGCTGCCTCACCCGGAATGTGACGCGAAAAATCTTTTTGTGCGCGACGACAAAAAACGCGAATATTTTCTGATTACCGTAAAAGGAAACAAGCGCGTTGACCTAAAAGAATTCCGTAAATCCCACGGAACCCGGCCGCTCTCTTTTGCAAGCGCAGAAGACCTGATGAATTTTCTGAAGCTCACACCCGGCTCTGTAACTCCGCTAGGACTTTTGAACGGCACCGGCCGCAAGGTGAAATTTTTCTTGGACAAGGATTTTCTTGAGCCTCCCGGGCTGATTGGAATCCACCCGAACGAAAACACCGCGACCGTCTGGCTAAAAACAGCCGATTTGATTAATCTGATAAGAGAAAACGGAAACGCAGTGGAACTGAGTGAACTGTGATTTGTCAGAAACGCAGTTTCGGGCAGAACATTGGAGGAAAATATGAAGATAATTCCGGCGGACAAAAACGATATTCCAGAGCTTTTCGCGCT
Source organism: uncultured Treponema sp. (assembly GCF_934725225.1). NCBI lineage: Bacteria > Pseudomonadati > Spirochaetota > Spirochaetia > Treponematales > Treponemataceae > Treponema > uncultured Treponema sp. Next base: position 208,539 of record NZ_CAKVAM010000004.1, read on the forward strand.
GCAGCTGCTCTCTTTTGAAAGCGAGGCTGAAATGATTGGAAGCCGCGATGTTCCGGCTCTTACAGAAACGGCGCAGGAAAATTCGGCTGACTTCAGCAGCTGGAGAACGCTCAAGCTTGTAAATGACGACGGAAAAATCATCGGCGCAATCCGCTATAAAGAAGAGAACGGCAAAATAAATGTCGGGCGGCTGATGGTTCATCCGGACTTCCGCCGAAAAGGATTTGCAAAGAGGCTTCTTGAAGAAATCGACAGGCTCTTTCCTTCCGCGCAAAAAGAATTGTACACGTGCTCAAAAAGCTGGACGAACATCGCCCTGTACACTCAGGCAGGATACAAGCCGTACAAGGAACAGTCCGAGCCGACAGGGCTTTCATTCATATTTTTCAGGAAAGGATAAGAAAACTGTTTTAGAAAACGGAAAATTTATGCTACGCCCGGCGTGTCTTTTGTTCGCATTATCATAACGTTCTTTGAACTGACGCAATTTCTTGAAGTGTTGTTTTAACGTTCCGTGAACTGGCGTGATTTTAAAAAACATTACGATAACGCACCGCAAACTGAAGCAATTTTGAAAAACGTTATGATGACGTTCGATGAATTGACGTAATTCCGTAAAACGTTATTTTGATTTTTTCTGACCGAACGCGCTTTCATTCAGCGTTATTTTAACGCTTGCTGAACTGGCGTGATTTTACGAAACGTTACGCATTCTTTTATAATTTCATAAATGCAATCGGAAACGGATTTCCCTGCTCATCGGTCGCGCTTGTCTTGTACGTCTTGAACCCGAGGTGTTCATAAAATCTTTTTGCATTAGGATTCTGCTCGTTTACGGTAACTTTATCTGCAAAAAAATTTTTGATTCCATGCTGAACAAGCATTTTGCCGAATCCTTTTCCGTGCGCGTCAGACGAAAGAAAAATCATTTCGATTTTTCTGCCTCCGATTCCCATAAATCCTAATCTTTGAAAATTTTCGCCTTTTTCACGCAAAACCAAAAGCGTCTCAACACAGCAAATTGCGCCTGGAACATATTCCTTGATTTTCAGAATTTCCTCGTCCGATAAAAATGTGTGCGTCGCCCGAACAGATTTTTCCCAAATCTCCAAAAGATTCTGCACAAGTTCCGCCGAGCGTTCAGATTTTCTAATTTCTTCGATTAAGACTGTCATTTTTTTTATTTAAGTTCCCATAAGCCATTCAACTGCGTTTATCCGCTTGATTCCGTCAAAGTCGGCGGTCGGGTCGTCGTCCAGCGTCAAAAGCAGCTTGGGGTAGCTGTCGCGCACAAGCTGGAGAGGCCGGAGTTCCCTTTGAAGCGCGTTTTCATCCCTTACGCTCGCCGAAACTTGAATGTACGTGTTTCCTTCCTGATTTTGTGCGACGAAGTCGATTTCCATGTCGCCGATTTTTCCGACATAGACTTTGTAGCCTCGCCTAATCAGCTCAAGATAAACCACATTTTCAAGAATGTGGCCTGTGTCGTTCGCTTTCTGCCCCAAAAGCAAGTAGCGAAGTCCAATGTCAACAGCGTAATATTTTTCGAGAAGCTTAAGATACTGTTTGCCTTTAACGTCGTAGCGTTTTGCCTCGTAGACAATGTAGCAGTCCTGCAAGGCCGTGATGTATTTTTCGATTGTCTTTGAGTCGATTTTTCTTCCTGACGAAACCATTGTGTCCGTGATTTTCTTTGTCGAGACGGGACTTCCTATGCTGTCAAAAATAAACCGCACAACGCTTTCAAGCATTTTTGTGTCGCTGATTTTATAGCGCGAGACAACATCTTTCAGGACGATTGTGCTGTAAACTCCGCCGAGATAGTCGAGAATTTCATTTTTGTCGCCGTCAAGGTTCAGCGTGTAGGGGAACGAGCTTTGCTCAACGTAAAGCCTGTATTTTTCGGAAAGCGACAGCGACGGATTCTGCGCGGAGGCAAATTCCTTGAACGAAAGCGGAAGCATTTCAATCGTTATGTATCTTCCTGAAAGCAGCGTTGCAAGCTCTCCCGAAAGAAGGTATGCGTTCGAGCCTGTTATATAGATGTCGATTTTTTCGTTCAGAAAAAGGCTGTCCACAACCCGCTGAAAATCCGTTACATTTTGAATTTCATCGAAAAAAATGTAAGTCATTTTGTCTTTTTGAATTTTAGTTTTCAGAAATTCATAAAGTGATTTCGGGTCCAAAAGCTCGTAATTGTCGAAGTCCTCAAAGTTCAGGAAGATGATTTGCTCTGCGGAAATTCCGCTTTCAAGAAGACAATTGCGGAACATTTTCATCAGGGTTGATTTTCCGCAGCGGCGGATTCCAGTAATCACCTTGATGATGTGCTTATCCTTGTAAGTTTTGAGTTTTTCTAAAAATTCCAGACGAAGAATATCATTCATAGTTTGGATTATATTCCAAAGTTTTTGTAAAAACAAGCAATAGTTTGGAATATATTCCAAACTCTTTGTTAACTTCTAAATGTCATTGTCGTACTTGATACGGCAATTCCCTTGATGATTCCGATTTTCATGTCGTTTTTAAGTCGGCTGTAGATTCTTTCTGAGGTGGATTATAGCTTTATTTTACAACAGTCATGGAGGTACAAAATGATTTATGGTTATATCCGCGTGAGCACGGACAAGCAGACGGTTGAAAATCAGCGTTTTGAAATCTTCAATTTCTGCAAGAAGGAAAATCTTGAGATTGACGGCTGGATAGAAGAGACAATCAGCGGAACAAAAAACTATGACAAGCGCAAGCTCGGAGTCCTGCTGAATCATGTTCAGAGCGGCGATCTGATAATCTGCGCGGAACTTAGCCGGCTTGGAAGAAGCCTGTTCATGATTATGGAAATCCTTTCAATCTGCATGAAAAAAGACTGCAAGGTTTGGACAATAAAGGACAACTACAGGCTTGGCGATGACATTCAAAGCAAGGTTTTGGCGTTTGCGTTTGGACTGAGCGCGGAAATCGAGCGCAATTTGATTAGCCAGCGGACAAAGGAAGCGTTGAAACTGAAAAAGGCGGAAGGAATAAGTCTTGGCCGGCCAAAAGGTCGGAAAACTTCCCCTTTAAAACACAAACTGTATGGAAAAAGGGAAATTATAGATGAGATGCTCGCTTTTGGAATTTCCCAACGTCAGATTGCCAAAAAGTTTAAGGTTGACCGGAATACACTTGCAAGATTTCTTGGAAAAATGAAGTAAAAAAACGAGCCATTTTATTCAGCAGAACTCGTCAGCCTGCGCATTTGAAAGCTGTGCAAGCTGGGTGATTCTCTCCCCAGTCGAGCAGAGCATAAAGCGGAAGATTGAGAGCGTGGGCGTTCCGCTGAAGGACTGGGACATTTCAATCAATTATGGAATAAAAACCGGCTACAACGACGCGTTCATAATCAGCGGAGCAAAGAGAGCGGAAATTCTTGCGGAGTGCAAGACAGAGGAGGAGCGGCGGAAAACAGATGAGCTTATACGGCCGGTTTTGCGCGGCCGCGACATAAAGCGATACGGGTATGAGTTCGCGGATTTGTGGCTGATAAACACGCACAACGGAATCAAGGAAAAAGGAATTCCAAGAATCGACGTTGAGAAAGACTATCCAGCGGTGAAAAAACATCTGGATGAATATTGGGATAAAATCGAGAAAAGAGCCGACCAGGGCGACACTCCGTACAACCTTCGTAACTGCGCATATTTGGACGATTTTTTTAAGCCAAAGATTGTGTGGGGAAACTTGAATTTACGAGCATCTTATGCCGTTGCCCAGGCAGGAATGTTCGTGAATGCGCCGTGTCCAATGATTGTTCCTGCTGACGAATATTTGCTGCGTATTCTGAATTCCAAGCTGGCCGATTATTATATACGAAATCTTGGCGTTACGAGGAACGGCGGATATTTTGAGTACAAGCCTATGTTCATAGAAAAACTTCCTGTTCCACCAAAAAAAGGAAAAAGCCCATTTTCGGAAAAAGACAGCGAATCACAAATAGACCAGAAAGTCTATAAACTCTACGGTCTGTCAAAAGAAGAAATTGATTTTATCGAGTGGCAATGAAACAATTCCATCTTGTTCGCATTTTTATATAAAATTATTTCTTGCGTTTTCAACCAAAAAATCATAAAATAAGTTGTAAATGCAAGAAAATACAAACTCGTCAAAACTAGGCGACATTCTCAACAAAAATGGCGGATATATAACCCGCAGGCAGGTTGACCAAAATGGAATCCAATCCTGGTTTCTGACGGACTTTGTGCGTAAGGAAAAACTTGAAAAACTTGCGGCGGGGTTCTATGCAAAGTCAGACTGGATTACAGATGATTTTCTTGTGTTCCAGTATAAGTATCCCAAATTCATCTTTTCCTATGAGTCTGCCCTTTATCTTCTAAATCTTGCGGATTCCCTTCCCCAGACTTTTGAAGTAACAGGACCGAAAAACTACCGTCCTTTCAGCCCCAAAGAAAATATCGCGATTATTCACACGGACTATAAAAAAGAAACTTATAAGCTTGGAATTACTGAAGTTGAAACGAATCTAGGAAATAAAGTTCTTGCATACAATGCGGAAAAAACAGTCTGCGACCTTATCCGCCGTTCAGAAAAAATCGATTCTGAAATTTACACGAAAGTCCTTTATAACTATTCAAAACTGAAAAATAAAAATCCTAACCGGCTTATTGAATACGCAAAAATAATGGGAATACAAAAAAAAGTCTATGACACAATGATGGTGGTGCTGAATGAACTATAGCAAAAACTCTGTGCAGGCCCGCATAAAAAGTCTCTCCGCAAAAACCGGAGCAAGCGCGAATGTTCTTCTTGCGACATATTTTTTCGAGGCGTTCTTGTACAGGCTTTCAAAATCTGACTACGCTGAAAATTTTATTTTTAAGGGCGGATTTTATCTTTCATCGGTTATAGGCGTGCAAAACCGTTACACGCAGGACTTGGATTTTAAACTGGCTGGGGAAGAGCTTGAAGAAGAAAATCTTGTAAAAATTATAAATGACATAATCTCCAAAAATGCAGACGACAATATCTCTTTTGATTTCTCATCAATTGAGCCTATAAGAGGCGAAGACCAATACGGCGGTTTTACAGTAAGCATTATCGGACATCTTGAGAATATCCGCCAGACAGTGAATATAGACATAGCAACCGGCGACCCGATAACTCCTGCCGCAATAACATACAATTATAAAAGACTGATTGCCGAAGACATTCTGAATTTCAAGGCTTATAACTTAGAGACAATTCTTGCCGAAAAATTGCAGACAATTTACAGCAGAGGACTTTTTAACAGCAGAAGCAAGGACTTTTACGATGTCTATATAATCCATAAATTAAAAATAGATAAAATCGACTGCCGGAATTTAAAAGAAGCGTTTGCAAAAACTTGCGGATACCGAAAAACTAATTTTTCAAAAGAAGATGTAAACATTCTTTTAAAAGAACTTGAAACAGACATTCAGGCTCTAAACCGCTGGAAAAACTATGCCAGAAAAAATTCTTTTGCAAAAGATATTTCATTTGAAACAGTCATTGAATCGTGCAAATTTATAACGAATATTGTTTTCGAATGAGTAAAATTTTTCGACGATTTTTTTAAGCCAAAGATTGTGTATCCGAATATGACAAAATTTTTGCCTTTTGTTTATGATGATAAAGCGTTTTTGACTAACCAAAAATGTTTTATCATCACAGGAAATGCAATGGCTTTTTTAACTGCGTTTTTTAATTCATCATTATTTAAATATTGTTTTAGGGAATCTTTTCCTGAATTGCTGGGCGGTACAAGAGAATTAAGCAAAATATTTTTTGACAAAATTCCTGTAATACAAGTTGATGAGAAAACGGAAATAAAATTTAAAACAGCAGTTTTGGACATTCAGTCAGAATATACAGAGTCTAAAGCAAGAGAAATTGATTCCATGATTTTTGACCTATATAATCTTACAGCAGAAGAACGAGATGCAATTGGTTATATTACAATAAAATAGCTATTTTATTATATTCAAAACCTCCTGTTGTTTGTGCTTGATGGCTTCTCTTATAAAGTCAATTTCTTTACTGGAGAAACCAAACGCTTCATATATTTTCTCGTCAACAGTTTTTTTTGTAACTCCTTTTGTCAGTTTTGGAAGAGGAATATTTTCAACATATTGCTGACGCATTTGAAATCCTCCGTTGTCTAAAACTGCTACGTTATTGAAAAAATACCAAGCGGCAAATTCGGAATTCAATTCATTGACAAGAACTTCTACATTACTGCCTGAGAAAAAACACAAGCTGTCTACAACAAAATAATCTCCGCTTGTAAAACAGAAGCGCGGGAAATTATTTATGTCATTTTTTGAAAGCCTCATCAATCTTGACCACACAATCTTTGGCTTAAAAAAATCGTCCCAATAACTGATACTGTCTTGTGTCTCGAACCACTTGTTGTTTGTCTTTTTTCTTGCTTTGATTTTCTCTCCGTTCACAATGTATTCTTTTCCAGTTTGCTCCAGCCGTTCAATTTCAAAAGAGAGAAGATATTTTTTTACAGCAGGATATTCTTCAATATTGTAATGCCTTGATGGAAATGTCGCGATTAAATACAAATCCGCGAACTCATACCCGTATCGCTTTATGTCGCGGCCGCGCAAAACCGGCCGAATTAGCTCATCAGTCCGCCTGCGCTCCTCCTCTGTATTGCACTCCGCAAGAATTTCATCTCTCTTTGCTCCGCTGATTATGAACGCGTCGTTGTAGCCGGTAAGAACTCCGCGGTAAATATTTATGTCCCAGTCTTTCAGCGGAACGCCCGCGCTCTCAATCTTCCGCTTTATGCTCTGCTCTACTGGGGAGAGAATCACCCAGCTTGCCGGGCTGTCGAATGCGCAGGCTGACGAGTTCTGCTGAATAAAATGGCTCAAATTTCCTAAGTCATCATATTTCATGTTTTTTGTGACGCAGGCAAGAGTCTGCTTTTTGTTCTGCGCTTTCTGGAAGAGCAGAATGTTTGTGTCAACTGTCGCGCTTTCAAAAACCTTTACGCCGGCAAAGTCTATAAGCTCCTTCGGATTTACGTTTTTCGCAAAAAAGTCGCGTAGCTTTTCGCCGTAGCCTGCGCGCATCCATTTGTTCGATGTGATAAAGCAGAGATGACCGTTGTCTTTCAGCAGGTTAAAGCCACATTCATAAAAAAGGCAGTAAATGTCGCCTGTCTTTGCAAACGCCTTGTAGTTCTGGTTTTCGTATAGCTTTGCAAGTTTTCCGCTGTTGTTCTGAAGCTGGATATACGGCGGATTTCCAATCACAATGTCGAATCCGTCCTCGATTCCGAACATCCAGTTCGCGTCAAAGAAATCGGCAACCGCGTTCTGGTCATAAGGATTCCATGAGGCAAGTTGTTTTGCATCTTCGTTATCGTACAGCCTGTCCTGTTCCAAAAGTTTTGCAAGTCGTTCGCGGCATTCTTTGTCAAGAGTTCTGTAGTGCATTTTTTCTTTTGCTGTCTGTGAGCTAAAATGTTTTGCTCGGATATTTTTTAACTCTTCACGTGTTTGGCTTACTCCGTTATCAAAAAGTTGGAGTGCCATATTTTCTTCTTTTTTAGAAATCTCAATCAGTGAATTTGCCGCCACAAATTTTGTCTCAAGGTTCGGCAGCGGGTCAAATCCGTAGTTGTTTTTTGCGTCGTTTCCTTTTTCCTGTTCGCAAATCAGCGTTATAAAGAATCGGAGCTTTGCAATCTGCACGGCGATTGTCTGAATGTCGGATCCGAATATGCAGTTTTCAATCAAATGCAATTTAAGCTCATAAATACTTTGCTTTGAATTATAAGAAGAATCAAGTTTTCTTATTAAGCTGACAAGTCTCTGCAAAATTCCGACTGGAAAAGCTCCCGAACCACAGGCCGGATCAAGAACTTTTATGTTCATAAGCAAGTTGATGATTTCGTTGTTGTTCTTGAATTTTACCTCGCTGGTGTTGTCATCAAAAAGCTGGTTGATTTGTTCGATTGAAATCTTAATGCTGTTTTCTAGATAATTTTTTATGGATTCATCCACCATAAAATTCACAATTTCGCGCGGTGTATAAAACGAGCCTGAATCCTTGCGGGCGGTCTCGCTTGTTTCCGGATTATAAGTTCCAAGAAGATTTTCAAACACTTTTCCTAACAGCTCCGGGTCAAGGGCAACTTGCACATCGCTTGGGCTGTTTTCTTCTACTGTAAAATTATATCTGTTTAGGATATGAATAATGCCCTCGTGTCCGTCTTTTTCTTTCTGGAAGAATAATGCGTTCGGAATAAAAGCACGGCGAGAACTTTCCCTGCTGAAACCGTCGTTATAAATCTGGATATTGTTTCCGTTTTCAGAAGCTTCAAGCTTGTCAAGACACTCAAAAAGTCCGCCGTTCAAAAAAGGAACTGAACTGAATAATCTGATTATTTCCTCGTGGCTTGCCTTGAAAAATGATTTTTTGTTGTCATCCCTGTATAAAGTCTTGATTCCGTATTGCAGGTACGCCTTGTCGTCATCTGTAAAACCGCGCTCCGCAATGGCTTTGTTCAAAGTGGCAAAAAACAAGTTTTTGATGACCGCATTGTAGTAGTTTCCTTTTTCTGTGCTTTGAGAATCAAAATCTGACAGAATTCCTTTTAGTTCCATCTCGTCAAAAATCCAAGATGGAATCAAGTCTTTCTGTTTGATAAACCAGACGAACATCAGACGGGTTATAAGCCGTATAAGGTTTGTCTTGTTGTTTTTGCTAGTCTGTTTTACGCTGTTTCCTTTTCCTTGCGGATAGGTTGAAAGATCGCAAGCCCAAGTGTACCAGCTGAACAGCTCCTGGTAGAATTCCTTAGTTACAACTTCAATATCAAACCGCTTCTTTAAATCTTCAAATGATGTAACTTTTTTGGAAAGCATTGATTCTGGAGTATGTTTTTTACATCCTTCTCCCAGCTTAAAAGAAAACCTTTTTGGATTTGAGTAAAGCGGCTTTATTTTTCCATTTACAAATTCATAATCCGAAGTAATCAAAGACAAGCGCCACGTATGTGATTTTGGAGAATAGAAAACAGCCAGCACATTCTGATTGAATCCGTATTTTTTCATGCATGAAATAACTTCTTTTGTAAGTGTAACACGCGGATCATGGTCGCCCTTTGTGCGGAATTCAAAGACATCAAGGTTAAGACTTTCAGAAGTTCCTAATTTATAGCCTTCTTCAATGTTTGTATATTCAAAGAAAGTTTCCTCTTCTGCCTGCTCAAAGTCATCCGGTAAAAAATCAGTTAAAAATTCCGAGAAATTTTCTCTGTTGTATTCTTTAGACACATCAAAAGTTTTCATTTTTTTTCTCCAATATTATATCAGTTCTTCTGCAAGCAGAACTGTTTCTGGTTCAGAATCGATTTTTCTGTCTTTTTCAAGAATTGTTATAAGGTAACTATCTGGAATTATTGCCTTTGTTTCTGCAAGCGCGTTATCTTCTGTAGGATTTAGCCTTGCGATTTTTTTTATATAATAAGCAGGGATTGAGTCCCAGCTTATTGCGTCGCATAGAGATTTTAAATATTCTTTATCAGATTTGTTTTGCGCTTTGTTTTTCATGACTGTTAGAATTCCAAAAGCTTCCTGAGCCGTTTTGCTTTTTTGTTTTGAGGTTCTTACAATTCCGCTTTCCGCTTTTGCCTTTTCATACATCTTGTAAAATCCGTCGGAAACAGCTTGCCCTTTGTCGTTCTCTGTTGCCCTGAATAAAGATAATGCCTGCTGAGGATTTACTTTTATTGTGGAGCCGTCTTGGGCCGTAAAGCAGAATCTGTATGCGTCTCCTTTTCTGGAGAACAACAAAACTCCTTTTTCCTGAATGTCGTCAAAAAGTTCATTATCCAGTAAATCCGTTTTTGTATGTTTGTAATTGACATTTTTACGTGCTATGCGGCAACGGTGGGGCAGCTCAATTGCGGCTTTAAGAGCTTCCTTTTCATCGTTTTCGATTCTGTAAAGTTCATTTCTAAATTCTACATCCCAAGAAACTGAATTCGTGCTGTTTTCTTCTTCTGTAAATTCTTTTCCAAGATAACCGTCAATTGTTTCGTCTTCTGTGAGAATCTTTGTGTCGGCTCCAAGAATAGCTTGAAAAAGCTTCATTTTAAATGTTGAAATTTCGGCTGTGTGGCTTACTTCTTCTCCTGTTGCCGTTGGAAAGAAATTATATATATAAAGCTCATCAAAGACTTTCTTGTTGATTCTGTTTATTCGTCCGACTCTCTGAATCACTCTTGTAGGATTGTACGGAATATCGTAGTTGTAAATCGTTCCTGCCCTGTGAAGACTGAAGCCTTCTGAAATGGCATCTGTAGCCACAAGAACATCAAAGTCATTTTTTTGCATATTTTCAGGATAGCCTGCGTCAAAATTTGAGCGGATTGTTTCCCGGCCGGATTTCGTCGCTGTCTTTGAGGAATACATCATTGCACGCAGTCCGTCTTTGTTTAGCTGTTCAGAAAGATAGTCAGCAGTATCGGAGAATTCTGTGAATATGATGATTTTTCTTTGCGGCTCATTTTTTAGGGAAGATTTTATGCTTTTTTCTATGGAAGTTAATTTCGGGTCTGACTTTACTTTCGCCCATTCTGAAAGGAAGTTGTCAAACAGATTTATGTCCGCAAGCAAATCTTTTTTGAAATCATCGGTAATATCCGCAGTATCAACAAAAATCAAACCTTTTTCCATATCCTTTGAATAAGCGGATTGGAGAATGTCATCCAGAGAAAACAAGGAGTCCTCAGTGGAATCGCATAATTCTTCCATCTGCTCAAAATCAGGAAATTTGCCTTTTTTATAGAGAGGAATCTTTTTGAAATCTTCAACCCATTTGATAAGGTTTTTCATGGAATTCTGTATGTTTTCAAGAGTTTTGATGAAACTGTATTTTGAACTTTCAAAACGGCGAACAAGGAGCTGCTGCATAAATTTTGCCATGTTTCTCTGTCCTGTCTGAAAATTGTCTACTTCAAAGTGCTCCGCATATTTTGAAATAATAGCCTTGTCGTTTTTCAGGTAAACCATCGGCTTATAGCGTGTGCCTTTAAAACCTTTGGTTTCATCTGTCAGCAGTTCAAGAGTTTTCTTATATAGTTCCGATAACTCTCCAAGCTCATAATTCTGTGATTTAGGCGGTTTGACTTGTGAAAACTGAATGCCTTGAGCCTTTAAGTCTGACTGATATTTTATCAGTTTTTCCAAATCGACGCGGGTTCTGCGTATGATAACTGGGTCTAAGATTTCACGGATTTTTTCAGCTAGTTTATTTGACTGCTCATTGAATTCTTTTTCATCTGATTTTTTTGCTCTATGTTCTTTTTTCAGTTTTTTGTATTCAATGACCAGCTGTTCCATTTGATTTCCAAGATTGTTTACGGTCTGTATTGTGGAATGTGCCGGAATCTGAAAGAGCTTAATCAATGAAAAAATATCTTCCGGTCTATTGTTGAATGGCGTGGCTGAAAGAAGAATAATCTGATTTCCTGCGCAAAGCTGATGCAGAAAGCCGTAGGCCGCTGTGTTTTCATTTCTGTAGCGGTGCGCCTCGTCTATGATAATTACTGAGTCGGTGTAGTTCTTGTTTTCATTGACTGCATCTTCAAGTTTTCCTGATGTGTAGACTTTACAGCCCCTAAGCCCAAAGTCGGCGGCATAATCCTCCCACTGTGTTTTTAAGTGCGGAGGCGTAATTATAATCGTCCTCTTGTCAAGATTCGCTGCGATTGCGGATGCTATGACTGATTTTCCCAAACCTACTACATCTGCGACAATGCAGCCGGAATGTTTTTTTACTTTTGCGACACCGTCCCTTATGGCATCAACTTGGTAGGACACATCAAAAAACTGATTAAGCCTGTCGCGGGTAATTTGTTTCGGCGTTTTTATATAATCATCTGTCGCTTTGAAATATTCATATAAAACACGGATGTACATTAGATAAGGTGTCGGAGCCGCTTCAAGCCACGTATGTTCAAGGACAAGTGCTTTAAAATCGTCTTTGTTTTCTTTGCTGACAATTGGAATTGAATCTTCCCATAATTCTTCAAAAATCTTTTTCCCGTCCTCAAAGTCATTCTCGTCCTGCAGATACACATTGATTTCATTACGTGCCTTGAATCCTTGCACGGAAAAATTGCTTGAGCCTATTATAATTTTGCTTTCGTCCATGCCGGAAAGCGTTGTTTCTTTTGGCAGATAGAACAGATACATTTTTGCATGGTTCGGATCTTTTGTTTTTCTTACTTCCAAAGTTCCGTTTTCAAGTTTTTCCAAAAATACATGGTATGATTTTTCAAAATCTGAAGAGTCCAGAATGTCAGCTTTGTTTATGATATTTTTGAGATTTTCAAAATATTTGCTCTTTATTGTAAGTTTTGAATCTGTGTTTTTTTTGCTGTCAAGATTTGTTGTATATTCAACAATGCAGTTGTTCAAGTTGACCTCGGCATCCATTCCCACAAGAATACGAAGCGGCTTGTCTTTCAAGTCTCTGTAAATTTCACAGAATCCTGAAAAGAAAAAATATCCGACAAGAAAATCCAATTTTGAGCTGCTTTTTGTTAATGCTTGAACACGTCCTGATAAAGAAGATTCCTTGTCAATATTCGTTAAAAATTTTGAAGCCATAATATACGATTATAACATATTTTTGAAATTTTGCAGGCTGTTTTCTCCTATAAATAATGCGGAAAACTGGTGTGAAGTTTCTTCTTTGGTTTTCATTCTCTTCCTCTTCCAATCCTGTCTCCATTCCTCTTCAAGCCGGAAGCCCTTTCCTGCTAGAGCAAAAAGCATCTTCCTGTTCTAAGCGGAACGTCTTTCCTGTTTAAACAGGAAGATTGAATCGGTCTGTCAATATGTGTAAATTTTGACAATTTTACACTTGACAATGACAACTATGTAGATTATATTGTTTTTAGGAGGTTAATGCTGAACTCGAATAGAAAGCGCTGCAAAATAAAATGGCAATTGCGGCGGACGTGCCGTCTATAAGGCAAGAATTGAATTAGGAATTGAAATACTATGGAAAGCATGGCTGTTAAAGACAGAATCGGCAAACTGCTTTCGGAAACAGGAATGAGCCAGAAGGCTCTTGCCGATGCAACAAACTTGAGCGAGGGGGCGGTTTCCCACTACCTTAAAGGGGACAGGGTTCCGAAGGGCGCAATCCTTCTGAGCATAGCAAATGCGCTGGGCACGACGGTCGATTATCTTACTGGAAAAAGCGAAGATGCCCACAAATTTTCATCGGAACAGGAAATTGAGCAGGCCTACGAGCTTATCGCGCGCAATGCAAAAGTCTTGACCGATGAAGAGCGCAAAAGGTTCGCGAAAATTCTTTTTGCGTAAGACGAGGTAAAAATGGAAAGAGCATTTCAGCTTTTGGGAAGTGAATATGATGAGATAGAAGAAGAGGCGAATTGTCTTTTTGAGGACTTGGGAATAAAAAAATATCCGGCGGACTGCTTTGAGGTGGCGCGTCTGCTTGGAATTGAGCTTGTAAAATATTCAGATTCTTCGGATGAGGACAGGGAATTTATGACCTCAAAGTACGAGGAGGGATTTTCTGTTATGACGGCAAAGTCAAGGTACGCGATTTACTACAATGATTCGCTTCCGCCTTGCACCGTCCGTTTTACAATCTGGTATGAGATTGCCCATATTCAGCTCGGGCACTTGTACGAGAATCAGGGAAAGTCGGCTGCCAGAATGAAAGCGGAATGCAACCGCTTTGCAACTTACGCGCAGGCTGCCATGCCGTTCGTGATAAAACTTTCGCCTTGCTGCCCTGATGAGCTTATGCAGGAATTCGGGCTTGGATGGACCTGCGCAAACTATGTCTTTGACAGCTACATGCGCATAAGGCAGTACCCGAACATTGTGAGAAGAATTCTTTCAAACAGGATTCTTGATTTATTTAGTCCGGCTCAGGAGCTGGAGGAGGCTGTATGAAAAATGAAGCAAAAAATTAAGCCCTTAAAATTTGCCGTAAACATTTGCGGTGCGTAAGGCATTTTCTAAGGGCTTTAAAAAAAGACACTCCTGACGGAGAATCTTCAAATCTGATTTTAGAAGTATACTCCTGTCTTGCGTGTCTGGTCAACAGAAAATCTTGCGGAAAGCAAAAATTCTGTTCAGTGCGGAAAAGGAAACTCACCTTTTTATAACAGACAGTCCAAAACGGACAAGGAATATATAAAATGAGCACAACAACAAACATTAACTATTCGGACACAGAGGGAAGCGGAAATCTCACTCTGTACAAAAATCACTTTGACAAGGGCGGAAAATATTACGCGCGTTTTGACCGGCGCAATGTTACGATTGACAATCTTATAGCGCGCACACAGAAAAAGGACATCGGCGTGAACGCCATAACCGCAAAGCACATTCTTTCCCTTATAAAGGCGGAAATAATAGAGGCCTTGCAGAGGGGCGAAAGCGTGAACCTTATGGATTTGGGAACTTTCTACATTGCGGCAAGCGGCACAAGCGGAAATACCGCCGAAACTGCCGAGATAAAAAAGCTGCTTGTAAAGTTCACTTCTTCAAAGGAGACGAACGAGGCAGTCTCAAAGCTGGAGATAAACAGAATCGTGATTGCGGATTCAAGCCCTTCGATTGATTCTGTCACTGACCTTTTTACGGGGCTTAAGGACGGAACTATTACACTTGGAAAAGCAGCGAGAATCGACGGCGGCAGACTGAAAATTTCCGGCGATGAAGGAGGAATTTTCTTTGCCGAATGTGGCGCGGACGGAGTTTTTTCTGAAGATGAAAGCACGTGGCACAAGGTGAATGCAGAATCCATAATGCGCAATCTTTCAAGGACGCTAGAATTCTTCCTGCCCGAAAGCCTTGATAGCGGCAAAAGCTACAGGATTATTCTGCGCACAAACAGCCGCAAAGGGAACGAAGACAAGAAGACATTTGTTTACGCAGTGTCGGATATTGTCGCAGTAAAATAAAAAGCAGAATAGTCTAAATGTCGAGTTTTATAGTTTATGTCATTACAATGCTATAACATTTAAATTACAATTCTCGTCAAAACTCGGCATTTGGGTGATATAAATCGGATTTTACGAACTCAGCGGCTTCTTAATTCTTCTGCTTTTCCGCCACTTCAAGTTCCTTTACAAGCTCAGAAAATTTCACTGTCGCAAGACTTTTTTCAAACGCTTTCTGCGCGTCGGCGAGGTGAGAGTCGAGAATCCTGTGAATATTTCCGCCAACAGGACACGCGGGATTCGGCTGCTCGTGAAAACCGAAAACGTTTTCCTCCAGGCTGCCCGAAGCCTTGTAAATGTCAAAAAGCGTGAACGACGACGGCTTCGCAATAATTTCCGCTCCACCAGTTCCGGCCGCAACCTTCACAAGGCCCGCTGCCTTGAGCGAAAGAAGTGTCCGCCTGATAATAACCGGATTTACGCCCGTGCTTCCCGCGATAAAATCCGAAGTGACTTTCCTTTCCCCGCCGAACCGATGGATGCACAACAAAGTGTGAACCGCCACCGTAAATTTGCTGCTTACTTTCATACGCCAACTTTAGCAGATTTTTGCTGTAACTTCAATTATTACAATATTAGGGAGGATGTCGATGTCCGGATTGCAGAATTCCGTCCTAATACGGAACTGCGACCGTCACCTGCGTTCCCGCCCCTTTTTCTGTATTAAAGCTGACTCCGCCGCCGAATCCTTCCGCGCGGGCCTGAACATTTTTCAGTCCGAAATGATTTTTCTTTTTGAGCGCGTTTTTCAAATCAAAGCCCTTTCCGTCATCAGAAACGATAATCTTGAAGCTTTTTTCATCAACGGTTCTGACCAGCACGCTTATGCTTTCTGCTTCCGAATGTTTTATTGCATTTGTTATAATTTCCTGCGTGATTCGGTAAATGTTCAGATTTTTGTCTTTCGGGAAAGTCTTAAAAGCCTTGTTGTTTTTGAGTTCATCCTGAATGCTAAGGACAATTTTCACGCCGCTCTGTTTCTGCAGGACATGGCACAGGGAAATCAGCGCCTCAAGAATTCCTTCGCTCAAATCGGACGGAGTAAGGGCATAGCAGACGCCGCGTACATCGGATGCGATTTTTCTGCAAAGGCTGACGGACTCCTCGTCTTCAAGGCGGAACTGGAGCACACCCAAATCCTGACAGACCGTATCATGAAGCTCGTTGGAAATGCGCTCGCGCTCGGCTTCCTGTGTTTTAATCATCCGGGCGGTAAAGGCAAGATTTTCCTTGCGGAGTTTTGACGACAAAAGATACATGACCGAAAACACAAGCGACGCGAGCACTGCAATAATGATTACAAAAATCAAAATCCTGTAGGAATAATAGACCTGCTCAAGCTGAAACCTTGCAAGATTTTTCTGGAGGATTTCCCAGCCGCAAACGTTTTCCGCAATTTTCTGCCTGTCGCCTTCATTGATTCCGCCCAGAATGTTTTCGTAGATGGCCTTTGCTTCCGGAAAATAATAAATCACGGTATCAGAAGGAGAGACCTTTTGCGCTTCGGCATAAAAGTCTTCAAGACGGTTTTCGAATTCACTTTCCTCCGCCGATTCACATTCCATCCACTTTTGAGTAAGCCCTTCCATCATAAGCGGTTCAGTCTGCTTCTGAGCCTTATGAGCAAAAGCCGAAAAACTGAATAGCGCAGACAGGATAAAAACCGTGATTTTTTTCATCTTTAGAGTATAACATATTTTTTATACAGCTGATATAATAAACCATGATTTTCAATTTTGATTCATCAAGCCGAAAGAGATTTGTATTTTTTGCTTTAAGCGTTCTTGCCGGCCTTTTAGATTACCTTATCTGCGACTTTGTGGCCTGGATAAACCATCTGCCTCTTTTTTGCGACACGGTTTTTATCATGGCGCTCAGTTTTCTTGCAGGGCCATGGTGGGGAGTGCTTGCCGGATTTTTCTACCATCTGATTGACTTTATTTTGAACAGGACGCTTGAACCCGGACATCTGTTTATGCTCTGCCATTTTCTTGCGGCTCTTACAGCAGGATATTTTAAAATCCTGTTCATCAAAAAGACTGACACGGGCCGCGCGATTTTTGTAAAACTGATTGTTCTCAGTATTGCGCTGTGCCTTGTCATGAGCATTTCGGGCGGAATCATAAGCTACGTTCTGAGTTTTGTGGAGGCGTACAACCAGGCAAGCAGCCAGACTGATTTTCTTACGTTTTTGTGGGAAAACAGCTTCCGTTCAAAGCTCCTGCTTATGATAGCCGTGCGCCTTCCTGTAAACTTTGCAGACAGGCTTATCTGCACATTCGCCGCCTGGGGCGTTTTCCGGGGCGGGGAAAGGATTCTGGCTGTTTCTGGAAAATCATAAATTTCCATACAAATCCTCCCTGCTGTGCAATCGGATATTTCATAATCAGCTTATCGCGGATTTCGCCGTCAATGGCACATCCTTTAAAAAGCGCTCTGCCATCATATAAAGCATATCAGCACATTCATAAAACATTGTGTCATTATTCTTGTCGTACTCTTCAAGTTCACTGATTGTATTTTGGTGGAATGAAGAGAGCGGGATTTATCAAACCAGGCAGATTGACGCTTAAAGAATCGGTAACTTTCTACAGATACTTCCCCAACTCGTAGCGGTTCTTCACGTTGAATTTGTCGAAAATTCGGGAGACGTAGTTTTCTACGGTGCGTTTGGAAATTCCAAGACGAGCGGCGATTATCTCGTTCGGAAGATGCTCGGAAATCAAGTCCAAAAGCTCGCGTTCTTTCTTGGTGAGGGAAACCATGATTGAGCTTACATACATCATGCCGGGGATTAAATCCTTTTGGATGTAGGTTCCGCCGCGTGCGACTGTCCGGACCGCGTCCAGGATTTCCGATTTGCCGGCATTTTTTGAGACAAATCCCTTGATTTTGTGCTCCATGGTCTTTACAACAAAGCCCGCGTTTGAAAATGAGGAATACATAAGGCAGTTCACACCGCTTCGGATAAGAAAGTCCGCCGCATCAAAGCCGCTTCCGTTTTCAAGCTTTATGTCAACCATTGCGACCGTCCGCCTTAGCTCTTCTGGAGATTTTGAGCCGATGAACGCTGCGGCCTCATCTTTTGTCTTGCAGAAATGGCAGATCCGGATGTCTTCAGTTTCCGAAAACACCTGCTCAAGTCCAAGGCTTATCATTTCATGGTCGTCAATACTGATTACGCTGATCATTCTCATATTTTATCTTAGAAAGACGCAAAAATATACAGAGAAAACTCACAGGAATAATCACAAGAACATCGTCATATAAACTGGAATGCTGAGAACATCCTTGTCCTTTCCCAAATCCTTTGTGTACGCAAGATATTTATTCAGAATACGGGACGAATATTTTTCGCAAAAGGCATCAAGCGAAGCGTGGGTCTTATAGCCCGATGATTTTATTTCTATCGGGCAAACCTTGTTCTTTCGCGCGAGAAGGAAATCAATTTCAAAATTGTGCCTTGACTTCTCATCAAGGAATGTGTAATAAAAAAGAGCGTTTCCGTTTGCCTTTAGAATCTGCGCGACAACATTTTCATAAAGGTACCCAAGATTCACAGAAAGCTTGCCGCTGAGCAGCTTTTCATAAATAATATTTTCCGTAAAATCCTTATCCATAAAAACCATGGTTGTAAAAAGTCCTGTATCGCAGACGAAAAGCTTGAAGTTTTCCAAATCCTTTGTCCGCGTAAGTCCTGCGTTCGGATCGTCTGATTTATAAGACACAAGAACGGTCTTGGAACTTTCCATTTCGGAGATAAGCTCAAGGACTGTCGAATTGCGCTGGTTTGCCAGGACCGAAGAAACCTGATACCGTGAGGCATTTTTTTCAAGCTGAGACGGAATTGATTTGAAAAGAAGCGCGGCCTTCCCGCTTGAATCAATCTTCATAAAGTCAGATTCATAAAGCCGAAGAATATCGCGTTTTTCTTCGTCAACAAGCCTCATATTGTTTGTTTCGATGTAAGTGCTCACAGCCTTTGGCATTCCGCCCACAAGCATATAAAGCCTGAAGTCGCGCATCATAGTACGATTCAAATCATCGCCAAGCGGCTGATATTTTTCAAAAGATTCCCGCAAAAGCTTTATAGCAACAGTGTCGCCCAAAGCCCATTTGAATTCTTCATAATCCATCGGGTACATCTGGACTGTGCGTTCCTCGCTTGGAATAAGAATGTCCTTTACATTTTTCCGAATCGAAATCAAGGAGCCGGTCTCCATATAATCATAGCGATGATCAGCAACAAGATGCTTTATTGCCTGCCGAGCCTTTGGACAAAACTGAACCTCGTCAAAAATGACAAGGCTTTTCCGCTCGTGAAGCTCTTTATGATAGATAAGCTGAAGCCGCATGAAAATATAATTCAAATCAGAAATGTCGTCAAAAATCTTGAAAACTTCCTGCGACGCTTTCGTAAAATCAATGAGAATATATGATTCGTATTCGTTTTTTGCGAATTCCTCGACAATGGTTGATTTGCCGATACGACGCGCGCCTTCAACAAGCAAAGCCGTTTTGCCGTCCGAGTTTTTTTTCCATTCCAAAAACTTATCGTAAATTTTGCGCTTAAATGTCATAAAACCTCAAAATCGTTAATTTCATAGTGTTATATTAACACAAAATCGTTGAATTTGTAAGCAAAATTTACCGCAAAATCGTTAAATTTACAGTTCAAAAAACCGCAAAATCCATAGAGAAAACTCACAGGAATAAAGTGAGTTTTTACTGACTACAAGAAAAAACTCTGACTGTATAATCTTGCCAGAATAAAGAGGTTTCGCCTCAAAAAGTCGGCGGACAATAAACGCGGAGGATATTTTATTATGAAAAGACTTTTTGTTGCGCTTGCAACATTGGCGCTCGCGGTTACTTTGATGAGCTGTGGCGGTGTAAAACTTGCTGACACGACTTGGAAAGGCTCTGATAATTATTGGAACTACACGCTTACATTCACAAAGGATGAAGTAACTTTTAATCAGACTGACAAAGACACACAGAATCCTGTAAAACCAACCGAAATGACTGAAAAATACACCGTAAAAGGCGACACAGTCTATATTATCAGCAGTTACAATGGAGAAAAAAATCCTTTCTGCACGATAAACGAAAACACCATTACCGTCACCGCTGATGGTCAGACCATTAAATTTGCAAAACAAGAGTAGAAAATGAAGAAAAAAATGAAATTAAGGAAGATTATTATAGCCATATTAACAGCCGCAACTTCACTTGCCGCATTTGCGCAGAACGCAGATTATAACGAGCTTCTTTCAAAAGGCAAGGATTATGAAAATAAAAAGCAGTTCGTATATGCGTTGGGAACTTATTATGATGCTGTCGCGGCAGAACCGACCGGGGATTCAAAAGAAGCTCAGGATGCTTTTAACGCCTTGTCGGATTCCATAAAGAACGGAAATCCCGGAATCGGTGAATTTGATGAATTTGAGATTTATGACAACTGGCTTGTTTTCTGCAAAGAATATGAGAAATATTGGACTGAATATAGCCCAAGAGCAATTATTTACGAACTGGAAAGAGACAGCATTGACCGGGCTACCAAAACTGGGAATTACAAAGTAAGTCTCAAATGGGAATGGTCAGCGAAATATAAAAGAATATCAGAAGCAGTCCTTGCCGGTCTTGAAAAATCATGGCAGGATGACTGGACTGGCATTCCTAAAAGATGGCCAAAAGAATCTGCATACATGGCGGAATTAAAAGGCACCAGACCAAAGAATTATACTCCAGGGGCTGATTTTGGAAGGTATTTTACTTCTGTGACAGATACATACTTAAAAAATGGGGCAGCTCTTTTTCAATCTTATAAGGGAGATTATTTTGATGAAAAAGATTTTGGAAAGTATCCGTATTATTCGATTATTCCTGCCGCATTTGTAGAAGGTGCTTATTCGATTGACAACTGGGGTAATCAACAAACAAAAAAAGGTTGCCTTATTGACCTGAAAGTAAAAATTTCAGATGAAAACGGAAAAACTCTTTATACAAGCAGCCGCATCTCAATGATGGGTGGTGATGAGAGTATATATGGCAGTGTGTATATTTTTAAAAATATAGATCAGGCAACCATGAAATTGATTGACAGCGGAAAGGCAAAACTTGAGCTTGACAGTGCTTTCCTTGAATACGGAAATCCACCCAAGTCATTGGTTTCATTCGAAGCGCCAGAAGACAGAACATGGCTGAAGACACTTCCGGAACTAAAGATTGACAATGCAAAATTCGTATGGGGAAAAGACAAAGATGCTTTCGATGCCGTTGCCGACAGTTTTGCGGGGGAAATTCTCAAAAAGACAATGGCAGAACTGATGGTTGATGTTGAAGGAGGGACTTTCCAAATGGGAGACAACGAAGATGAAGATGCAAGCCCTGTGCATTCTGTAACAGTTTCAAGTTTTAAGATGATGAAACATGAGGTTACTCAGAGTCTGTGGAAGCAAGTTACCAGAGAAAAAGAAGGTAGAGGTACTTACAAAGACGATACTATGCCGATAGTAAGAGTTAAGCTTAAACAAGTTATTGAATTCTGTAACAGACTTAGCGAGCTGAATGGTCTTGAACCGTGTTACTCAGAACTTGAGGGAGATATGAAAAATGTTAAATGTAACTTTAAAGCAAATGGCTATCGTCTTCCGACTGAAGCAGAATGGGAATATGCCGCCCGCGGAGGAAAAAACAACAGTCCTTTCAAATATAGCGGAAGTGACAATTGGCAAGAAGTAGCTGGTGAATCAAGTTATAAGCCTCATGAAGTTATGAAGTATAAACCTAATGCACTTGGAATATATGATATGTCTGGAAATGTAAGGGAAATGTGTTGGGATTTTGAAGGAAAATACTCCTCTAATGCCGTTTCAGATCCCGTAAACACTAAAACCGACGAGTATGATCCGAGTCGAATTTTAAGAGATAGAGCTTATGGCGAAAGCGAGCGTCCTTTTACATATCGAACAGCTTATGGTAGTGATTATGGAAATGACAAATATGGTTTCCGTATCGTTCAATCCGTAAGATAAATCAATTATGAGTGCAGGGATTTTCTCTGCACTCTTTTTTATAGGAGTAAACACTTATGAAAGAGGCGATAATCGGCGGAATCTTTGCGTTGCTTGGCTCTTTGGTCACATTTTTGGGGACTTATCTTTCAACCTTAAACACAAAAAAAGAAGAACGGACCAGAAGGCGGATAAAGAGCTACCTTGAAGAATTAAAGGGATTCTACAACCTTGAGCAGCTTTACATGAAAGCCGTCGCACAGTTGCGCGGAAAAATTCCGGAAAATCAGGAAAGTGCAAATCCGCTTGGAATTCAGAAAGAGTTCCGCAGGGCAAATGAAGAAGAATGTGGTATTATCCTTTCAATGACAGACCACAAGGCAGACAAACTGCTTGCCGATTTGGAATAAAAACAAAACCGAAAGTTCGCAAAATAAGCTTGTATTTTCTCATGCCTTGTATTCCGGCTCAGGCTCAGCGACACACAAATCCATGTCCGCCATCGCCTCCCTGAATGAATCATACCTTTTTGCCTTAATTTTTCCGCTGTTTATGTCCAGCGCTTCCTTGCAGGCTGCGAGCGTTTCGTCGTTGTATTCCTCTTCCGCCCTGATTTTAAAAGGAATCGTCCGCGTGCGGTTCACCGCCTTGATAAAAATATTGATTGCGGTGGAAATGTTCATTCCCATTTTTGCGCAGATTGAATTGAAAATCTCCTTGTCCTTTTGTTCCACATTTACCGTAATTGCCGCCATTTTTGTCCTCGATACACTGTAATTTATTAACAACACAACGTTTTATACATGTAATATAAGATGTTATTATTATAAATGCAAGTAAATTTGGCGTAAAAATTGAAATTTCATAGTTTTATCATTTTCGTGCTGGAGAGTCTCTTGGTATGCTTACACTTTTGTCATTGTCGGATTTGACCCGATAATCTCATGCACATAGCTGATTCCCTTGTCAAGCAAGGGAATGACGATATGGGAATACTGTTATCATTGTGGGTGATGCGGTACAAAACTGCGATATGTGATACAATTGTGGCGAGTTGCTCAAATCTTCAAAATCAAAGAAGGCAAAAAAATGTCAGTAGGAAAAATTTTTCAAAAAACATTCATCTGGTGCAAAAAGGAAATCGTCTTTTGCGTCACGTTTTTATTCGCGCTCATTTCAACGTTTTTTGTAAAGCCGGACGCAAAATATATTTCGTACATCGACTTCGGAACGCTTCTGACGCTTTTCTCGCTCATGGCGGTCGTTTCAGGCTGGAGGCGGACAGGGCTTTTCGCCACGCTTGGAAACATCGTCTGCCGCAAAATTCACGGTCAGCGAGGACTTTGCCTTACGCTTGTTATGCTCTGCTTTTTTACAAGCATGGTTATCACAAACGACGTCGCGCTCCTTACGTTTGTTCCGTTCGCGGTCGTCCTGCTTTCAAAAACGAGCGGTTTTCTTCCATTATATACAGTTGTTCTTCAGACTCTTGCGGCGAACCTCGGAAGCATGATTACGCCAATCGGAAATCCGCAGAACATTTTTCTGTTCTCAAAAATGCAGCTCGGCACAGTCCAGTTTATGAAAATCCTTTTTCCGTACACATTGCTTTCCCTTGCGCTTCTGATTCTTTCAGCTCTGATAATAAAAAACGAAAAAGTCCAGATTGAACAGCAGGAAAACGAAACCAGCAAATCAGGCTGCAAAGGAAAAAACATTTTATACACGGCGCTTTTTGCCTTGTGCCTTCTTTCGGTCGTGAATGTGATTCCAAAATGGGCGGCGGCAGTTCTTGTCGCGCTTTGCGTTCTTTTTTCCGACCGGAAGATTTTTTGCAATATAGATTTTATGCTTCTTCTGACATTCACGGCGTTTTTCATTTTCACAGGAAACATCGCACGGCTTGAAAGCGTGGACAGTTTTCTAAAGCGGATAACAGGAGGAAATGAATTTGCCGTAAGCCTTGCGTTCAGCCAGGTGATAAGCAATGTTCCCGCAACGCTTTTGCTGCATCCGTTCGCGCAGGACACAAAGGAGCTTCTGCTTGGCGTGGACATCGGCGGACTTGGAACACCGGTTGCATCCCTTGCAAGCCTCATAAGCCTGAAGCTCTACACGCAGGAAAAAGGCGGAACCGCAAAATTCCTTGCAGTCTTTACACTGATGAACATAATTTTTCTTGCCACCCTGTGTGCAATGAAGGTGTTTTTGCAGGGCTGATTGAAAGAAAAAAAGTGCCAAGCGGGAAAAGAATTTTAGCCTGCGCTTAGAGAATCTATAACGAAAATCTCACATAACTGTTTGACGTAAGCGTTTTTCTGTAGTATATTGAAATAAAGGAAATGCCCGATTTCCGTCGGTCGTCTCCACTAGTTTGGTACAAAGCCGTCCTAGCTTCGAAAACTTATGGGCGGCTTTACTTTTTAACTCTTCTTATTTTTAAGGTAAGAAAGGGTTGCGATAACTGCACTTGCAACAGCAGCGATGCAATTGACAATTGCCACTACTGCCAAAACAAGTTCTAAAGTCATACGCAAGTCCTCCCGGCTTTCAAGATTCCAGCAAGCTGGTTTGAGTTCGGGAGACGCCGCCTTAGAAATCAGGCACTTCCAATAAAACTATTATAGTACATTTTATTACTACTGTATATATGTAAAGTTTGAAAATACTGTCAGTTTTAGTAATAGCCGTGCGTAATCTACGATGTTTCTGAAAGAAACTCAATCAGCAATCTTTTTTCTATAAAAATCCTCAAAATTTCCCACTTTTTTCTTCATTTACCGTGATATTTTTCCCTCTGTGCGTTATAATAGAAAGAATAACAATTTATTCTATATTTTATGGAGAAAGCGATGAAAATTAACCACAAACCTCTTACCCCCCCCATGTAATTTTTGCACTATTTTTAACTTTTTCGCTGCTCACCGGCTGCATGACCGGAGATGACAGCAAACCGGCAGAATACAAGCTCTCGTTCAGTGCAAACGGCGGAACAGGCGAGATGGAGAGCATAACAAAAGAGGAGAACGAGAAAATAAATCTTCCTGCCGTAAAATTCTCCAGAACAGGCTTTGAGTTCTTGAACTGGAACACTGAGGCAGACGGAAGCGGCACAACATACGCAGACGGTGCGGAATTCTCATTCACCGCGGATGCAACACTCCATGCGCAGTGGAAAGAAATCAAAACGACACCTTCAAATCCGGAAACTCCCGAAAATCCGACCCAACCTGAGCAGCCACAAAATCCCGAAACTCCTTCAACGCCAAAAACAACTTACACCGTAACTTTTGACGCGAACGGCGGAAGCGGTACAATCGCAAATATTTCCGTGGAAGAAGGAAGCGAAATCACACTTCCGGAAAACACATTCACAAAAAACAGCTACATCTTTGCAGGTTGGGCGACATCTGCCGACGGAGACGTTTCATACTCCGACAAGACAAAAATCACCGTAACCGGCAACACTACACTTTACGCAAAATGGACTGCAATCACTTACACAATCACCTACGAACCAAACGGCGGAAAAAACGCGGACGGAAATCCTTCAAGCTATACTTCCGAAACCGAGACAATAACGCTCCTTGCTCCGTCAAGAGAATATTTTGATTTTGGCGGCTGGTACACAGACAGCGAATTCTCGGATTCAAGCAGAAAAACCGAAATCGTAAAAGGCTCGACTGGCGACATTATCTTGTATGCAAAGTGGACGGTTTCGGCGGAAAATGCAGTCAACGCAATAAACAGACTTCCTGCCGGCGAGCACAAGATTTCGGTTACAGGCGAAATGACAAAAGACAATCTGAAAGGCGTAATAGAGGCAATCAAAGGCAATTTAAACGGTGCAAAAGTCTATCTTGACCTTGGCGGAATAACAATAGATTTTTATGATTGGATAAAATGTTCATTTGCGGACTGTGAGAATCTTACCGGCATAGTGATTCCGTCAATCGAACCGCCGGATACCGAATATCAATATGAATTGCTTGTAGCAGATGTGTTCAAAGATTGCAAGAACCTTAAAACCGTCATCATTTTAAACAGTTCAGATTATAAGATAGGATACACTGCATTTAAAGACTGCTCATCTCTTGAATACGTAGAGATTCCTGCAAGTATCATTTCTATAAAAAGCGACGCGTTTGACGGCTGCACGGCTCTTGAGACAATCACATATAAAGGTACAGTCGAGCAATGGAAGCAGGTCAAAACTGATTATAAGGATTCAAAATACAAACTCATGTCCTTGAATGTCCAGTGCGAAAACGGCACGTCAAGCGGTTCTGATTTAACTCTATAAATATATAGAAGAATAAGAAAAAATTGCAGCTCATTTGGACGTAGACTCAATAATCCGTATGCGGAGATTCCCTTGTCAAGCAAGGGAATGACGAAATGCCGTGTCATTGTCAGACTTGATGCGCGATGTTTGCGAAGCGAACTCGGTCAGCAATCTCAAAAACACACAAATTTCCTTATTACTCAATTCAATTTTCCTCTAATAAATCCATTCAAAGGTTCCTCATCTTTTTTTTTGTTGTAACTATTGACATTACAACAAATCTGGATTATATTCTTCTTGTAACTAAAAAAGTTACAACGTGCACGCAAAAAATTATTCGAGGTGAATTATGAACACAACAAAAAATCTTTCAGCAGGAACTGTAACGGTTTATGACTTTGGAAAAATCAGGCTTCACGCTTACGACACAAAAGACGCTCTTTGCGACGCGGCTTTTATTGTCGAGGGCGAAAACGCGCTTGTGGGGATCGAGCTTCCGGCGTTCACGGAAAATCTTGACGCCTGGAAGGAATACGTTGCTTCGCTTAAAAAGCCCATGAACGACATTATCATCAGCGACCATCCGGCCGGCGCGGACTACATCAAAGGAATGAACGTTTGGGGAACTGAGAACGCGAAAAAATCCGTGAGCGGCGGAACTGCATTCGGAATCACGCAGGGACTTTTGAAGGCGTTCGGACCTGCTTTCCGCGGAAACTTTATGGCTTCAATCAAAAACATTCTGCACGAGGGAAAAAACACAATCGCCGGAATCGACTTTGTGATTTACGACCGAGGCTCTTCTTTCGACGTTGAAATTCCGGACGCAAATGCGATTTACACCCACATGCTCGGAAAGTACGTCCATTCGATTATCGGTTCGGACGCGCACGCCGCCGCAATGATTGAAATTCTTGAGTCGTACCAGAAAGCCGGCTACAAGTACATTCTTTCAAGCCACGCGAACGTCGAGGAGCAGGACGCGGTAACGGAAAAAATCGCCTACGTGAAAAAGCTCCGCGAGCTTGCCGCACAGTGCAAAAACCGCGAAGAATTTATTTCCGCCGCAGAAAAAGCGTTCCCGAACTACGCTGGAAAAAACTACCTTGAGATGACGGCAGGGAATTTGTTTGGGGAGTAAGCAATGTATTAAGAAATACAGTGTTGTTTGACGAAAGCATTTTTCTGTAGCATATTGGAATAAAGGAAATGCCCGATTTCTGTCGGTCGTCTCCACTGTATTGACGAAAAGCCGCCTCTAGTGGTCAGACTGGGCGGCTTTACTTTTTAACTCTATCCTTAAAAAATCATTTTTTTCCTATATACAACTGCCAAATATGATATAATTTGAAAATCTTCGTGATAAACTGGAACAGTAAAATGGATTTTTTTGCGAAAAGATTTGACGAGTTGAACACAACAGAGCTTTATGAACTTCTCAAGGCGCGGTCCGAGATTTTTGTGATGGAGCAGAATATTCATTATCAGGATATGGACGACATTGATTACAAAAGTCTGCATTGTTTTTTGGCTGACGGCGGAAAGGTTTGCGCATATCTTAGGGCTTTTTATGCGGATGAAAGTTGTGGCATTGTGAAGATTGGCAGGGTTTTGACTTTGCAGCACGGAAACGGCATTGGTCGTGAGCTGATGGAAAACAGCATTCATGCGATACGGCAAAAGATGAACTTCAAAAAAATCTATTTGGACGCACAGAAACACGCCGTTGGTTTTTATAAAAAATTCAGGTTCAAGGAAGTTTCCAGCGATTTTTTGGAAGAAGGAATTGTCCACGTGGAGATGGAGATAGAACTTTGAGACAGACTTACCGCCAAGATTATAATGTCGAACTCAATAATGACACAATGTTTTACTGTCATTGCCCTGCCTTGACACCTATCGCCCGGTAGGATATATTTCACATAATATTTTTTATAAACAACAAAACATGAGATAAAAAACTTTCGGAAAGAAAAATGCTAATCAGAAAAGCTGAAAATAAAGATTTGTCCCGGGTCGCAGAGATTTTCGTTTTCAACAACCGGATTAATTATTTTCCGATTTTCAAGGACGCATCCTATTCCTTTGGAACGATGCAGGTTGTTTCGGCAGTCGATAATTACTTCGGAAAAGAAGAGACGTTAGACAATCTGTTTGTGGCGGAAGATGGCGGCATCATAAAGGGGTTCATCGAAATCCGGAAAACTGAAATTGCAAAACTTTACGTTGAGCCGTTTTTTCAGAACTGCGGAACAGGCGGAGAACTGATTGAATTTGCACTTCAGAATTTTCAGGCGGATTTTCTGTGGGCGTTGGAAAAAAACACAAGGGCGATTTTGTTTTACAGGCGGCACGGATTTTTCCCGACCGGCGCAAGAAAACACGAGGAAGGCACGGCGGAATATATTGTTGAACTGCGGCGGAAATAGTCGTGATTTTATTGTCATTGCTCGGCGTAACCAGACAATCCCCACATATAAGATTGCTGACCGAGTTTGCTTCACAAACGTCGCGTATCAAGTACGACAATGACAGTCCACTTTATTGTCATTCCCGCACTTGATGCGGGAATCTATCACACTGTTTACAAGTAGTAGATTATCGGGTCAAGCCCGATAATGACAGAGAAAGGAAGCCCATGATGACAAAACACAATGTCATTCTTGTGCTTGATTTTTATTGTAATTAACTTGCGTGCTCTAATGTCATTCCTGTGCCACGACACAGGAATCTCTGGTTGCCGTTTGTGCAAGGTATGGCTGGTGGTGATGCGGAAAATTCTGCCTTATAATTTTTGAACCGGCTCATGCGGTCAGTTTTTTTTGTTGCCGCGCCGGAATTTTTCAGATGTACTGGAGGTGCAGATATGTCTTTGGCAAAAAAAATCGCGTGTTTGAGAAAGAGGAATCTTATGTCGCAGGAGAAGCTTTCTGAGCGGCTGGGCGTTTCACGTCAGGCTGTGTCCAAGTGGGAGGCATCTGAATCCGTGCCCGACATCGCAAACCTTGTGCAGCTTTCAGCTCTCTTCGGTGTTTCGGTGGATTTTATGGTGAAGGACGGCTGCGGAACGGCGGAAACTGAAATGATGGGTAGAACGACTTTTTCTGATTCCGCAGAAACAAGGGAATTTCTGTGCCGGGCAAAGCGCGCAACCTACGCCGGAAAAGGAAGCGAGATTCAGCCGTGCCGAAAGAATTCACACGACCTTTTTTATTCGGAGGACTTGGGTGCGGAGTTCGGAACTCTTGAATATTACGACACGTACTTAGGCGGAAAGAATTTTTCAGGTGAGGAAGCTCTGTGGAAGGACGGAATTCCGTTCTGGGCTATGAACTACTGCGGACGTGTGCTCGACGAGTCGTTTTCAGGTGACTTTCTTAAAAGCGCGCTCAAGGCGGTTGAGCCTAAGCTGCCTTTCCGCGGACCGGAATTTTTTCGCGACGGAGACAGGACATACGTCTGCAAGGTTTGCGGCGAATTTGAATGGTTCAGCGGAAACGAGGCGATTTTCCACGGAGCAAGGAAAGTGTATGAATGTGTTTTCCACGGCGGAATCGTAAGATAGCTTAGGGATTGGAGTGGCACGCCGAAGACGTGTTCCGAAGCGAAGCGGAGGAATGGAGGCGAAAGCCGTAACCACGCAAAGCCCGGCCTGCCGCAAGGCAGGGAAGCCCCGGAAAAATAAAAAAATTGGAGGAAAAAATGAACGAACCTTTACTTCTTACACCGCAGCTTGTTCAAAAGGATTTGGATGCGCTCGGAAAATACAAGACATGCGACGTTGACCGCTTGATTCGCGGCTATGTAAAGAAAAATTCGGACGCTTCCCTGCTCCGTCCTCACGTTTTGGCTCAGCAGCAGTTCCACAGGATTTATTTTTACGTGAGCCTTGAGCAGATAAAGGACGTGAACGCGCGGATGGCATTTATCCACGGAAACCTGCTTTTTTCGGACTGGTGGCACACGGACGAGCTGATTGGGTTTGTTGCGGATTTGGACTTTGAGGCGGCCATGAAATACGCGGCGGAATACGTAAAATCTGAAGAGCCTTTTGTGCGCCGCTGGGGATACGTGCTTTTTATCTCTCGTTTGGGACGAGGACACGCGGAAAGTCTTTTGCCGCTGATGAAAAATGACGGCCACTACTACGTTCAGATGGGCGAAGCCTGGCTGATTGCAGAGCTTGCCGTAACCGAGCCGGAAAACGTGTATGAATGGATGAGGACTTGCGGACTTGACTACAAAATCTGCGGAAAGGCGGTTCAGAAAATCTGCGACTCATTCCGCATTTCACAGGACTGGAAAGAAAAGTTCAAGGCTCTGCGGGCGGGATTGAAAGAAAAGTGAACGTATTTTTGTGTTATGAAATAATTTCACGGTGCGCCCAACGTGATTTTCTGTTTATGAAATTTCTGCATTGCTTGGCAAAACGTGTTTTTACGTTATAAAATAATTTCACGGTGCGCCCAACACACTTTTAGCTCATTCGAAAACTTTCACGTGCTGCCCAATGCATTTTCAACTTATGCGAAAATCTTTACGGCAGGAACTGACGTAATTTCTAGTCATGCGAAAATTTTCACGCACTGCCCAACGCATTTTCTGTTTATGCGGAATTTTTTACGACTCGAACTGACATATTTTCTAGTCATGCGAATTTTTCTTGCACTGCCCCATATAAGTGCTATGGAAATTTTATTGCAAACTGTGTATAGTGGTTTTATGCAAAGCGCAGCGCATCCTTTTGTAAAATGGGCGGGCGGAAAAACTCAGCTCTTGCCGGAAATCAGAAAACATTATCCTCAAGAAATCAAAAAATACTGCGAGCCGTTTGTGGGCGGCGGTGCGGTTTTGTTCGATGTGCTTCAAAAATGCCAGCCGGAAGAAGTTCTCTTTTTATAAAAAATTTAACTGCAATGGAAAAATATTAAATATGATAAAAAGTAATGAACATAAATTTACAAAACAACAAATTCAAGAATTGCTTGAAGATTGTCTCAATAAAACCCTTGGTGAAATTGATAAAAATAATGTTTTTGGCAGAACAAAGAAAAATCCAAAAATTACAGGCATTGCAGGAGATGTAATCGAGCAATCTGTTTTCGGATATGCTGCGAACAGTGATGCTGCACCAGACTTGAACATAGACGGCATTCTTACTGAACTAAAAACAACAGGAATTCGTCTTTCTAAAAAGAATCCGAAAGAATATGAAGCAAAAGAGCCGATGTCTATAACAGCGGTGTCTCCAAATACCATAACTGGTGAAGAATTTCCAAGTTCAAGATTTTGGCATAAATTAGCACATTTGCTGCTGGTTTATTATCTTTATGCTTCTGATAAAACAGTTTTAGCTTCTGAATATGCAAATTTCTTTGTAAAAGGTTATCAATTTCTTGACTTTTCAGAAGAAGATAAAAGTGTTCTAGAACAAGATTGGCTGATTGTCCGTAATTTTATTCGTTCATTGAACAATGATGAATCGCGTTATCCTGAAATTTCACATCTGCGTGACAAACTTCTTTTTATCGACACTGCTCCAAAATGGCCGCATCCTCCAAGATTTAGATTGAAAAGGACTGTTGTTTCAAATATCGTTCAGAAACATTTTAACGGATCTCTTGAGCAGCTTCCAAAATCTTACAATACATTTTCAGAAATAGAAACCAAATGCCATGAAATAACATCTAAATACAAAAATAAGACAGTGGCTGAATTGATGACAGAATTTTCAATTGCTGGAAAAATTGATAAAGCCATAGGAGAAAGACTTGTTGTCAGAATGTTTGGCGGAACTTCTAAAAAAATGCATGATATTGAGCTTTTTAATAAAATCGGATTATTGGGAAAAACTATAGTTCTTACAGAAAAAGGCAGAAGAACAGAAGATATGAAACTGTTTAGAATTAACTTTGATGAAATTGCAAATATTGATGAAGCATTTGATAATTCTGACTTTTTTGATTATTTTGCTGAAAACCAGATATTGTGTATTATTTTTGAAGAGCATGACAACAAAGATTTTGGTAAGAATACTTTTTTAGGATTTAAGAGACTTTCTTTTTCAGACGAGTTTATAGATTTAAATGTAAAATCTGTTTGGGAGAGAATTAGAGAACTTGTAATATATAAAGAATTAAAAGATATGCCAATATTGGATTCAAAAGGAAATCAAAGAATAAATAAAACCGGAGTTCCGCAGTCTGCCCCGAATTTTCCAAAGTCATCAGAAGGTTTGATTTTTGTAAGAGGAGACAGTTCAGATTCTACAAAAAAACCTGAGCATGTAAATGGAATAAGTATGTACAGACAGTATATTTGGATAAAAGGTTCTTACTTGTCTCAAAAAATGGATGAGAAGGACTTTATTTAAGTTTTGCCGCAATTTTTATTCTTGATCGAATTTCTAAATTTTAGTATACTGTGGAAATGAGAATGGAAAAAACTGTTTGTGAATTGTTTGCCGGAGTGGGCGGCTTCAGGTGCGGGCTTAATTCTATAAAGGACAAAGACTTTTCTTTATCATCGGAAACATGGAAAACAGTGTGGTTTAATCAATGGGAGCCAGGTAAGAAAACTCAATGGGCTTATGATTGTTACGTAAAACATTTTGGAACATCTTTAGATTTAAATGGAAACGATACGACAAACGTTGATATTTCTATAGTCGATAAAAATGCTATTCCTAACCATAACTTATTGGTTGGCGGATTTCCTTGTCAGGATTACTCAGTCGCACGAAGTCTTAATGGTGAAAAAGGGATCGAAGGCAAAAAAGGTGTTCTTTGGTGGTCTATCTGGGATATTTTGAAAATAAAAAGACCGCCTTTTGTTCTTCTGGAAAATGTTGACAGACTCTTGCTTTCTCCCTCAAAACAACGTGGGCGTGATTTTGGCATTATACTTTCCTGTTTTTATAATGAAGGTTATTTTGTTGAATGGAGAGTTGTAAACGCCGCAGAATATGGCGAAGTTCAAAGGCGAAGAAGAACCTTCATATTCGCTTACAAAAAAGACACAAATTTTGCAAAATCATTAAATCTTGAAAATAATAATTCTTTAATATCTGAGGTTTTAGAGAAGAAAAGTTTTTTTGCAAAATGTTTTCCGATTGAAAAACTTGATGTATTCTCCATTAGAAAGACAACAATTTCAGGCGATATAGCGGATATTTCTGATAATTTTTCTTTTGACTTTGCAAATTCTGGGATAATGTTTGATGGTTCTGTTTATACTGCAAAAACTTATCCAATTATTACAAAGGCAAGAACTATAGGGGAAATCTTAGAAAACAAAAAGGTTGCTGAAAAATACTTTATTTCAAATAATAAATTGTACTTTACAAATCCTGACAGTACGCATAGTGATGAAACAAAAACTGAATTATCTTCAGAAGCTAAAAAAACTTGGCAATATATAAAGGGAGCGAAAAGAAAATACAGAACCGCCAGCAATGGACACAAATATATTTATTCCGAGGGAGCTATCCCGATGGTTGATGAATGGAATAAGCCTGCACGCACGATGCTTACGAGCGAAGGAAGTTTTAACCGAAGCACTCATATAGTTAGGGATTTATTAAATAGTGAAATAAGGATTCTTACGCCAAAAGAAACTGAACGGATTCAAGGATTTCCTGATGATTGGACTGCGACTGGAATGCCTGAAAAATTCAGGTATTTTTGCATGGGAAATGCGTTGGTAGTTCCTTTGGTTTCAAGAATGGAAAAGATATTGGATAAAATATTTTCTGAAGAATAAACAATTCTGAATCTTAACTTCTTGATAAACTTTAAAATTCGATCAATATTTTGGTATGAGCGAATATACAATTGAAATAAAAGAGATTTTGTCGGAGTTAGTAAAAGTTGAGGCAAATTCTTTTGAAGAGGCTTTATCGAAAGTAGAAGAAAAATACTATAGCAGCAAAATTGTTTTAGATTATAGTTCTTTTGACTGCGTTGATTTTTCTGAAATTACTGATTTTGAAAATCATAAAGAAATTCATAATTTGAATGATTATGAAGAATGAAAAATACGCTAGGAATTGCCTATCCGCGGAATCAGTGAGATTCACGAGGACGAGCCGTATTTTGGCGTGGACTTGCCGTTTTGATTTTCTAATTTTCCGGCACATATTTTGCCTCTCAAAACAAAAAATCAGTGTATAATAGAAAAATGAACACTTTGAAAATCGCCCTTTTGCAGATAATGCCGGGCAATAATATTGAAGAAAACAAACGGATTGGCGAGGAGGCTTGCCGGAAAGCGAAACTTCTGGACGCAGACATCGCGCTTTTTCCTGAGATGTGGAGCTGCGGCTACAGTTTTCCGGAAAATCCGGCGGAGCTTGAAGAGCTTGCGGTAAGCGCGGACGGCGAATTTGTTTCGTTCTTCGGAAATCTTGCCGCGGAGCTTGAGATGGCGGTGGGAATCACTTTTTTGGAAAAGCACAGCCCTCAGCCGCGGAACACGCTCCGTCTTTTTGACCGGCACGGAAAATCCGTCCTCACTTACGCTAAAGTCCACACCTGCGACTTTGGCGATGAAAAAGTTCTTTGCGCCGGTGATGACTTTTACGTGTGCGAGCTTGACATAAAAAACGGCGTTGTGAAAACCGGCGCGATGATTTGCTATGACCGCGAATTCCCGGAAAGCGCGCGGATTTTGATGCTCAAAGGCGCGGAAGTGATTCTTGTTCCGAACGCCTGCCCCATGGAAATCAACCGTCTTTCCCAGCTGCGCGCAAGAGCCTACGAAAATATGTGCGCCATTGCGACCGCGAACTACCCCGGCGGAAAACCCGACTGCAACGGACATTCCTCCGCATTCGACGGAATCGCATATCGCCCCAAGGATTCAGGTTCACGCGACATGCTCGTTGTTGAAGCCGGCGAAAACGAAGGAATCTACATCGCTAACATCGACCTTGACGAGCTGCGGGACTACAGAAGCCGCGAAGTTCACGGAAACGCCTACCGCCACCCGAAAAAGTATTCACTCCTCACAAAAGAAGAAATCCGCGAGCCGTTTATCAGAGGGGATTATAGGAAGTAGAAAAGGCTGATTTGTCTTTGTCATTTTCCTCCCTTGACAACCTATCTTTCGGTAGGATATATTTCCAGTGATATTTTTTAAAAGGACAACAAAAATGAACAGCACACTCGTAATTTATGTTCACGGAAAAGGCGTAAATGCCGGGGGAAGCCGAACATTATAAAAAACTTTTTGCGAACTGCAATGTTGCCAGGTTTGAGTACGCATCCGTAACACCGTGGGATTTCAAGGATGAATTTTTGAACTGGGCAAAAGAAAAATTCGGCGGCTACGAAAAAGTGATTCTTGTTGCGAAGAGCATCGGAGCGTATTTTTCGATGAACGCAGTTTCTCAAACCAACGCTGAAAGTGACAGTGCGAAAAAGAAAATCACCGCGAAAATCATCAAGGCGTTTTTCATCTCTCCGATTGTGGACATGGAAAAACTGATTTGCAACATGATGGATTGGGCCGGCATAACGGAAGCTCAGCTTGAGGAAAAGAAAATGGTAAGCACGGACTTCGGCGACGATTTGTCCTGGGAATATCTGACTTATGTCCGCAAAAATCCGATTAAATGGAAGATTCCGACTGAAATTCTTTACGGCGAGTACGACACTCTCACTTCGCTTGAAACCGTCTCGGATTTTGCGCACACCCACAAGGCAAAACTTACCGTGATGAGAGGCGGCGAGCACTGGTTCCACACCGAAGAGCAGATGAAGTTTCTGGACGGATGGATTGAAAAAAAATAGAGGAACAAACAATGAAAAAAATCCTGATTACTGGCGGAACAACTTTTGTAAGCAAATACGCCGCTTCTTACTTTTGCGAGCACGGCTACGAAGTTTACGTTCTGAACAGAAACACAAAAAAGCAAGTTAGCGGCATAACTTTGATTGAAGGCGACCGGCACAATTTGGGCGGCAAACTGAAAAATCTGCGCTTTGACGTTGTGGCAGACATTACCGCTTACAACGCGCAGAACATAATCGGTTTGACGGATTCGCTCGGC
Organism: uncultured Treponema sp.; assembly: GCF_934725225.1. Taxonomy (NCBI): domain Bacteria; kingdom Pseudomonadati; phylum Spirochaetota; class Spirochaetia; order Treponematales; family Treponemataceae; genus Treponema; species uncultured Treponema sp. The sequence goes on from NZ_CAKVAM010000004.1 coordinate 244,928, forward strand.
TCGTTTGACCAGTATATAATGGTAAGTTCCAGCGCGGTTTATCCAGATGACGAAATGCAGCCGTTTGCGGAAGAATGTGAAAGGAAGCCGAACAAGTTTTGGGGAAAATACGGAACAGACAAAATCGAAGCTGAAAACGCACTTTTGCAAAAAGTTCCCGATGCGTACATTTTGCGACCGCCGTATATTTACGGTGCTATGAACAACGTTTACCGCGAGGCGTTTGTTTTTGACTGCGCAAGGCTCGACCGTCCGTTTTATCTTCCGGGAGACGGCAGCATGAAGCTTCACTTTTTTCACGTGAAAGATTTGTGCCGCATTATCGAAAAAATAATCGAGACAAAGCCTGCCGAACACATTCTGAACGTTGGAAATGAGCAGCCAGTTTCGATAAAAGATTGGGTTACACTTTGCTACAAGTGCCTTTCAAAAACGCCTGCCTTTGTCGAAGTCAGCAAAAAAATTGAGCAGCGAAATTATTTTTGCTTTTACGATTACGAATATTTGCTTGACGTGAAAAAACAAAAGTCGCTTTTGCCAAAAACAATTGCGCTTGAAGAAGGATTAAAAGAAGCTGCCAACTGGTATTTTGCAAACGAGCAAGAAGTGCGCAAAAAAGATTATTTGAAATATATCGATGAAAATTTACAGGAGAAAAAATGAACCCGATTTCAGTTGACCCGAATACGACTTCGAGGGCGCAGGCTTTTGAGCTTTGGATGAACGCGCCGAACCCGATGGTAACTTTTTTTAAGACGCTGGACGTTTCGCCGCTTGTAAGGCTGAGCCGACGTCGCAAACTCAAGTTCAATATGCTTTTGTGTTGGTGCGTGGGAAAAGCCGCCAGCGGGGTGAAGGAATTTTTCCTGCTTCCGGTGGGCAGAGAGCTTCTGAAATACGATTCGCTTGCCGTGAACACAATCGTTAAGAACAAAACCGGCGAGGTAAGCTCGTGCGATGTGCCATTCAATGACGACATCCAAAAATTCAACCGCGACTACCTTGAGCTGACAAGCGAGGTTGCCCAAACTTGCCGGAATCACGACCTTGCGCAGAGCATGGTGATTGGAACTTCCGCAATAATCGACACGGAAATTGACGGCGCGGTCGGCATGAACAGCGGAATCTTCAACAATCCGTTCATAATCTGGGGAAAATACCGCCGCCGCTTTTTCAGGACAACGCTCGCCGTCTCGTTCCAGTTCCACCACACGCAGATGGACGGAGCGCACGCCGGAAGATTTCTTGAACTTTTGCAGAAGAACATCAGAAGCGTAAAAAAGGTGTTTAGGAAAAATGGATAAAGAGATTGACTTTTTATGCGTTATTTCTGTGCTTGTTTCTCACTGTTATTCCCACACTTAGTTTTTATTGGCATTGCCCGGCTTGACCGGGCAATCTACTTTTCTAAAGAGATTGTCGAATCAAGTTCGACAATGACACGGTTTGCAAGGTTGCTGGGTCTATACAATTTACAGAGTTCATTGAGCTCGTCGAAATGAACTCTGTAATTTAGGTGGTTTCGACAGGCTCAACCACCTCTTATTTTCTTGTCATGCTTGTGCTCCGACACAGGAATCCCTTTTTTATAACACCAATTTTTCAAACTTTACATATATACAGTAGTAATAAAATGTGCTATAATTATTTTACTGGAAGTGCCTGATTTCTAAGGCGGCGTCTCCCGAACTCAAACCAGCTTGCTGGAATCTTGAAAACCGGGAGGACTTGCGTATGACTTTAGAGCTTGTTTTGGTGGCAGCAACAATTATAAGTTGCATTGCTACTGTTGCAAGTGCAGTTATCGCAACTCTCTCTTACCTTAAAAATAAGAAGAGTTAAAAAGTAAAGCCGCCCATTCGTTTGGAACACATTGGACGGCTTTATAACCCAAAATGTGGAGACGACCGACGGAAATCGGGCATTTCCTTTATTTCAATATACTACAGAAAAACGGTTACGTCAAACAGTTATGTGATTAATCTGGCGTGATTGCAATGTCATTCCTGTGCCACGACACAGGAATCTTTTTCAGTATGCGAGATTCTCCGATCGAGCCGGAGGATGACAGGTTGGCTTTATGTCATTGTTCGACGGAATCGGGCAATTTTTTTTTCTTCTATTCTGCGGTGCGGACAACGCGGAATCCAACATCATTGATTCTGTTTTGCGGATAACTATAGCCCCTGAATTTCACTTTACAGCAATCGGCTGTGTTGAGCCAACTGCCACCACAATAGTAGCGAGAGTTGTCATTATCATTATCGGAATCCCAACACCATTCCCATACATTTCCGCTCATGTCGTATAATCCTAAATCGTTCGCTTTTTTTGTTTTTACTTCATGAGTTCTTCGGGTACCCTCTACTGCTGAATTGCCATTGTACCAAGCAACTTCATCTATTGAATCGCTTCCTGCATATTTATACTGTGTGCCTGTCAATTCGTTTCCGCCGCGTGCCGCATATTCCCATTCCGCTGCTGTTGGTAATCGATAACCATTTGCGTTAAAGTCACAAGTTGCAGCATTCCAAGTAGTGTTGTTGCTTGAAGCCGGAACTTGTCCCCAATCACTAGGATTTGTAGAATTTTTAATTGAATAACAAGGAGTAAGCCCCTCTTTGATTGAACGTTTGTTACAGTATATCATTGCGTCGCACCAGTTTACTTTATTCACTGGATTATTTTCCGAATCTCCATCAGCAGTTGCCATATCGCTTGGAAGCCTTCCTATTACAGCATTGTACTCTGATTGCGTAACTTCATGGTCACAAATATAAAAATCGTTTATCGTTACGGTTTTTCCATCAATAAACACGTTGCTATCTGAAATTTTACTTGTTATTGTTGCACCTTTTACAAGAATGAATTTTCCCTCAACTGTCCACTTTGCGGTTAATGTTATGTCGGAAGTGATTTTTCTACTGGATGTAAACTTTATATCTTTAATAAACCAACCGACAAATGTGTAACCGAAAATATTTTCCAATGCCATGTGTTGCTCTTCCGTCAGATTGTCGCCTTTTTTCAAGCCTTCGATTTTTACCGGTGCTATGCCGCGTGCGGTTTCAAATGTAACAGTGTAGGTTTTTATGGTGAATGTGGCTGTCGCAACCTCGCTGTTTTTCAGTCCGCCCTTTACTGCGACTGCGGAAATCACGACGTTTTCTGTGATTGTAATCGGTTCGGAATATTCTTGTTTTGATGACAAGACTTCTTCAGCGGATGGTGCGTCTGTTTCTGCGGCAACCAGATAATAAATTGTTACGTCTTCCGTTCCGCATGAGAGAGAGATTTTTTCATTGTAGTCCACATCGCCAGTTATGCTGAATGAGACTTTTTCAACCATTCCGATTTCTGTCCATTGTGCATAAAGCGTAATGTCCGCGGTCAGCGTAATTTTTGCACCGTCCGCATGAACAATGTTCCCATCAGCAGAGGTTGCCCAGCCTGCAAAAATGTTTCCGTCTTTTGTGAATGCATTTTCTGAAAGTGTGATTTCTGTTCCTGATTCAGCAGTCTGCGGATTCATCTCACCAGTTCCGCCGTTTGCGTCAAAGGTGATTGTGTAGGTTGTTTTTGGTGTTTCTGGATTTGAAGGTGTTGAAGGATTTGTGTTTCCGTCGTCCGGGTTGCTTGGGTTTGAAGGATTTCCGTTTCCGTTGTCGCCAGTGCCGGAATCGGAAGAATTTTCTACAGGCGTTGTTACTTGTTGGTCATCGTCCGAGCCGCTGTCAGTCTCGGTCATGCAGCCACTAAGCAGCGATAAAGTTAAAAATAATGTAAAAATTACACGGGGGGGGTAAGAAATTTGTGGTTGATTTTCATCGCTTTCTCCATAAAAAGTGTGAGTTTAGTTTGTCAGCACCTTTTGATTTAATTTGTTTTACTATTATATAGGAAATTTGGGAAAAAACAATAAGGAAGTGTAAAAAGAGTTGCCGGGCGGGATTATCAACCGAGTTTGCTTCGCAAACATCGCGGGTCAAGCCCGACAATGACAGGTCGCATTTTCATTCCTTTTATAATCTGCATTTTTTATGTTATAATTACCCTTGTTTTTTTAAGGGATAAAAATGAGTGATATTTTTGACATAAACGAAATAACGGAAGAGGACATAAAGCTTCAGTATATTACGCCGGCGCTGCTTTCAAAATGGGACATCAAAAAAATTACTTCTGTAAATTGCCAGTTAAGTGTTATACTATTTATGGAGATTGTTATGGAAAATGTAGCATATTTGAATAATAAGGGCGATTTAATTCAGTTCAAATACGGAAACACAAAAATCCGCTTTAAAGGTCCGTACAGCCTTGAACGAATTGAGCAGATTAAGGAATGGGATAACGGCTATCTTGTGGTTTCAGCAAAATATTCTCATACAGATGAAGTTGTGGAAGATTATATTGACTTGATTCCGATTCTCGAAAACTTATACATAAAGCCAGAAAAATTTCTGCATCCAATAAAAGAGGTAAAATTAGATTATGCCGCAAGATAAATTACATAACAATGTTTGAAATGTGGTCTAAATATTCAACGCGCGGCTATTATGGCGAGAACAAATAAAAAGTCGATGTGTCAATTCAATTGTGCGAAAGACTAGGCAGGTAAACTTGATAAATCGCCCATTCTAGTCCTCATACTTAACGCCAAAGTAATTCAAACTTTCTTTCATGGTGTCCTGAGCTGTCAGGCAGGTGTCTTTAAGATAACCTCGCTCATCTTTCCATTCTTTGATTCCTCTATAATAGAACATCTTCAATTTCTCGGTGATGATGAACGGAACAATGTTATGTTTTAGACATTCCTTGAACATAATCAGTCTTCCAGCGCGACCGTTGCCGTCCTGAAACGGATGAATTGATTCAAAGCGAACGTGGAAATCAAGAATATCATCAAAAGTGATTTCCGATTTTGCGTTATATTCTTCAAGCAATGATTTTATTTCCTTAGCGACATTTTCAGGCTTTGCGGTTTCAATTCCGCCAACCTCATTTTCCAGCATTTTGTAGTCGCCTACTTTGAACCAGGATTTCTGTGAATCTGTTGTACCTGTTTTCAGTATATAATGAAGCTGTTTAATGAAACTTTCTGAAAGCTTAGAATTTGCGCCTTCGATAATCAAATCAATGCAGCGGAAGTGATTTACAGTTTCTATGATGTCATCGACTTTTACTGCCTCATCTGCAATGCCAAGAGTTTTTGTTTCAAAAATATAACGGGTCTGGTCATGAGTGAGTTTTGAGCCTTCGATATGATTTGAATTATATGTAAGGTCAATCTGAATTTTATGGTAAATACCGTTTTTTAAGCCGGCCTCTTTTTCTCTTTTCAAAACTGATAAAAGATTGTTCTCAGTTTTTATATGACGAGCCTTGCGGTCCGGTTTTTCAGCATTTGATGGAATCTTCCATGTCTTGCCTTCTAAAAAAGCTCCCGGAACTCTGCCCTGTGAGCAGTAATTTCTTGCGCTGCGCTCGCTTAAATTCCATATTTTTGCAGCTTCTTCAACTGAAATATATTCTGTCTTTGCCATAGGCAATATTATATCACGTTATCGGCAAAATATAAAACATTTTAAGCATGTTTTTTCGTGGTTTATTTTGCCGATAGATTGACTTTATTGCCGAAAAGAAACAGCTATACTGTCATTCCCCGTCTTGACCGGGCAATCTATGTTTTGTGTATGAGATTGCCGTGTCGGTGCACGGCAATGACAACTTGCCTTTTGTCATTCCTTCACTTGATTTCTATGTCATTCCCTTGCTTGACAAGGGAATCTATTCAAATGTTTCGCAAGGAGATTGCTGACCGCGTTTTCTTCGAAAATGTCGCGTGTCGTGGCACGGCAATGACTGGCTAGTTTTATGTCATCTTCGGGCTTGACCCAGAGATCTATTACAGGAGATTGTCAGATCGAGTCCGACAATGACAGAAGAGGTTAAAAACGATAATGACAAAAATCCACGCCCGATAATGACACGGCGTTTTATTGTCTTCCCCTCCCTTGACAACCTACCTTTCGATAGGATATATTTCCAGTTATATTTTTTTGGAGATGCAGTTATGGAATCAGATTATTTTATCCGTCAAATCAGGCCGGAAGAAATTGCGGAAGCATTGGGCTTGGCCTGGAACGTGTTTTTTGGAATTTGAATCGCCTGAATACACAAAAGAAAGCGTTGAGGAATTTTACAAAAGCATTCATGACGAAACCTACCTTTCAAAACTCTGCTGGTACGGTGCGTTTGTTCAAGAAAAACTTGTCGGAATCATTGCCACGCGGAACGAAGGAACTCACATCGCACTGTTTTTTGTGGACGAAAAATATCACAGACAGGAAATCGGAAAGAGGCTGTTCGAGTTCGCACGGAGCATGAACAGTTCCGGAAAAATGACGGTGAATTCCTCGCCGTATGCTGTGCCCGTTTATCACAAACTTGGATTTTGCGACACGGACACGGAACAGGTTGTAAACGGATTGCGCTTCACGCCAATGGAAATTAAATAAAAAAATTAGGAGAACCCAAAATGAAAAACAGTGCGCTGGTCTTGATTGACCTTCAGAACGACATCACAAAAAATTACAAGGAAATAATCACTCGTGTGAATCAGGCGATTGACTGGGCGGTGGCTGGCGGAATGCACGTTGTCTACATTCAGAACCACAACCTTTCCGCCGGAACAAGAACGTTCAAGCCGGGAACGCACGGTGCTGAGCTTGTGCCTGAAATGAAAATCGTTTCCGACCACGTTTTCACCAAGACAAAAATCAACGCCCTGACAAGCGAGGATTTTTCCGCCTTCATTCAGGAGAACGCAATCACGGAATTTTTTATAGCCGGTGCGGACGCAACAGCCTGCGTAAAATCCACCTGCTTCAACATGGCAAAAAACGGCTACACCGTCCACGTGATTTCCGACTGCATCACAAGCTACAACAAAAACAAGATTCCCGAAATGCTCGCCTACTACGAAAGCAAAGGCTGCGACGTAAGAACTTTTGACGGGATGCGCAAATAGCAGGAAGAAATCAAAATGAACGGAAAAACGATAATCGAAACTCCGCGCCTTGTTCTCCGGGAATACACGCCGGAAGATTTTGACGCGCTTTTTGAGATAATGTCCGACGCGGAGACGATGAGGCACTATCCCGCGCCATTTGACGAGGAACGCACGCGCGGCTGGATTGACTGGAACATTCAGAACTACAGGGAATACGGATTCGGACTGTGGGCAATTATATTGAAGGAAACTGGCAAATTTATCGGCAACTGCGGAATTACGATTCAGAATATCGACGGAGAAATGCTCCCTGAAATCGGCTATCATATCAACAAAAAATACTGGCACAAAGGATTCGCAAGTGAGGCCGCAAAATCAGTGCGCGACTGGGCATTTGCAAACACAAAATATGAGCGCATTTATTCGTACACGAAATACACGAACGTCGCCAGTTACTCAACCGCCTGCGCAATCGGCATGAAAAAACTCAAGGAATATCCCAACGAGAAAGACGGAATTTCCTACGTCTACGCAATCACACGTGGCGAATGGAAGAAAATTAAGAACAAATAAAAGGAGACAGCATGAAAATCATTGAATATTTTACATCGAACAACAAGGCGCATTGGCTTGAAGAAATCGCAAAGGCTGACTGGGGCGCGGCGAAATTTCTTCACCAGCTTTTGAGCGAAGGCAAGCTGAAGGAAACAATCGGGGATTCCGCGCTTGTTCCGCTTTTGACCGACGGCGAGAAACTTGTCTCTTTCTGCACTTTCGCGCCGCTCGACGATGTTCAGCCCACGGAACTTTCACCTTGGATTGGCTTTGTTTATACTGTGCCAGAATACCGCGGACATCATTACGCAGGCGAGCTTTTGAACTGGGCGGAAAGCGTTGCAACCGTCATGGGACGCAATGCGGTTTACATTTCAACAGACCACACGGGGCTTTACGAAAAATACGGCTACGAATTTTTCAATACGGCGAAATCGGTCGGCGGAGAGGAAACAAGAATCTACCGCAAGGAACTTTCAGCAGAAGGAGATGAAAAACAAAAACGCCTGGAAAACGGCGGAAGGTGGAAAGCCCAAATCGTAGCGGCGGCAAAACAAGGCGTTGACATGACGGCAATCTGCGGACTTTCGTGCGGCCACTGCTTTTTGGGCGAATGGTGCGGAGGCTGCCGCTCGCCTTTCAACTGCTGCTCGTTCGGAACGATGTTTCCTGGCGGAAAATGCCCGAACGTAAAATGCTGCGGGGAAAAAAATCTTGACGGCTGCTTTGACTGCCCGGAACTCGAAAAATGCGAGAAAGGATTCTACACGCCAAGCAACGATGGAGCCGCCGCGAGCAAGGCGCAGGCAATCTTCATCCGGCGGCACGGAAAACAAGCCCACCGCAAAGTTTTGGACAACCTGCACAAAAAATACGAGTTCAAAAAAATGCAGGAAATTCTCGGACAGAGCGTGGAAGAAGGAATCAGGATTCTGGAAGAGAATTTGTAGGAAAGTGGCTGAAAAAAGCTTAGGGCATGGAAGCCCAGAGTTCCAAAATGTTGATTGAGCTTGTCGAAACCAACATTTTGGAATGAGCGTGAGCGAAGGCTGGAACGCCCGACCTGCCGCAAGGCAGGGAAGCCCCTGAAAAAAAAGAAAGGAAGGTAAACAAATGAAAAACTTGATTGCATTTTGCGGACTGGACTGCGAATCATGCGAGGCCAGAAAAGCGACTGTCGAAAACGATTCGGAGCTGCGCAAAAAAGTTGCAGTTGAATGGTCAAAGCTGAACGGCGTTGAAATCACTGCGGAAATGATAAACTGCGACGGCTGCCGAATAAACGGACGGAAAACTCCGTTCTGCGATTCACTTTGCCCGATCCGGCAATGCGCACTTGGCAAAAAAGTAAGCACCTGCGGCGACTGCGCAGAAATGGAGGGCTGCGAAAAAGTCGCGATGATTCACAAGAACAATCAGTGCGCAAAGAACAATCTGCTTGCACGTTGAAAAATTCCAGAGGATTTATTGGAGGAAAAATGAGCAGCTATTTAGTTCTTACGCCGCAGCTTGTTCAAAAGGATTTGGACGCGCTCGGAAAATACAAAACCGCCGACGTTGACCGCCTGATTCGCGGCTATGTCAAGAAAAATGCGGACGCTTCACTTTTGCGAGAGCACGTTTTGACGCAGCAGCAGTTCCACAGGATTTATTTTTACGTCAATCTTGAGCAGATAAAGGACGTGAATGCGCGGATGGCGTTTATCCACGAGAACTTGCTTTTTTCGGACTGGTGGCACACGGACGAGCTGATTGGCTACGTTGCGGACTTGGATTTTGAAGTGGCTCTGAAATATGCGTCGGAATACATAAAATCCGAAGAGCCTTTTGTGCGCCGCTGGGGATACGTGCTTTTTATCGCACATTTGGGGCGAGGACACGCAGAACAGCTTCTTCCTCTGATGAAAAATGACGGGCATTATTACGTTCAGATGGGCGAAGCCTGGCTGATTGCAGGGCTCGCCGTAACCGAGCCGGAAACTGTTCACAAATGGCTGGGAACTTGCGGACTTGACTACAAAATATGCGGCAAGGCGATTCAAAAAATCTGCGATTCTTACAGGATTTCACAGGACTGGAAGGAAAAGTTCAAGGCACTGCGGGCGGGCTTGAAAGACAAAGTGGCAGAAAAATAAGGAAAACAAATCGAAGGAGAAACAAAAATGACAGTGCAGGAACAGTTCAACTTGATTGCAAATGAATACGACGAAAACCGCCGAAAATTCATTCCGTGTTTTGATGACTATTACATTTCTTCAACGGATTTTGCCGCAAAATCGCTTGAAAAAACGCCAAATCTGATTTTTGACCTTGGCTCTGGAACTGGACTTTTGCCTTCGTTCTGGTTCAGGCATTTTCCGGATGCGAAATATGTCCTTGTTGACCTTGCCGAAGAAATGCTTGCGGTGGCGAAAAAGCGTTTTGAAAATCTTTCGAATGTGGAATACAAAATTCTTGACTATTCAAAGGAGCTTCCGGCGGGAAAGCCCGACCTTGTGATTTCCGCGCTTTCGATTCATCATCTTGAACACGATGCGAAACAAAATCTCTTCAAAAATATTTACGGCGAGCTCGGCGAAAACGGAACTTTCATAAACTACGACCAGTTCTGCGCGGAAGATTTTGAAATGAATAAAAACATCGAAGAATACTGGACTGAGCAGATAAAGTCTGCGAATCTCTCGGAAAAAGAATTTGACCGCTGGCAGGAACGCAAAAAGCTCGACCGTGAATGTTCCGTGCGGCAGGAAACCGAATGGCTTAAACAAGCGGGATTCAAGGGTGCGGAATGTATTTATCTGAACGGAAAGTTTGCGGTAATAATGGCGAGGAAATAGCTTAGGGCATGGAGCACCTGCGAAGCAGTCCACCGCAAGCGAGCGAAAACCGCAGGGTGGAGCGAGTGCGGAGGATGAGCGTTAGCGAAGTGCGGAACGCCCGACGGCGGAGGCGGAGTAAAACGAAGCCGCAGCCGGAAGCAAAAAAAAATTAAGAGGAAACAAAAATGGCGACAACCAAAGAATACATTGATTTTGTGTGCGAGCAGATTGAACAATACGGCGAGGTGCGAAACCGCAAGATGTTCGGCGAATATATGGCGTACCTGAACGAAAAACCGGTTCTTCTTGTGTGCGACAACACGGTTTTTGTGAAAAAGCTTGCGGAAACCGAGCCGATTATGAAGGAATTCAGCGCGGAATGCGGATTTCCTTACGACGGCGCAAAGGAGCATTTTATCCTCGACATCGAAAACCGCGAGCTTCTGGACAAAGTTATTCCGATTCTGGAAAAGGTTACGCCAGTTCCTAAGAAGAGGAAATCAAAATGAGCAAATACGAAAACTTTGGAATTATATAGAAGAAAACGGAACGGAATCTTTCAGCCTGACCTTTGACGAAATCGCAAAAATCGCTGGAGCGCCGCTCGACCATTCGTTCTTGACCTATAAAAAGGAGCTTGAAGAGTTCGGCTGGAAAGTCGCGAAAATCTCGATGAAAAACAAAACGGTTGCATTTGAAAAAACCGGAAATTAAGCGGAACTGTAATTTCGGGGAAAATCGTGTTATAATGAACAAGACGGAGGCAAAAATGTCTTATGAAACAGTTTTGGAACAGATAAAGTCCGCCCCGGCGGAATGTCTTGATGAAATTTCCGTTGTAATCGGGAATATTGTTGAGCAGTACAAAAAAAATTATTATTCCGGCAAAGAAAATTTCGTTTTTGACAGCCTCGTTAAGCACACTGACAGGGCGAATCATGCGGACGAACATATAAGGGAACTTCGCGATAATGACAGATTCTAAATTCTATCTTGATACAGCACCTTTTATTTATTATCTGGAAAAAAGCGATTTGTATTTTGAAAAAATCCGCCATTTCTTTATGTCCTGCTACAGCAAAAATATTCCGCTCGTAACTTCCGCCGTGACGGTTGAAGAGTATTGTGTTTATCCGCTTGCTCACGATGACAAAAATTCCGTAACTGCGTTCAATACATTTTTAGACGGAATGGGAATTGCCGTAATTCCTGTTGATAAGCAGCTTGCTTTTGAAGCCGCAAAAATTCGCTCAGTATATACAGGATTCAAAGCCTTGGACGCAATTCATTTGGCGACAACAAAAATTTCTGGCTGCTCAAAATTCATAACCAATGACAAACAGCTTAAACAAATAAAGGACATTGAGGTTTTGACAATGGACAGTATTTCCGGTTTTTATCTTTAATGCTGATAAAAGTCGCGAAAATCTCGATGAAAAACAAAACGGTTGCGTTTGAAAAAATCGAAGAAATGAAAAGAGGTGAAAAAAATGCTGAAAACACAAAGACTGATATTGCGAAAATGGACAGAATCTGACGCAGAAAGCCTTTTTGAATATGCGAAAAATCCTGAAGTGGGACCGATTGCCGGCTGGCCTCCTCACAAAAGCATGGAAGAAAGCAAGGGCATAATCAAGAATGTGCTGAACGGAGCGGAATGTTACGCAATCTGCGAAAAGGAAAGCAACATCGCAATCGGCTCGGTGGAACTAAAACTGAACGGACACACCGACATGACCGAACGCGACGACGAATGTGAGCTTGGCTACTGGCTCGCACAACCGTTTTGGGGAAGAGGCTACATGCCCGAAGCCGCCGGAGAACTTTTGCGACGTGCATTTGAGGAACTCGGCATGAAAACCGTCTGGTGCGGATATTACGACGGAAACAAAAAATCAAAACGCGTACAGGAAAAACTGGGATTCGTCTTTCACCATACCTGCGACGAAGTTTCAGTCCCTCTTTTGAATGAAGTGCGCGTCGGACACACAACCGTAATGACAAAAGAGCATTGGGAAGAAATTTGCAAATAAGTTTAAATCTTATTTAGGGGAATTGTCGGATCAAGTCCGACAATGATAAGAAAAATACAAATCCGACAATGACAACACAGTGGCGAATGCAACAATGACAGAGAAAGAAAGCACGGCAATGACAGGCTGGTTTCATATCATTCTTGTGCAAGCCGCCGTAAATTACTCTACAACTTTTCTTCCAGAAATTCTTTTGAAAACTTTTCCGCTTCGTCCGGGTACGCGAAGTTTTTTAGTGCGGCGGTTTCTTTGGCGATTTTGGCAAAAAGCCTGTGAGTCGATTTCAGCGCGTTTTTCATGTCGTCCTTGTCGTAACGGGCAAAGCAGTTTTTCAGTTCCATGCGGATTTCTTCGTCCGCCCAGCGGTCAAGGAATCTTCCGTCGTGCCAGACATCAGCGTGATTTTTTGTTGCGGCCTGGACTTCCAGCACTTTGAGCAGAAGATTTTTCAGGTACGAGTCAAGGCACATTTTGGCAGACCAAAGCTCGCCGCGCAGAAGTTTTTTTGCCGCCCATACCGTGTGAAAGTAAAAGTTGCTCGCAAGGTTCTGAAATTCACTTTCGGAAAAATCACTCTTGTGAATTTCCAAAGTGATTTTTTGCTTCAAAAGTTCCGCCGCCCCGATTCTGTCGTGCAGCACGGCATAGCCTCTGTTCATCACCCAGCTTGCAGTTCCGTCGTTCACCGCGTTCAAAAACTGCCCGGCCGTAAAAACAATCATATCCACATCAAGATAGCCGTCGAACAGAACTCGCCGCTCCATTCCGCCGCCAAGAGTCGGTTCAACAAACGAAACTTTCACGTCGCCAAGTTCCGCCGGAAGATTTCCGTAAAGCCAGGATTCCGTGTCGTCTGTCGCGATTATAAGGTCAAGGTCGGAATACTCGTCCGCCGGAACATCGCTTCTTGTTGACGAGCCGATTGCGACAACCGCCTTTATTTCCGCGCGTTTTTCCGCAAGCAGAAGAAGCCGCCGTTTGATTTCGTGATATTTGTCTTGTGTGGTTGTGGTGGAGTTCATTCTTCTTTCCTTTTTATTCCGTGATTTCAATCATATTTCCTTCAATTCCGACAATGCAGCTTTCGTAGTAGCCGTCGCCGGTTGTTCTGGGACCGCTTGAAACCTTGTAGCCGTCAGCTTTCAGTTTTTCGGTAAGAGCGTCAACTGCCTCTTTGCTTCCCACGCTGAAGGCGACATGGGCGTAGCCTGCGCTCAAAGGATTTTTCTCAACGTCCTGAATTTCTGGCCGCGTCATAATCTCAAGCCTTGCTCCGCCGTCAAATGTCAGAAAATACGACTTGAAGCCGGATGTTCTGTTGTGATAAAGCTCGCCTGATTTTGCACAAAAATATTTTTCAAAAAACATCCGTGCGCCTTCCAAATCATTCACATAAAGTGCAACGTGTTCAATTTTCATAATGCCTCATTTGTGGTTGGTTTTACTTTTTTCAGTCGCAGCAAATCCCCTCGCAGAATTCCTGGATTTCCTCCGTGCGTGCCGCGACATCTTCCTTGTGTTCAACTTTGCAAAGTCCGAGTTTTCCGCTCGCTTCGATTTCAAGATGTCCGTAGAAATGCTCGATGCTGCCGATTATTTTTTCGCATTCCGGCATTGACGGTCCGGTTCTAAGCGCGATTGTGTAGCCTTTTTTGCCGCCTGAGATTTTTACGTGCGGCTCGTGGGTGTTGCACCAGGGAGTGCATCTGTCAATAAAAACCTTGAACTGCCCCGGAATGTCCGCCCAGTACGACGGCGAAACGGAAACGATTCTGTCCGCCCATTCGTATTCCGCCATCAGTTTTTTTGTGTCGTCCAAAATTGAGCATTCCGCGCGCTCGTGGCATTTCCGGCAGCCCCGGCACAATTTTATCTCGTAGTCGTCAATGCAAACCGCGCGGACTTCGTTGCCTTTTTTGCAAAAATCACAAACCATCTTCACGATTTGCGCAGTCGCACCGTTTTTTACCGGGCTGCAGTTGATTACAAGAATTTTCATTTTAATTTCTCCCGAATATTTTCGCATATTAAACTAATTGTGTTAGATTTTGTCAATAGCGGATTGCCTTTCTTTCAGTTTTTATAAGGGGCTTCCGGCTGCGGCTTCGTTTTACTCCGCCTCCGCCTTCGGGCGTTCCGCACTTCGCTGTCCGCTCTAAGTCCTCGCTGTGCAAATCGCACGGCTGCGGTCTTTGGCTTCGGTTGTTCAAACAACCTTCGCCAGTGTTCCATGCCCTAAGCTTTAGCTTAGGACGTGCGCATAAGCGCACACGTAAAATAACCGAGTTTTGCGACAGCAAAATCTCGCTGCATACCGTCAGGTATGCAAAGCCCTAAGCTTGTCTTTGTCGTGCTTGACCCGCGACGTTTGCGAAGCAAACCCGGTTGATAATCTCAGTCAAGTTCTACATTTTCCTGACCGGATGCCTGATTACAGTTTTTAGTTTGTCCGCGGAGGTTTTTCTTGGGTCGGAAAGATAGATTTCGTGGTGGAAACGGTTTTCGCCAAAGTCGTTTTCGTAGCCGTTCTGCGCCAGAAATGAATCCATCAGCGCAATTGTCGCAGGCTCGTCATCGTAGCTTCCTGTGTGCATGACTTGGACGCAAAGTCCCTCGTCAACCGTAAGATATTCCGCAGCCGAGCAGTCAAGTTTTTTCTTGCGGCTTGCAGTTTTTACCGCCCAGTCAAAATTTTCCTTCGTGACAAAATCAGGCAGCCTGATGAGCGAAATCCAGTTGAAATTCTCCTTCCGCGAATAGTCCACGCCGCGCCTTCCGTCCTGCCACCAGAAGCCTTCAAGCGGAGGCACGACATATTCAAAGAATCCGTCAATTTTGTAGTCGCTCTTGTAGCTCATTTTGAGCGTGTAGGCTACAGCGTACAAAACGCCGATTGCCTCCTTGTACGCGCCGCCTTCCTCGTTCGGGTTTCCCTTGCCGCGGACCGCAACATAGTTCATGCGCGGAACATTTACGATTTCCGGCTTGCCTTTAGGCAGATAAAATTCCTTGTATTCCTTTTTGAAGTCAAAAGCCATTTTCCTTGTATTATCTCCTCGTAAAAAATTTATTCTCCCTCAAACCGGGACTTTCCCCACCAGTCGGGAATCAGTTCCTTCAGGCGGACAGTTTTTCGCGTTTCGTAGTCTACGAGGATTTCGATTTCACCGCTATCTTTGTCGAGCTGCATCATGTATTCGCGGCACGCTCCGCACGGTGAACCAACTTTTCCGTCGGGAGTTATGGCGACGAGCTTTTCAATCTGACTTTCTCCGTTCGTAATCATGTTTGCAATCGCGTTCCGTTCCGCGCACATTCCGAGCGTGCTTGCCGTGTCGATGCAGACGCCGACATAAATGTTTCCGCCCTTTGTGAGAATCGCAGCCGCAACTCCTCCGGCCTCGATAAAAGGCGAGACAGTCCGCGCATTCTGAACTTTTTTCGCCGCATTGTAAAGTTTTTCCCAGATGTCGTTTTTTGTTTCAGTCATGTTTTGTTCCTTCGTAATTTTTATTTCCGCTGATTTTCACATCGAGCTTCCGAGGTTGTAAGCCTCTTTCAGTCCGTCCGTGTTTTTTACGTCGCCTTTTTCCTTTGCGCCGCGCACAAGAACTGTTCCCGCGTCCTCAAGGCCAAAGAAATTCAGCGCAAGCCGGTACTGCGTTTTTACCGCGTCGAACATTTCAGGCAGGCTTGCGGCACCGACCAGAATCAGAGCGAGTTTTTTTATCGGAAACGAATCGCGCATCGGAGTGTGCAGGCGGTCAATCACGGCTTTAAGCTGCGCACTGATTCCGTAGAAATAAACCGGCGAGGCAATCACGAGGATGTCCGTGTTTTTGAGTTTTTTGTAAATCTTTGTCATATCGTCGTTCTGGAAGCAGGCGTTTCCCTCTCGTTTAAAGCACGAGTTGCAGCCTATGCACGGATTCACCTTGAAATCCGCCACCGAGACAATTTCCACGCTGTTGTTTTTCCGCGCGCCTTCTGCAAATGACTGCGCAAGAAGATTCGTGTTTCCGTCTCTGCGCACGCTTCCGTTCAATACAAGAATTCTGCTCATTTTAGCCTCTCTCACTTTTTATTTCCGTAAATCTTAAAAAACTGACGGACGTGCTTTTCAATCAGATCGACAATTTCACCCTCGCGTTTAGGTTCACGGTCGCAAAGGTTTATCCAAACGGAAATCGGAAGACAAAGTTGAGCCGCCATAATTTCAACGTCGCTTCCGAAAAGTTTTTTCCGGCTGATAAGAAATTTCACAAGCCCGGTAAAATATCGCATAACATCCGTGTAATTCTGCTTGGTCTGAAGCTCCTTGAGCGTAGGATTTTGAAACTGCTCGATTGTAAGCATTTTTCGCGACTTGCTGATTTGCGGATCGTGGACAATGTAGCGGAAATGTTTCAGAATCATCTGGAGAACGTCGTTTTCTGTAATGTTCTGCTTGCCTGCGGTAAAATCGGGATTGTTCCAGTCCGCCTGAGCAAAAAGCGAATGTTTTTCGTACTGCTCGAT
Organism: uncultured Treponema sp.; assembly: GCF_934725225.1. Taxonomy (NCBI): domain Bacteria; kingdom Pseudomonadati; phylum Spirochaetota; class Spirochaetia; order Treponematales; family Treponemataceae; genus Treponema; species uncultured Treponema sp. Next base: position 261,862 of record NZ_CAKVAM010000004.1, read on the forward strand.
TGTCGTCAGCACAAGCGCGTCAAGAATTTCCTGCTTGCCCACAAAGTGGCTGTAAAGAGAAGGCTTACGGATTCCCACCGCTTCCGCAATCTGCTGCATGGAAGTCGCCTCGTAGCCCTGCACCGAAAACAAATCCAGCGCCGCCGCCATAATCACCTGCTTTGTGTTACCTTTTTCCGCCATCGTGAATTTTCCTGAATAAAAATATCACTGACAATATACCCGACCGACTAATAGGTTGTCAAACGGAAATGTTTCATCTTCAATTGATTTCATATTGCATCATCGTAACGTTCCGTGAACTGGCGCACTTTTGACGAACGTTATTTTGATTTTCTTCGGCAACATCTGATTTCCGCCAGCGTTAAAATAACGTTTACCGAATTTGCTTGTTTTCTCCTTGCGTTACCGTAACGTTTGCCGTTCGAGTGTAATTTTTCAAAACGTTATTTTAACGTTCTTTGTCCGCAAACATTTTCTCCAAACGTCATCGTAACGTTCCAAAAAACTTTATACTTTCAGAAAACATTAATCCCCCGTATTCCTCTTCCCATGTCCCACTTCCCTCATCCCGCATCCCTCTCAAATATATTTCCTCACCGCCTCAATATATTTTGCCGCGTATCTTGAAAGAATCACGTTTTTCTTTGTGATTATTCCAATTCTCATTTTCTCGTCCAGTTCTAGCGGCCGCGATATTATATGCTCGCCGTTCAGCTCCTCGTCGATTACGCCTGAGCTTACTGTAAATCCGTCAAGTCCAATCAGAAGATTAAAGAGAGTCGCTCGGTCCCGCACCATGATTGTTTTTTCGTGGTCAATCGCGGGGTAAGGCTCTTCCGAAAAATAAAAGGAGCTGTGCTCGCCCTGCTCAAACACGAGATAAGGAAAAGGCGCAAGGTCTTTCAGGGTGATTCGGCTTTTTTTGCAGAGCGGATTTTTATCGCTTATGAAAACGTGAGGTTCTGCCGTAAAAAGCTCGGAGAATTCAAGCTCGTTTTTCTTAAGAAGTTTTCCGATTATCTCCTCGTTTTTTGAGTCCGTGTAGAGAATTCCCACTTCACTTTTTAGGCGCGAAACGTCATCGATGATTTCAAAAGTCTGGGTTTCCCGTAGCGTGAAATTGTATTTTTCTCCTTTGAATTCTTTGATTACGTCAACAAAAGCATTCACCGCGAACGAGTAGTGCTGGCAAGAAACGCTGAAAAACGGATTCGCGCTTCGCTTTCCTGTGAATTTTTCCTCGAGCAAGTCTGCCTGTTCAAGAACCTGCCGCGCGTAGGACAAAAAAATCTCGCCGTCTTTTGTGATTTCAATTCCCTTGTTTGTTCGCGAGAAGATTTTCACGTTCATTTCGTCTTCAAGCTGCCTGATTGAGGCTGTGAGGCTCGGCTGCGAGATAAAGACTTTTTCCGCCGCTTTTGAAATTGTCCTGCACTCGGCGACTGTAACCGCGTATTTTAGCTGCTGTAGTGTCATTTCGCCTTATTTTAATCTTTCATTATAGTTTAAATCTATATCAAACCGCATAAAATTAGTATTTTTCACGATTTCTTTAATCGGCTATATTTTCGTCAAGAAAAACAAAAAACAGAACTTCTGGAGGAATTTATGGCAGAAAAAAGATTTGATGTTGTGGGCAGTTTTCTTCGCCCGGAAAGCTTGAAAAAGGCGCGCGCTTCGTTTGAGAAAGGCGATATTTCAGCGGCTGATTTTGACGCAATCAAAAAGGAAGAGATAAAAAAACTGATTGAGAAGCAGAAAAAAGCTGGGCTTCCGTACATCACTGATGGCGAGTACAACCGAAAGTTCTGGCATCTTGACTTTTTCTGGGGATTCAACGGCGTGGAGCATAAAAAAGAAGGCGGCGGTGTTCCTTTTAACGGCGAGATTGCAGACCTTGAGGACACTTTTATCACTGGAAAGATTTCCGCAAAGGCGCATCCGTTTGTGGAAGACTTTAAATTCGTGAAAAGCCTTGAAAGCGACGGATTCGAGGCAAAGCAGACGATTCCGGCTCCAGCGCAGTTCCTGCAGCAGCTTAATATTCCGAAAAACTTTGAGGCGACAAGAAAAATCTATCCGACAAACGACGAGCTTATCGAGGACATTGCAAATGCTTACCGCAGTGTGATTAAGCAGTTTTACGATGCCGGCTGCCGCACTCTCCAGCTTGACGACTGCACTTGGGGCGCGGTTGTTGGAAATGCGGCTGCCCAAAGATACGAAAAGCTCGGAAGCCTGAAAGAAGTTAAAGAGCAGCTTTTGAAAGTGAACAATCTTGCGCTTGCGGAAAAGCCAAGCGATATGACAATCAACACGCATATCTGCCGCGGAAACTATCATTCTACGTATTTTACAAGCGGCCCTTACGACACAGTTGCGGACTACGTTTTTGCGAAAGAGAACGTGAGCAGCCTTTATCTTGAATATGATGACGCGCGATCGGGCGGATTTGCTCCGCTTGCGAAAGTCAGCAAAGAAAAGAAAGTCGTTCTCGGCCTTATTACAACAAAATCTCCAGTGCTTGAAGACAAAAACGCTGTGATTGCCCGCATAAGAGAAGCCGAAAAATATATTCCGCTTGAAAGACTTTATCTCAGCCCTCAGTGCGGATTTGCCTCGTGCGAGATTGGAAACAAGCTTACAGAGGAAGAGCAGTGGGCAAAAATCGCGCTTGTCCGCAAAATTGCAGAAGAAGTCTGGAAATAAATATTAAGTAATAAAAAAACTATTGCCGGACTTGTTCCGGCAATTTTCATTTAAATTTTACTTTATTGCAGCTTCGTAAAGCGGATAAACTTTTTTAGAAATTTCAGTTAAATCTTTTATACGGCTTGTGTTGGAAGGATGAGTGCTCATAATTTCTGGAACTTGGCTTCCGCCGAGCGCAGACATTTTTTCCCAAACTGCAACAGCTTCATTAGGATCGTATCCAGCGCGTGCCATAAGTTCTGTTCCAATGTGATCCGCTTCTGTTTCGTGCGAACGTGAAAATGGAAGAGTTAAAGTATATTGAGCCGCAAGTCCAAGCAAAGAGTTTCCAGTTTCATTAAGTCCTGCAACAGAAGAAACGACTGCGATTCCAGCATTCTTCAAAGTTTCGCTGCTAGCCTGCTCACGGCTATGTTCCCTAAGCGCATGCGCAATTTCGTGTCCCATTACAGCGGCAAGCTGCGCATCTGTCAGATTGAGGCTTTGGATAATTCCAGTGTACACAACAATTTTTCCGCCGGGCATACACCAAGCATTTACAGTGCTATCGCTGATTACATTCACCTGCCAGTTCCAAGAAAGCGCGTCTTCCCTAAAAGCTCCAACTTGTAAAATTAAATTTTTTGCAACATTTCTTACGCGGGCAACAGTCGTAGCATCAACATTCAGCGTGCCGGATTTTTTTGCTTCAGCAATAACCTGAGCATAAGATTCATTCGCGCTTTGCTCCATCTGCGCTTCGGAAACAATCATAAGCTGATTTCTGTCCGCGCCGACATTTCCTGCTGAAGTCGTTGTCGTCATGCATCCAAAAAACAAAACTAAAACAAAAGATGAAAATAAAATCCGCAAAAAATTTTTCATAAAAACACCTGTTTAACTGTCATTCCCGTGCAATGACGCGGGAATCTAGTATAACTTTTAAATAGATTATCGGGTCAAGTCCGATAATGACATTAATTTATAAAACTCTATATTCAACCTTATGTATAAACTAAAATTTATTATACAAATATTTTTATCTTCTTCAATTGAATTTTTATTTTTCATTTAATAGTGCTGACATTTTTTTTACTTCAAGAGAAAACTGCCCTTTTATTTTTTCAGGAAAAATTATTTTTATAGCTGAACCAAATGACAAAAGAAATGGAACAAGCCAGCCGACTTCCGGTGCATTGAATTTTACAATTGAACTTTCTGAAGAAAATTTTTCAACTTTGCAAACCGCAAATTCATCAAGGATTCTATAAAGCTCGCTGTCTGAAACTTGAATAACAATTTCAACCAGAGGAATTTCTTTTTCCGCACTATAAGAATTTTTCTGTTCAGTTTCAAATTCTTTTTCTTCCATAAAAACTTTTTTGTTCAACACTTTTAAATTGCAAATTCTATTCAGTTTAAAATATCTTGGAGCGCAACGCACATTGCACCAGCCATAAAAATACCAGCCAACACCGCGGAACACAATTTTCCAAGGCTGAACAGTTCTATGCTCAGTTTTTTTGTTAAGTGAAAAATAATCAAACTCAACTTGCTGTTTTTCTATTATGGCATTTTTAAGTTTGTTAAATATTTCGTTGATATTTTTTCCCTGCGGATTCCATGGAGAAAAATCAATCTCAAGCCAGTCAGTATTTTTTTCAGCAAACTTGCTGAGTTTTTGCACCGCAGTTTTTTCCGCAGAATTTTTGCAAGAATGCTCGTTGCCTGAAAGTTTTGCAACAGCCTTCAAACTTGAAACAACAGAACATTTTTCTTCATCAGTAAAAATAGTTTTGTCCAGCACATAATTTTCTGCAATCGCAAATCCGCCGTATCTTCCTTGCGTAGAATAAATGGGAACTCCCGCTTCCGCCAAAGATTCTGCCCAACGCAAAATTGTTCTTTCAGAAACACCAAAATGTTCCGCAAGATTTTTTGCAGTTACAGATTTTTTATCCAAGAGAATGTAAACGAGTTCAAAAAGATTTTTCTGCGACATATTTTTATTTTAAAATCTATACCGCGCCATAACAGAAACAACAGAAGATTTTATTCCCGGCACAGTATAAAGCTTTACTGCGGATTTTCCGTCTTCCTTATATTCTGACGTTCCGTTTTTGCATTCAAGAAATTCGTAATCAACAAGAATTGAAAAATATTTGTAACGCAATTCCGCGCCAAGCAAAAATCCAGAGCCGTACATTGCATCGCGGAAATCCGCATTTCTAAAATAATGTCTGTCAACCGCAAAGCAATAAATATAAGGATAGCACCTCCAGTTTAAAACCAGAACCCAGCTAGAAAAAATTTTAGATTCAGCTTCAAGAGAAATAAACGGAAGTACAAACTGCTGCTCGTAAGAAAGTCCAGTTCCATTAATTTTTTTTCTTTCAATTGAACCGTTCAAATACTCTCCACTTTCATAATCCGCATACTGATAATATCCGTCGTGCGCTTTGAACTTTTGATTGCGATAACGCAAGCCAATCTGCGGAACAAGTTTTATTTTTTCAAAAATAAATTCATATCCGCTTTTTGCTTCAACTTCAAATTTTCTTTCAACTGAAAGATTGTGCTTTGAAAAATTTGTAACTCTTGTTTTATCTTCGCCAAGCCAGTCCCGGTCTTCAATCGTTCCATACTTTATCGGCAAGGCGCAAAGAAAATCAATGTCAGTAACAACGTGAAAAAAATTCAGTCTAGAAGAAATATCCGCAACAGGAATAAAATCAGTTTTCCAATCAAGACGGCTAAGAACATCGCCAGAATCATAAACATATTCCTGAACTTTTCCAGACTGAAAACCAACGGAAGCCGCAAGTGAAAAAGTTTCAGCGCTGAACTTTAAGCAAGAGAAAAATAAAATAAACAAAGCAAAGACAAATTTTTTTTTCACGGACATTTTCATCATAGCATTTAAGAAAAAAAAAATAAATGCAATTTAAAACAAAACATGACATACTGTTGTCATATTAAGCGTTTTATAATTCAAGCATAATTTTTTTTCAATGGAGAAAACATGAAATACGAAATCGTAGAATTGCCGCAAATGACATTCGCAGGACTTACAGAAGTAACATCAAACAGCGCGCCGGATATGACGCAAAAAATTGGCGGGCTTTGGCAGAAACTTGGAAGCGTGCAGTCAAAGTTCATGGGCAGAACAAATCAAAAAGCAGTGGGACTTTACTGCGACTACGGAATGCCGACGGAACAGGATTACACAGTTCTTGTGGGAGTTCAAATTTCAAATGAATCAGCAGAAGATGCAAATGAAAAAAATTTCACTGTAAAGCAAATTCCAAACGGAAAATATGCAAAGTTCACGGTGAAAGGCGACGTTGCAAAAGACGTTGGCAAAGCCTGGGCTGAAATTTGGAACACTCCGCTTGAACGCACATTCACTGGCGACTTTGAAGAATATCAGGAAGACTGCGACGGAAAAACAGGAACAATTTATATTTACGTTGCAATAAAATAATTTCAGCCTGTCATTATTTGGTTTGTTCTCATCCCATAAACAGATTCCCTTGTCAAGCAAGGGAATGACAATTAAAGTTAAATCTGGCAATGACATAAATCCACATTGTCATTGCTGAATTTTTTTGAAGTTGTCATTGCTGTGCTCCGACAAGGGAATGACAATAACATAAACTCAATTAGGTGTCTGTTACTGCGGCAATTAAAAAGCCCGAACAGCTCGAACAGAATACCAAAGCCACCCTTTATCTTCAGCGCACAATTCACCATCACTGAAATTCTGTGCACATGCGAAAAGATTATTCAAATCCGACGAAGACCAGAAGTCATTGTAAGTTGCATCTGAAACCACAGTTCCGCTCATTGCCTTATACATTTCATTCAATTCATCTCTGCTTGGCAAAAACCATTCGCCTGCCGCAGCTTTTTCTGTGGAATAAACACTGCATCTGTATGCGGCGCAATTCTCTTCTGTAAGGCTGAATTCTTCATAATAGTTCAAAATTTTTTTTGTATTGAATTTTCCATAGCCAATTCCAGCAAAAGTATTAGCATGACCAGTAGCAGGAGACCAACCTGAAAAACCCAGCGTTGATTTAGACATTTCAAGATAATGGCACAATTTTTCTCCACCCATGCCGTCATAGACAACAAAACCTTCCGGCGAAACATAAAACACAATTCCGCCGCCCTCGCCTTCATCGCCAACTTTATATTGAGGAACAAAATTTAGTTTTTCGGAAATCTCACTTTTAGAATTTTTAACTTGCTGAGAAAAAAGCGCAACTGACAAACAAAACAACACAAATGATAATACAATTTTTTTCATTTTATAAAAATCCTTGAACCTGATTTTATTCAACACAATTGCAGTACAAGCGAAAGTATATAATCCAAATTGTAAAATTTCTAGCGCAAGGAAACAAAAAACAATGCGATTTTATTTTTTAATTTTCGCGAAACACTGGAATAATTTTTTTCATAAATTTTCCGACAAGAGAAATGGCTGGTCCTAAAAGAAGTCCCATGCAGACTGATCCGAAAATATTTGTTCTAAGTCCGATTCCGGCAAAAGTCGCAACTGGATTCGGAATATTATTTTTCGCAAAGCAAGCCGCCACAAGTCCAATGGTAATTGCAGAATAATCAAAAATAATGCGGACAACAAAAAAAGGAAGCTTAACAAATCTGTCGCTGATAATTTTAGGAACCGCATCATAAGGAGCAATTCCCAATTCTGAATTCATATAAATCGCGCAAGCAGTTACAAAGAAAATCAAAATAACAACGAAAACTCCAGCCTTTGGCAAAAGTTCCGCATTCTGCAAAAACTGATGAAACCCAATCAGTTTCCAAATCCAGCGTGAAAAATCAGAAACGAATCCGATAAAAAACATATTTGCAATCGAACCAAAGCCAATATGCTGCGCCCCAAACAAAATCACAAAAATAAGAAAAACCGCGTAATCCATAATCTGAATCAAGCCGATATTATCAGTTCCGAGCAATGCCGCCACATGATAATTCATAAAAGTCGCAGGATCCGTTCCCCAACCAATTTCAATAAGAACTGAAAGCGTAATTCCCATCATCACAACCGCAAAAAGCATAACCGGAAGTTTTACCCGCCACTTTTGAGGAAAAAACTGTTTAAGACTAAAATTAATTTTCATATAAATTTCCTTTTATTATTATTTTAAATCTTAAGATAACCAATAATTTCAAAAATTGAATTCTGAATCTTCCTTATAGACTCCTGAATCTCTTCTATGAAAAAAATATGAAGTTCAAGATAAAGCGTAATGTCCAAAACTATCACTGCAATAAGTTTGTAAATGGCACAGCTGGGTTTTATTCCGCACGAAATCTGAAACGTAATATATAGAAGAAAATAAAATAAAAGAAAGAACAAAATATTTGTTGGCAAAAGAAGAATTGAAACAATACTCAGAACCACAATCATTGCACATGAAATTCTTTGCAAACCGCGCACATAAATAAATGAAAAAATCAGCTTGAAAATAAAATATGCCGCCAACAATGCACAAAGAAAAATTAAAAATAAAAAATTTTCTGGCAAATTATTTTTCACAAAATCAATAATCGAAAGTTTATTGCAAAGTGAATTGCCATTTCTAATTTCGGGCTTTAGTATCAAAATAATTACTGCCACAAAAACTAAATCAAAAATAATATCAAAGAAATTCAAAAATGCAAAACCGATTTTTTTACCAACTGATTTTTTTATTTTTGGCTCTTCAGGCTCATCTTTTAAATTTGAATCTTTTTGCGCCTTTGAATTTTTAAGTCTTTCAAAAAAGTCTGAAATTTTGCTTCGCAGTGATTTTAAAAATCCGCAGAAAGAATTCTTCAGTTTTTCAAAAAAAGAAACAATTTTATTTTTCAGGTCAATGAAAAATAATTTTACCTTTTCCCAAAAGTTATTCATAATCAATTTCTCCAGCAAAAAGTCAAAAATAAATCTTATCCAATATTATCACAGCGCGCGGATTTGCTACAGATGTTTTGGTTTTCCTGTGAGTAAAATTCTTAAGTTCAGTTTTATGTAGCAGCAGATTTCGCGGCAGTAGCTGTTCAGGACAAAAAGCGGCGGAGTTTTTGACGCGACTCCGTACACATCTGAAAATCCCATTCTGGAAGCAAGCCGTTCAGCACGCGCAATGTGAAAGTCGCTTGTTACGACCGCAACTGGAGAAGCAAGAACTTCTTCCATGCTGACTCCGTCATGCTCTGCAAAAAGTTCCGCGCTGAACATAAAATTCTGAATTGTGTCTTTCGCTTTGTTTTCTGCAAGAATCCGATTTTCGTCAATTCCATAAGAAGCAAGCGCAGGCTTTAAAACATCAGATTCCGGGCAAGGAGAAAATTTTCCTTTTCCGCCTGTAACGACCGCAAGAGCCGCCGGATGAGATTTTAAATATTCGGAAGCAACACGCACACGGTTCTGCACTGAATCAGTAAGCCTGGCATCTTTTGTGATTCCGCCGCCAAGAACAATTACGTAGCGCACATTTTCTTTTCCGTCAGAAAGCCGTGGTGTACAAATAAAAAACAGATTCAAGCCCGCAATAAAAATTCCTGCGCAAACTAAAGAAATCAAAATTATTTTTATACGTTTTGAAATTTTTCCGCAAATTGTTTTCAAAAGTTTCCGCCTTTCAAGCACAAAAAGAAGCGCAAAGAAAACTGCAATCCAAAACCAAACCGCAGAAAAACTAAAAATCGTCCCCAAAAAAGTTCCCGGAGAAACAATGTTAATCAGAACAAAATAAGCACCGGACAAAACAGCTAAAATTAGAAAAATTAGTGAAAGCATAGTGGAAACAAGTTTATCACGCATAAGAAAAAAAATCACATTTTCTTTAGTCAACCGTTATGCTTTGGTCGGCGGTGAAAGTTTTTCGCGGTTCAAGAATTTCAAGTCCGGGCTTATGTTCCCACTGATGGTCTGTGTTGTCGGCATCGGGAAGTCCGAACCAAGGTTCTATGCAGACAAATTCGGGAGCGCCTGTGTTCTGCCAAATCATCACATACGGATAATTTTTTGTGTTCACACGAATAAGTTCGCCAGTCCGAATATTTCTAAGTCCAGCCCAGTCTGATTTTATGTCCGTAAAAAGATGTCCGTTTCCAAAACCAGATTCAGTAACAGGAATTATTCCCGGATTTTTTTCAGCATAAAGTTTTTTAACCGGGCACTCGCCTTTTGAAGTGGAAGCAAGAAAGCCGTTGTCATAGCAGGCAATCTGCACAAGAGGCTCTTTCTTTTCAAACTCAATTTGAAAGTCGTTCACATTGCCAATCGCAAATGCGCTGTGGCTTCCGAGACTGAATTTAAACGGAACTGAATCTGTGTTTGTAACGGTTGACCTAAAAACGACGCCGTCATTTTTCAGTTTGTATTCAACGCGAAGAATAAATTTGTACGGAAAAAATTTCAGCGTGTATTCATTTTCGGAAAGTTCAAAAACCGCGGAATCTTCTGTGCGCGAAATCAGCTTGTGCTCAAGGTCTCTTGCAAATCCGTTGCTTTTTAGCGGAAACGATTTTCCATCGATGAGAACAAAAGCATTTTTTATCTTTCCGCAGTGAGGAAAAAGAACCGGCGCATGAAATTTCCAAACGGACGAATCTCCGCGCCAAATAATATCATGCCCATTTTCACGGCGGACAAACCTGTTGATTTCAGCTCCGTGAGTATTCACATCAAGCTCAAAATTTTCATTTTTCAATGTTACAATCATACTAACTCTCCGTTATATTTCTAATACGGAATTCCGTTTGCGGCGGGGGCGGCCATTTTCTTTGACGAGAAGACGAGCGCGACAAGTGTCACCGCATAAGGGAACACTTTGAAGATTACTGTCGGAATCACTGAAAGGGCTGGAATAACCTGTGAGACGTTCGCAAGCGTCGTGAAGAATCCGAAGAAGAAAGTCGCGCCCAAAATTCCAAGCGGCTTCCACTGTCCGAAAATCAGCGCGGCAATCGAAAGGAATCCGAGTCCCGCGACGCTTCCGTTGAATTCGCCGGAATAGGTTACAAGCATGACAGCTCCGCCAAGACCGGACAAGGCGCCGCTCACAATAACCGCGACATAGCGCATAAAATGCACGTTCACTCCTGCGCTCGCGACGGCGGAAGGATGCTCACCGCAGGCACGGAGGCGCAGACCGAATGAGGTTTTGTAAAGCAGCCAGAACGAGAATCCCCAGATTCCAAGGACGAGCCAGGTTGACCAGTATACGCGCGAGAAAATCAGTTTTCCAAGAAGCGGAATTTTTGAAAGCCCTGCATAGTCCATCGGAATTATTCCCATCATAATCGGAATGTTTCCGCTGCCCGTAACCTGACGCGCGATATAAATCGTGATTGCGGCGGCAAGCATATTGATTGCTGTTCCTGAAATAACCTGATCCGCCTTGAGCGTTATTGATGCGAACGCATGAAGAAGCGCAAAAATGATTCCGAACAAAGCACCTGCGGCAAGTCCGATTATTATGACCTGCGTATGTCCCGCGGAATTCTCAAGCAGCCTGATTGCAAACGCGCTTCCAAAATACCCAGAAAGCATAAGTCCCTCAAGTCCGAGGTTTGTAACGCCGGAACGTTCGCTGTAAAATCCGCCCAAAGAAGTTATGAGCATCGGCATCGTGTATGCAATTACATAAGGAAAAACCTGATAAAGCAAATTCATTTTTCATCTCCCGATTGATTTGAATTTTCAGAAAGTTTCGCAAGTTTCTTTTCATGAAGTTTATGGAAAAGCCCGTTCCACAATTTCTCAAAAAGGACGCTCGTCGCAGTAAAGTAGATTATTACAGAAATAATCGTGTCCGCGATTTCAGGCGGAACATCGGTGAGCGCGTTCATGAATCCTTTTCCAGACTGAAGGATTCCAAAGAAAAGAGATGCGAACAGAACGCCCACCGGTGTTGAAGCTCCGAGCAGGGAAACCGCGATTCCGTCAAATCCCTGGGCAGGCATCACGCCAATCTGCATATTCAGCGAGTAACCGGCATAATACGAAAGACCGGCCAGCCCCGAAAGTCCTCCGGAAATCACCATCGAAAGCACGATGCTCCGGTTCACGTTGATTCCGGCATATTCCGCGCAGAATTTGTTCGCGCCCACAGCCTTAAGCTCATACCCTACTATGGTTCGGTTTAGACACCAGCGCACAAGAAAAATCGAAGCGACGGCAAAAATTATTCCCAAGTTGATGTATTCCGAGCCTGAAAAGACCGCCGAGAGCCATGGGCTTCTGAGCGACTGCGTAACGGCAATAGAAGAACTTTCAGTTTCAAGCGAAGGACCTTTTAAATATGCCGGAATAAAATAGTAAATGCTCCAGTACGCGGTCCAGTTCAGCATGATTGAAGAAACTACTTCGTGCACATTGAACTTCGCCTTGAGGAAACCGACAAGCGCGCCCCACAAGGCACCTCCTGCAACTGCGGAAACCACAAGCACAACAAGATAAAGCGGACGCGGAAGAAAAACAAAATGTCCGACAATCGTAGCAAAGAGTCCGCCAGCCAGCATCTGCCCGGAAGCTCCGATATTGAAAAGCCCCGTCTTGTATGCGAACGCAAACGAAAGTCCCGTGAACATAAGCGGAGTGGCAGTCGCAAAAGTGTTTCCGATTCTCTCGCGGTTCATCAGCGCGCCCTTGAAAATATAGGCGTAAGCCTCAAACGGATTTTCCCCGATAAAAAGCATAAGAAGTCCGCCTGCAACAAGACCAAGCACAATCGCGCTCAGGGCAATCATGAACGGCCCGCTCTTTTTCTCTTCTGTTTTTTTTGCAGAAAATATTTTTTTAATCATCATTTGTTTTTCCTCACGCCTGCCATCATAAGTCCCACAGAATGCTCATCGGTCGAAGATGTATCCACAATGTCCATCAGTTCTCCGCCTGAAATGACGACGATTCTGTCCGAAAGGTTGAAAATCTCGTCAAGCTCAAGAGAGACAAGAAGCACAGCTTTTCCTTTATCTCGGTGCGCCACAATCTGTTTGTGGATATATTCAATCGCGCCCACATCAAGACCGCGTGTAGGCTGAACGGCGATTAGAAGCTTCGGATTCATGGAAATCTCGCGGCCGACAATCATCTTCTGCTGGTTTCCGCCTGAAAGCTTGCCCGCAGGAGAATTTATTCCCTCGCCTGACCGGACGTCGAATTTCTGAACGACATCCGCCGAATATGAGTTGATTTCCGGAAAATTCAGGATTCCGTTTCTGCTGAAAGGTTTCTTGTAATACGACTTTACCACCATGTTCCCGGCAATCCGCTCAGAAGCGATAAGTCCGCGCTTGATTCTGTCCTCAGGAATATGGCCAAGCCCAAGCTCATTTCTTTTGCGCACAGTCAGATTAGTCGCATCCGTTCCGTCAATAATGACAGAGCCGCTTTCCGCAGGAACAAGTCCGCAGATTGCCTCGACAAGCTCAGTCTGTCCGTTTCCGTCAACGCCCGCAAGTCCGACAATCTCGCCGGCATGAACTGTAAGGGAAAAATTCTTAACGCCCGGAACTTTCTTTGTATTCATCACGCAAAGATTCTTCACCTCAAGAACAGGACGACCGATTTTTGGAGCGCACTTTTCAACCTTGAAATTCACAGGACGTCCGACCATTTTCGCGGCCATAAGAGCGGCATCAGTTGAAGCGACATCCACAACGTCAATCAGTTTTCCGCGGCGGATAATCGTGCAGCGGTCAGCGACTGCCTTTATCTCGTTCAGCTTGTGCGTGATTATTATGACGGACTTTCCTTCCTTCACAAGATTCCTGATAATCCGCATGAGGTCGTCGATTTCCTGCGGAGTCAGAACAGCTGTCGGCTCATCAAAAATCAGGATGTCGGCGTCGCAGTAAAGCATTTTCAGAATCTCGACACGCTGCTGCATTCCAACGGAAATGTCCTCAACCTTCATGTCGGGATCAATGTTCAGTCCGTACTTCTCGCTCAGCGATTTGATTTTTGCGGAAGCCTCTTTTCTGTGCAGAATGAATCCGCCTTCCTTTCCGAGAATGATGTTCTCTGTAACCGTAAAATTGCTTACAAGCTGAAAGTGCTGGTGGACCATTCCGATTCCAAGCCGGGCCGCGTCATTCGGATTCTTTATGGAAACTTCCTTTCCGCGGATTTTTATCGTTCCCCTGTCCGCATGATAAAGCCCGAACAGAATGCTCATCAGCGTGGATTTTCCGGCTCCGTTCTCGCCCAGAATCGCATGGACCTCTCCGTCCCGCACTTGAAGCGTAATATCGTCATTCGCAACAATACCCGGAAACTCCTTCCTGATATTGAGCATCTCAATCACGTAATTGTCTGCGCCCATTTTTACTCCAATTTCAACATGAAATTATATCACAGCAAACGGATTCCGTGTAAAAAAAATAAGCCCCAGACTCACACCCATGTCATACTCCGGCTTGACCGGAGCACCTTGAGCAACAGATTTCCGGGTCAAGCCCGAAAATGACAAAAAAGATACTTTTGGGACAGCCCCATGACAATTATCAAATATGAAACAGCAAATCTCAATAAAAAAATAAGCCTCCGGTTTTTACGCCGAAGGCTAATTTCAAGATGAAATTCTGATTTTATTTTATGAGTCCGTCACCTGAAGCCGCGACTTTGATTTCGCCTGATTTTATGAGGGCAAGAACCTCGTCGGCCTTTTTCTGCGCGTCCGCAGAAAGGTTAGGATTCTTAACAGGAATTCCGATTCCGTCGTTCGCCGCAGAAAGCTCAAGCTCCTGTCCGCCTGGGAATTTTCCTGCAAGCTGGGCCTCAATCATATCGTAGGACGCGCGGTCAAGGAATTTCTGTGCGGAAGTGAGAACCGCGCTTTTTCCCTTGGCGTAGATTCCATCATTGTACTGGTCAACGTCAACTCCGACCATCCACACATCCTTTCCTGTCGAGCGGCGTGTCTTTGCCTCGTTGATGACTCCGACTCCTACACCGCCTGCAGCCGCGAACACAACCTTAACGCCCTTGTCGTACATTGAGGCCGCAAGCTGCTGTCCTGCGGCAACGTCAGAGAATGTTCCCTGATAGACGACGTTCTCCGCATCAATTGAAATCTTTGTTCCGTAGTTGGCGTTCGCATAGGCGATTCCCTGCTGCCATCCCCAGTTGAATTTCTGAACCGCAGGAATTTCCATTCCGCCAATAAATCCAAATTTTCCTTCCTTAATCTGAACCGCAGCTGCAACTCCTGCGACAAATCCTGACTCCTGCTCAAGCCAAGAGACGGCGACAGTGTTCTTCGCAGTCTCGAAAGTGCTGTAGTCCGCCGTGTGAGGCTTTCCGTCAAGAATGACAAAAAGAACGTTCGGATATTTTTTCTGAGCAGCATAAACGGCCGTCTCGAATTTGAATCCCGGACAGATAATCATCTGATAGCCGGCATCCGCAAGGTTTCCGATTTCCTTGAGATAATCCGCCTCTGTTGTTCCGGCAGGCTTGAGGTACTTTGTCTTTATTCCCATGTCCTTCTGGGCGCGCAAAATTCCTTCCCAAGTTCCCTGATTGAAAGACTTGTCGTCGATTGTTCCTGAGTCCGTAACCATTCCGACCCTGAGATTCGACTTCTTGGAATCCTTCTTTTTTCCGGCGGCAAACGCTGATGTGGCGATAAGCAGAACACTGACCGCAACTGTAAGAATCTTTTTCATTTTTCCTCCATAAAAAAACTGCACTGCAAGTTTCTTGGTAAATAGTATAATTCACAAAGGTTCATGTCAAGAAAAAACAGCGGACAGGATTTTGCTAAAGCGCATTTTCAGCTGGAAATGGCAAACGAAAAAAAACTATAAAGTTGCAAATTTCCAAGGAATTCTTTCCTCCTCATTTTTCATAAACGAACAGAATTCTTGCAAATTTTCTGCCTTCTCCGGAATTTTCATGCCGATTACATCAAGAGTTCCGCCGTAGCCCGCAAGATTGTAACGTCGGTTTTCAAAATCCGTGCTGTCGTCCGGGAAAATAAATCCGCCGCGGGAAATTTTCATCGTGTGCATATAGGAAATGACCTGATACAAATCCTCGCGGCAGACATTTTTTTGAAGCGGCTTATATTTTGCGTCCAGAATGTACTCGCCTTTTTTGTAAAAATCCGGGTAGATTCTGCGGTAGTCTTTATCAAAAGCCAGCTCGTCATCATTCTTGAACATTCTAAGTCCGCCTTTGTGATTCTTGTTTTCCGGGTGAATGAATCCAATCGGGTGCAGAATTGTGTTCAGATATTCTTCCCAAAGCCAGGCGCCATCAAACAAAAGTCCGCAGACTGATTTTTCGCCTGAATGATAATTTATTTTTGAATGGTTCAGAATCGCAAGGCAAAGTTTTTGGAGCGGCTTCCATTTTGTGAAGAACGGATGATTTGTTCCTCGTAGATTTTCGGAAATGATTTTCTGCCGTGCATGGAAACTGTAGTTCTGAGTAAGCTCGATAATTTGGCTGACTGCGGATTTCGTTTCGGAATCACAGTTCAAGACTGATTTTCCGAACAGTTTTGCCTTGATGAATTCAATCGTGTGGCGCACAAGCTCGGTAAGCGGATTATCAAAAACCTGCGTGCGTTCCTTGTATGCGATTTTTCCGCAAAACGGAATATTCTGCCTGATGTGCCGAGTAAGATTCAGCGCGCCTTTTACGTTCGCGTCGTTCCGCTCAAAAGTTCTGTAGGTCTTGAAAATTCCTTGCCGAAATGCATTTTTTAGGACAAGCGGAAAAGTAAAAATCAGGAGGTCAAAAACGCTGCCGCCCGAAGCGTTGTAATTCAGGCTGAAAAGATTTTCGCCAAAAACTTTTCCAAGCATATAGTGAAGGAAAAAGTCGTTTTTTGACTTGGAAAAACGAGAGGCAATTTCAAGCTGAACCGCGCCGTTTTCTGCACCACCGCCAGAACCGACACCGACAAAGCCCATCAAGTTCCCGGTTTTGATTTTTGCTTCGGAAAGATTTTCAGCACAACCGCACATCTCAAAAATCGGAAGCTCGCCGATTCTGCCGTAAGATTTGTCAATTTCATACGGAAAGACAAGAAGATTCTGATTTTTCACCGCCAACTCTTTGACAGGAACATTCGCAATACGAGAAAGAGAAGAATAATGAGCGACGGAAAAAGGTTCTGCGTCGCCAGTTCTGGAAGAAACGCCTTGTATAATTGCAGAGACTTTTTTGGAACAGTTGTTGTCTGTGGTTTTAAGGTGGAGCATTTTACACAACTTTCAATTCTGACTCAGTAAATAACGAAGGAGCAATACAGATTTTAAATAAAGAAGAAAAATCATCGGTTTTATTTTTTAATTGGGCGACTTTCTCCAAATCTATCGAGTTCAAGATTTCTGTTGTTACAGGACGTTTTGAATCAAAAGAAATACGCGCAGTTAAGTATTCTTTCACGATATCTGATTTCAGGAGTGTAAAAACAAATTTTGCAGATTCTATATCATCAAATGAAATATAATTACATGTATCATCGAGCATAACAGACTTACCATTATTAGGTTCAATCAAAACAAAATTCAGATTTTTGTAAAGCCCAGAAATTGCAATTTTATAAGGCTTAAATGTATAATCACCAACAGAAAAAATAGCGAATCGTGGTTTGTTTTTGTAAATAACACTTTTTCGTTTGCAAAAATGCGGTTCATTGTTTTCCAAATAAGACCAAGTTTTTGGAAATTTATTTTTAATATAATCTGTAGATTCTCCTATATATTTCTGAGTCACTAAAATTTTCCTTTCAATTTCAAAATTATCGTTTGCAATATCAGAACTTTTTAACAACGGAAAGAGAAGCTCATTTTCAACATCTACAATTTCACCTTTTCCGTTTTTTAATATGCCGTTATCATTTTTCAATTCAAGGATTTTTGCAGAATCATGTTTTATTCCATTATGCCAGGTAAAAATACTCTTTCCATATACATCAAGACTGTCCTTTTTTGAAACATCTGTAATATAAATTCCATTTATAAATCCGCTTTCAATTATAAATTTATGCTCCTCAATTGAATTAAAAATTTTAAGAGTTGTTACAGATTTTTTTTCTGTACAATCCAAAAGGAAAAAACATGAATTAACAGCCGCCGAAAAATATTTTTGTGAATCGACAGGATAAAGCTCTGCATCCTTATATTTAAAATCTTTTTTCCAAAGTCTCTGCATTATTTTTCTTGCCACAGCAGTTTTACACAAAAAAGCAAAAACGCTTTGCTTATCAGAAAATTCTGAAATCAATTGCATGATAATACTTTCACAAATATCAAAATTACTTTTGCCAGTAATAGCTTCAATTCCTCGCAGGTTATCGATATTAGATTTTTTTGGAAGATTTGCTCCATTGATTGAGGAAAGTTCCGAATTCGTAACCCAAGGAGGATTTCCTACAAAAAGAAGATTTTCATTTTTATCGACAAAACTCTTTATAAAATCAATCGAATCAAAAAAATCAACAGTTAAAATATTTGTATTTTGACCTATAAGAGGAGATAAAAAATCAACATATTTTCTTTGAATTTCTATTCCCAGAATATTCGAGTTTTTGAAATATTTTTCAGCCTCAAGTAAAATAGATCCTTTGCCACAAGTCGGTTCAATTATCGCATCGGGGATAAAATCTTTATTTCTGAGAATTTCTATGAGAAGTTGAGCTAACTCTTTTGGAGTCTGAAAATCACCAAGTTCTTTTAATTTCTGCAATTTTAAACCAGCCTGTTTATTCCGCCTATTTTTCCAGCCTCTTCAATAATTCTTGAATACTGAAGCCTCCATTGAAGCGCATTTGAGATTGTCAGATAACCGATTTCAGGACGATTAGAAATGATTTCCTTTGAAAGAGATGCAGCTGTTATTTCATCAACAGGAAGATTTTTATCTTGAAACAAAGCAATAATATCATCCTCATTTGCTCCATTATCCAAGATTTTGCTGATACTTGTTGTAAGCTGAAAATCGGCAGTTCTATTTTTCTCAACAAAAATTGTATGAAGAATATATAAACGGCTTGTCTTTGTTTCTTGGTTATCTTCTTTCTTATAAACAAAAACAAGAAGACTGTATCCAAGCCCATAAATTTTCTGTCTTGCTGATTTAAATGGGCAAGACGACTGCGGCTGAATAATGCTTGTCGTTTTTATGTCAACTTCAAGACCGGGCAAATCAATTCCGCTTGCAGAATTTCCATTCACAAAATCATATTTTTCGGCAAGAAAATTTTTGAATTTATGCTCCAAATAAGTTCCAACTGCTTTTCCATCTGTAGAGCCGAAAATCGACGGTTCATCATGCTCTGACTCAATTTCGGAAAATATTTTAGCTTCTTTTTGCAAATTCTGAATATCAAGATTCTTCTTAATCATATCATTTTTCCAATCAATATTAACATCTTAATATAGTTCTTTTCTCAAAGTTTACTATAAGAATTGTTTATTATCAATTTTACACATCGGTTATTTCAGAATTTTCCAAACTGAAATACGCGCTCCTAAGTTTTTCAAAATTTTCTTCCGCGTTTTCTGTGCCGCGGAGATATTCTTTTAGAAGCCCCTCCAAGTGGTAATCCCAAAGTTTTTGGAAGCGTTCGTTGCTGCCGCCTTCAAAATCTTTCAGTTTAAGGAAATATGCGCCGCCGATGTGATATGAGGAAGGCGAAGAAAGTTCCGTGATTTCTGTAATTGCGTTGTTCAGCTTTATAAGACGGGTTTCTGCTTCGCCCGCGATTTCACCAAGCGTTCTGAGCATTTCAAGGTTTTCAGAGGCTTTGATTTCCTTGAATGCAAAACGGCGGCGGAACGCGAAATCCATTGTGTCAACGCTGCGGTCGATGTCGTTCATTGTGCCGATAATGTAGACGTTTTCCGGGATAAAAAAATGGCCGTAATCTGACGGATTTGAAACGCTCAACGCATTGTCAAACTCGTTTTTTTCAGTTTCAAGATTTGCGTACTGAGTGCGGATTGTTGAAAGTGTTTTTTCGCCAGACTGATTTTTCTTCAAGTCGTCATAGGAAACACGGTAGCCCGGCTCAACCGCACAGAACAGCTCGCCGAAGATTTTTGAAAGCTCGCCACGGTTTATCTCGTCGATGATGAAGACGAAAGGTTTTACAGATTCACTTTCAGATTTTTCTTTTACCGAATAATCAACAAGCCCGAAATTTTTCTTCCAATATTCAATCACGGCTTTTCTGTAGTTGTCATGTCCTCGGGATGGAATTCCCGGAAGTCCTTTGTAAATATTATACAACTGTTCTTTGTTGTAAAATTTGGATTTTCCCTGAATCCATTCGCCTTTCTTATAATCGCCGTTCTCATAAGTTCTGGTAGCAAGTCCGTCTCCGTTTTCATTCAGTTCAACACGGAATGTGCTTTTTCCTGTCAGAAGCGGAATGTCCATAAAATCTTTTTCATTCAGATAATCAACGACATTTTCCCAAACCTGCTCAAAATTATCAGAAACCGAAGAAACGTTCATCGCCAGCAGTGCGCTTTTGCAGAATTCCTTGAACACGCCGTCTTTCCGCTCGAATCCGATTTCGCCGCCGCTCTGATTTTTGGGGCGCAGACCTTCGACAAAATCCGTGTAGTCGTAGCTCGGATGAAACTGGACAAAGCCGATTTCATTTTGTGAGCAGCCCATTTTTTCCGCAATCTGTTTGGCAAGAAACGTTTTTCCAGTTCCCGGCGCGCCATGGAGAATCAGGTTGTGAGTATGCTGAAGAAGGTCGGTGAGCTGGTCGGCAAGAGAATTATTTGGCATTACGGTTCCTCCGTTCAAAATATCATTTATGGCAGAAATAATTTCAGGATTTTTCGTCTTATCAATTTTAGCAATAGCAGGAATCTGCGACGAACCGGCGACAGACCATGTTTTCAAAAAATCGCAGTTTTTATCTTCAAGCAAAATAAAATTTTCTAAAGACCGTTTCTGAGCATCATCATATTCTTCCACAGTATCAGAAGAAAGTGTACCAATAAAATAGTAATTAAATTTCCAACTTCTTCTTAAAGCAACTACGATACAATCGCCAATTTTTAAATCTGAAAACAATTTTCCCTTGGGATTATCAGTTTGCCACCCCATCAAGACGCAATGATTTTGTATCATATAATCCAGCAAATGGTCAAAATTATTGTCATTCCAAACATTCGGACTTATAACATAATAATTTCTGTTTTCTTTTTCCATAACTTCAACTCCTTTTAAAGCTCCGGTTTCATCAAATGCTTCTTTTAATTCCGGGCGGATTTTCAGTTCAATTCTTCCATTCGGCAGTTTTCTTCCAAGGCAGCAGATTGACCAGAAACGTTCAGTTTCATCAGGGCGCAAACTCAAAGGACAATTTGTCAGTTTATGAACCTTCTCGTCTGTTCTCCAAATAGCATTGTTATAAAAATTTTTCGTTCTGCCGAATTCTTCCGCCATGTCCGTGCAAGTCGCAATAGCCGCTTTCTGAATACAGGCAAAGGCTGTCAGCGAATCTGTCGTAAATATTTTTCTGTCCGTTACAAACGCTTTCCACTGTTCTTTTGTGATTCCAGATTCGTACTCATTTTCTGCAGGATACCAAATTTCTTCCATATATAAATCATTTTCTCCAGTGAGAAATATTGATATTATAGCCACTTTTCCAAAACTTGTTTAATCATGCCTATAAATCTTTAAATTCTCAAAATAATCTGGACCGTTTGTATATCCATCGGTTCTTATGATTATTTCCGTATCGGTAAACTCCACTTTACATTTGTAATACTCATCGCCAGGAATACTTTGCTGCTGCAGCATTCCGTCGTAAATTCCAGATGAGGGAAGCAAGTTTTTAGTCTCTTCTGATTTCAGCAGAATAAATTCTCTTTGCAATATTTTTTCTTTGTCCAGTTCTATAAAACAGAAGACTCTTTCTTTTTCAAGCTGTTCATGCAATTCCCGCTCTTTTATCAGCTGACGTGCAACCTCCGCGCCTTCATCACAGTCAAATCTTTCCTTGTTGAAAACAAACACATCCTTTCCTTTGTATTTTGAATAAATATCCTTGACTTTCCTGTTTCTGCAGAATTTGCCTTTTAATTCCTCATAAATCTTTTCAATCGAGAAAAACTCATCAACTGTTACGGCGTGCCCGTGAAAAGCTTCTGTGATTTTTATTCCTGGAATCCCCGGAAAAAACGTCTTGTCTTTCAGATTAATGTAAACCCACGGACAGGAACTGAAAATGCCTTTTGTGGAAACATTTCTATAATTTTTACGCAGATATTTATAAAATTCCGAGTCTCCGCAATTTCTTAAATCATTTCCGTAAACCAGAATAACTTCTTTTCCGCTTCCGATTCTGTCACCCATAAAAACTCCGTAAAAACCGAATTCTATTTTCTAGAATCATACAACATCAAACCGACATATAATGTCGCAGCAGAATTTTTTATTTGGAAAGAGAAAAAGTTATTGACACGACATTTCTGGCCATTCTAAAAATATTCATCGGATTTTTTTGAGCTAAAAACTTACCTCGCCGACTTTTCAAACATTTTTTCCAGAAGATATTTTCCGCTTGCGGTCTTGAAAACATTTTCTTTCATCGCAGGAACTGATTCGCGCTTGCAGTAGCCTTCCATCACGTTCACGATAAAATCTGCCTCAACAAGAATCTGAAAATCCAAGCCGTCGATTGCCTTGTATGTGTGGTGGTGGCCGATTATAAAGCAGATTCGCTCAACATCGTCAGAAGGAAATGAGAGCGGCTCAAGGAGTTTCCGCGCGACTGCAGGTCCTTCCGCCTCCTGATGCTGCGGCTGGCTGTTTCCGTATTTTTCCTTGCTCGCCTTAACACCGATGTCGTGAAGATACGCCGCAACTTCAGTTATAAAAAGCGTATGCTCGTCAACGTTCTCCATCTGCGCAATGAGCCGACTGTAGCCATGCACCGCCATCAGGTGATGAATGTTAGAGCCGTCAGGGTCGTAGTCAAAGATTGATTTTAGAAGCGGGGTGAGGTTACTATTCATAAAGTTTTTCCTTGATATATTAGACTTTTGGAATCAATGTTGTATACTCTATCGAATTTTTAGATATATCCCATTTTCCAACCTGCATTTTCTTTATTGTTTTGCCATCTCCAAAATCAAGTAAATCTATTCGATTTAGATTGTTTAGAATTTTATTCAGACTGCCCAAGTCTTTGGAAGAAAGCAAAAATGCTTCAAGTGGATTACACAACTTACAATAAGCCCATAACTGTCCTAAATCATGGAGATTTAATGATGTTTTTTTTGCTTCAATAAATACGATATTAGTTTTTGAACCTTTTTCTAGGATTCCTAAAACATCAATCTGAATATCCAATCCTACAGATTGAGGATAATTTACAATTACATTATTTTCTTCAAGAAAAGAGTCCAAAGTTCTAGCATGAGAATCTATTGTTGTTATTTTCCAGCCTTTATACTTTTCTTCAAGATATTTTTGAAGCCAAAGTTTCATAGGCTCATATAATTCAGATTCCTTCTTTACATTACCTGCCATATCCTAATACCCCTGCTAAATCTTGCCATGAATCAAAATGTTTTCCGCGAATTTCTACTGGAAGAGAGCTATCATTTTCTGATGGATGAGACGGTTTGTTTTTTCTTCTAATAGTTTTATCCCAATAAAATTTATGCGTTTTTTCAGGATCAATAAATTCGAGTAATTCTTCAGCATATTTTTCCAAAGCCTCTTGCTTATGCTTGATGTTAAATCCTATCGGTAAAAATTCATTTGCGAAGATTTTTATTTGATGTTCCTTTTTCCAATAATTTGGTTTACCTTCATTGTATTTATCCAAGTTACTATCGCGGAAATTTGGATGTCCAAAATCTATAGTTTGTACGGGAATATCAACGGTCTTAAGCATATTTGCAATATCAATGACCATATACCAATTACCAGGAATTTCTATATAAACACGATGTGCGCCTTCTTGACCAAACGCAATATTACTTTTTCGAATATATCCAGTTACATCTGCAATTCCACGCAACAGTGCTTTTTTTTCATCTGTGGTAATTGCAAAAAGTTCTTCATTCATTTTCATTGTAGAATGATGAGTTCCAGAACCAATTAAACGTAAAATTTCACGCATTACATATTCACTATTAGGTTTTGAAAATGTAATTTTTGTAGAGCGTTTTGTTTCTGACTGAATAAAATGCTGACCAATCAAAGGTTCTAAAATTGCCTGAATATCAAACAAACTTGCCTTTACATATATTGCAATATTTTTCATGTCGTCCGTATACAAATTTTTATGAGGTATATCAATTGTAATTTTTGTTTCTGAAGAATTTTGTTGAACCTCTCCATTCCCAAGAATCATACCAAGTAAATACGCCATTTCTATATTCATATTATTTCTCCTCGAATATTTCACTGTATATTTTATCGGCAATCGCTTTAGCCATTAGCGGGGGAACTGCATTCCCTATTTGTTGCCTTACTTGAACTTTTGAACCAATAAAAACAAATTTATCATCAAACGATTGCAATCTTGCAGCTTCTCTTGGTGTAATTGAACGATTTAAGAATGGGTGATTGTTTCTTCCATTTGAACAGGCATCAAAACGAGTATCTATCGTTGGAGATGGAAAATCCCATTTTAATCTTCCCCATGTTCCAGAGAATTTCTGATTTCCCAAGAGTTCTTTTGGCAAATGTTCTTTTCCACATTCAGGAGGTATCATCTTAAGTTTCTCAACTGCTATCATTGCATGATTTGAAGCTTTATGGTTATACAGTTTTTTAGAATTCTGCCGCATTATTCTCTGGTAGGTAGATTCTGCTTTAGTTGTATATTCTTGTTCTACATATCCCTCGCCTGAATTTAGATAAGCTAAATCTGATATTGCTTCTCGAACGGTAATAACTTTTTTTGTAATTGGTTTGGGTAATGAAATTTGCTTTGTTTTGCAACAAATAAAAACGGCTCTTTGTCTTACCTGAGGAACTCCAAAATCAGAAGCTGTCAATACTCCATAATCAACAAAATATCCTAGTTGTTGTATTTTATCTAAAATCTGATTTTTAAACCAACCCGCAGATGTAGAAAGAAGAGCCTTTACATTTTCAATAATAAAAACTTCAGGCTGTATTTTCTCTACAATAGTCAAATATTCCTTAAATAAATAATTACGGGCATCTTCTAGTCCAAGTTTTTTTCCTTTCAATGAAAAACCCTGACAAGGCGGTCCACCAATAATCATATTTATATTGTATTTTTTTGCTTTTTCTACTATTGATTTTTTTATTGCTGAATCTGTTATATCTCCAACAACAACTTCTGAATCTGGTAGATTATACTTAAAAGTTTTTAAGGCATTTTCATTAAAATCCAGTGCAAGTAAAGTTTTAAAATGTGGATTTTTTTCTATTCCATAAGAAAATCCACCTGCTCCGCTGAATAAATCTAATATTCGAAAATTCACCACACTATCATTCATACAGTCTTGTTTCTAATCAAGATTCTCTTGAATATTTCTCTACCATTTAATATAGGCTTAAAAATATCATATTTACTGTCAGAGCCATGATTGGCTTCTCCAATGATTTCAAATTGCTCACTGTTATAGCGATTTATAATTGTTATAGGAACCCCCATTATACCGCTATAGTCAAATGGGATTTCTGTAATATTCCTTACATGAATAGCATTGAAATTATCGTATTTTTGATGAATAACAGGATTAAAACGTTGTGTTAGTTTCAAATTTTCATGTCGTCTTTTATTATCCAAATTTGTAAGCCACATAGCATTTCCAAGACTTCTCCATTTCTGTCCAGTTTCATCAACCCAATAACGGGTTGAACGAGGCTCCGAATCAGCAGGAACTCTGAACTTCATTTCTCCAAACTGATAGCCTGTCCAAACAATGTTATTTTGAACCAATGGGAAAATTTCTTTGTATGTAAGTGCATTCTGATTTCCTATTATCAGAAACTTTTTGTCATATTTCATAATTTCAGAAACCATTTCTTTAAATAAAGAAAAAGGAGGATTTGTAACAACAATATCACATTGTTTTAAATAATTAATACATTCCTCACTTCTAAAATCGCCATTGCCTTTTAATTCTTTTACGGAATTTGAAGATACTAAAAAGTCCGATAATGTTTTTTGTCCATCATAAAACTCTGAAATATTACTTATATCAAAAACAAATCCTTTTTGTGAAATAGGATTTAGATTATCAAATAAACTTGGTTGTTCATAATCCGATTGAGAAAATGATGTACAGATAAGTCTTTTTAAACCAAGAACATTGAAATTACATATAAAATATTTAGAAAAATTAGAAGTAAATGGATTATCACAATTGCAGAGAACTGTTTTATTCTTAAACTGTTCAACATAATGAGCAAGTTCTTTTTCTATCGTTTCATAAGTAGTATAAAACTCATCGTCTTTTGAACGTTTTGCCCTATGTAAATTTGTATTTTTATTAGACATTTCCATGTACCCTTTATAAATATAGTATATCACGCTTTTCTTAATTTTTCTATATATCAACACAAGAGTCGCTGAATACTACTTAATGAAAGAACTTTCTGAACGGTTATCATAAAAGTGCAGTGAGTAAAACACCGATAAATAAGATGGATTATGGAAGGATGACATCTTACTTTTGCTCCTGTTATGCAGTGATTGAGCCTGCCGTCCGAAGGCACGCAAGCAATCACCAGTTTATACATTTTATTCTATCTTATCATCAGGATTCATCTTTTTCTTCAACGATTTCCCAATGTCCGTTTTTTGCCGCACCGACACGGCGGATTATATTGTTTTCCTGCAATTTCTTCATGTTTTTTATGATGTTGAGCCTTGCAATTCCAAGTTTAGAGGAAAGCTCTTCCTGTGTTATAAACGGATTTTTCCTGATTTCGTCAAGAATCTTTCTTTGGTTTGCAGTAATCTTTATGGTAATCTTTGCAGTAATCTTTTTTGCGGCATTTTCGGTGGAAATAATCTCATCAACCGTTCTTAAAATCAGATTCAGCATAAACTCGATGAATTCTGTGCTGTCAGCAGCCGTATCGCTGGAATTCAACGCATTGTAATATTCAGCCTGATTTTCCTTAACAAGGCTTTCAACAGGAATCCAGGCGAAAATGCTTTTCCATTCCTTTAAAATAACAGTCTGCCAAAGCCGCCCCATTCTTCCGTTTCCGTCCTCAAAAGGATGAATGAATTCAAACTCATAATGAAAAACACAGCTTTTTATAAGCGGATGAACAGAGCTTTCCCGAAGCCATTCAAACAAATCCGCCATTAAAAAAGGAACTCTGTCCGCAGGAGGCGCAAGGTGAACAACTTCCTTTCCGTCAAAAATTCCTACACCGCCACTTCTGTACTTTCCGCTATGTTCCACAAGCTCAGACATCATAAGCTGATGGGCACGCAGCAAATCTTTTTCCTCATAAGGATTCAGCTCAAGCAAAAGGTCGTAAGCCTGAACAGCATTTTTCACTTCCTGAATTTCGTTAGGAGAGCCAAGAACACGCTTTCCCTCGATAATCGCTGTAATCTGCTCAATGCTAAGCGAATTGTTTTCAATAGCAAGCGAAGAGTGAATGGTTTTTATGCGGTTTTCCTTCCGCAGTTCCACATGAAGTGGGCTTTTCTCGAAGCTTTTCAGCTCCCCGATTTTTTCCGCAATCTGCGCAACGATATTTATAATTTCATCAGTAATCTTGAACGGCGGTTCGTATGGCATTTTGTCTCCACCAACATTATACCACAATTTTCTCAAAATATCCTGCGGCAATTCGGCATGAGTACGATTTGCAGAGATGAATTTTTAAATCGTAGTGAGTACGAAAGTTATTTTTGCGGAGCGAATGCGTTTTTCATAAAAAATACCTATTCTCTAATCAACTCCATATAATTCAATGGTTTTGCAAGAACTAATGCACCGTCAGGAGTTTTTCCAGTTTCAAAAACTTCTCGCCAAAAATCATAGTTTTTCTTTCCTGAAAAATGTGTGCTTGCCATACTCTTGTCTTTCCATAATGGTAAGGCAGCTAAGTTTTTCACAAATTTTCTAATATTTGCCCATAGCACATCTGAAAAGCTCTCCTGAAACAATTTCCTAGGATCATATAATTTTCCTGTAGTTGCAAAATAACTTTCAATCACTTTCTTTAAATATTGAAGCCAATTATAAAGAACTTCTTCTTTGCTCATTCTGTATGCGATTAAATGGGCATCTGTAATATCAGAATCTCTTTTGTCAATTATTTTCTGTTCAATTCGGGACACCCCGACTTCTGGATTAAATTTATTTATATAAATTTCTTCTGCAATAATATTCAACACTTGAATAAGCTGATTTATTTCTAGCTCTCTTGGATTTTCTCCCTCATCTGTTTTATAGCTTAAATTTGTCTTTAAAATCAGTTTTGAATCTATAAAAGTTGAAAGAAAAGTCTTTTCAAATGCACTATATGAAATTGGCAATTCTTTTGCTTTTCCTTCAAAATCTATATAAGCCTTCAGCAAATTATCGGGAGAATGTGTTATTGTATGTTTTATGCTGTCTACAATATATTTTCTTATATTGGCGTTCTCACCCTTAAAATATTCAACAAGCTGCTCTTCTGAAAAATCAAAACAGTCATTGCTCAAATTATGGTCATTTTGATACTTTGTTATCGTTTCATAATATAAAGTATTGTTCAGCTGCCTCATTATACTTTTATCAAAAGCAATCTTACGTAATGAACTTCCAGCATTTGTATTCGTCTCAATCAATCTGTCCACATTCGGATTTATGAACAAGCGAAGCAATAAATTCCTATTTCCCAAAAGTATCTGAGCAACAGCTTTATGTTGTCCATCGAAAATTTGTATTTTTCCATTATTTATTCTTGCCAGTGATAAATGAAGCTGTGGATTTCCTTTTGAAAATTCTTTTACGAGCAACGAAATACTCGAATTTATACCACGTGGATTTATCAAATCATCATGAAAAATATATTCTAGTGGAACTTCTATAAAACAAGATTTTTCTTTAGAAAGTTTATCTTCATAAATCTTAGATTTGTAAATATTGGTATCACTGATTTCAGAAAAAGAATAAATGATTTCATCATTTTCAATCTTATATTTGAATTCAAACTTAGAACCTTTTTCTTGTTCCAACAAGTCTTTCAAGGAAGCTGAACGATTTTCTTTTGAGAGGACATCATCTTGTAATGTCTTTAATCGATATAGAATTCTTGCAATATTCAGATTCGCATCTTTTTTGCTTCTATTACAACTTGCATGAGTTATAGCAAAATTTGACTTGTCATCCTTTCCTCTATTAGCCAATGGCACTATATGATCTATATCCGTTTCCTGAAGCTGCAAATCAATTTCTTTTTGACAAATATAACATTTGTTTGACTGAATATCTGCCAAATCTTTTTTCAATTTTTCATATTCATCTTTTGACAAGCTTTCCAAAAATTTTGAATGCATTTTTTATTCCCCTAAGTAAAATAGACATTGCAATTATAGCATGAAATAAGCGGGTTTTATAGATTTTCATTTCTCTTGCGTGCCATACTTCCCCGACATCTTCTCACATTCCGCGCGGATTTCTTCCCTTAATCTTTCAGGTTTTATAACCGTAACGGAATCGCCGAAGCCCATTGCCCAGGAGAACACCATCTGCTTCTGGTTCGAACTGAATTTAAGAAGAACTGTGCCGTCCTCGTGCTGTGCAATCAGCTGATTTTTGTGCCATTCGCGCTCAAGGACGTAGTTCGCCATTTTTGCGGAAAAAAGGAATTCATATTCTTCAGGCGGCTCGGGATTGTTCCAGATTCCAAAATTCAAGTCGATGTGCCTGTGAATGTCAAAATCTTTCGGAACGGAAAAAGTTTCGCCGGCAGGAACGATATTTTTTATCCGCGAGAGAGCGAAAACCCGAAAATCCGCCGCGCCGTGGTCAAAGCCAAGAACATACCAGTTACCTTTCTGGCAGACAACGTGATAGCAGTCAAAAATCTTTTCCTTAAAAGCCTTGCTCCCTGAGCTTTTGTAACCGAACGAAACAACCGAGCGGCTCTTTATCGCCTTGAAAATCTGGTTGAAAACCTCCGCATCGATTTTTGGAAGCGGGTCAGAAATAAAGCTTATGTCCGTATTCAAGAACGAGGAATCAACAGTAACCGTGTCCGGCAGAAAAGACGCGATTTTCGCCATGACATTCTTGAACGAGCGTTCCAAAGGCGTATTCTTGTACTGCTCCAAAAGCGGCATTAAAGTGGAAACCGTAAAAAGCTCGCCTTCCGTAAGCACGACGTTCGGCACGGAGAAAGTCGGGTCGGTGTAATGGTACATTTTTTTAGTCTTGTCGTATTCAAGAGGCGCGTTCATTTCGTCCCGGAGCCGCTCAAAATCACGCTCAACAGTCCGCTTGTTCACGCCGAACTTAAAAACCAGCTCGTCCATTCCCACAAAAGCCCCGCCGCGGAGCATCTCGTCAATCTGAATAATGCGTGCAGTGCGGCGGATGTCGTCGCGTTTTTTGTCAGAAGCCATGTTTTATTTTTCCTTATTACAGTTTTCCGAATCCAAGCCATTCCATACTTTTCAATGTCCGACCATTGCAAATAGGAATTTCATCTGAATTCACAAGACCATAAAGCTCTTTTAGACAATGTTCTCCAAAACCTTTTAATTTATAATGCTCATCATAAAGACAGTCAAAAATTCTTTCCTCATATTCGTTTTTACCAAAAAGCAGATATATGATTGTTTTCTTTATTTTATCCAATTCATTTTCATTCTTAAAAGTTTCTTTCAACGTAGCAAGTCCACCAGCATAAAATCTTAAACTATCATGAAAAGCATAAACCTCAGCGAGAATATCGAATATTTCATCAAAATTCATTTTTCCAATCATTTCTTTTGATTTGAATCCATTTGAAACTGAGAAGAATCTTGTTGAGGCTGATGTATCAAGATAGCCATTTTTAACGTTTTCAAATTCTTTTATATATGGAATTATTTCTTTTTTTATGCTAGCAGTGTCTTTTTCAGGAATTCCTCTATAATTTTCTCCAGCCGCATAAACTTCTCTAATCCACCATAAAAACCTATCCACTTCTATTCTCAATGGAACATTCGGATAACGGCGAACTTTTGTGCTTTCATATATATCTTTCAAGATATTAAAACGACTTATATAACGCTGATATGATTTTCTGAAATTCGAAACATATTTTTCTCTTTGGTTTTCAGATATTTCTGTTCTGCCTACATTGTTATATTCATACGTTCCCACAGAGGCCATAATAGAGCGAAAAGGTTCCGGATTTTTACAATTTGCAACAATATCTGCAAATTTATCAAGTTTTTCCTTTGTCAAAACTTCCGCTTGATTCCAATAATCCCAAAATGCTGATTTCAACTCTTCAAAGACAGGTTCTTCTGAATCAAATTCAATATTTACTTCATTGTTTGTTGTCAGTCCGGGAGTTGTAAAGTTAGAAGAACCTAAATAAGCCGTATTATTACCAAAAATATAGAATTTTGGATGAAAATGCGGCCCAGTAAAGAAGCGTATATCAATATTTTTATTACCTAAAATTTTCCAAAGAGCTTCTGGAGAAGTTCCATAATCAAGACGAACAATTAACATTATTGTGCAGTTGTTATTTACCATTTCCAATGCCATTTTAGCTTCGTTAAAAAAGGCAGAGGCAATCAGAACTTGTGTGTTTTTCCCTTGTTCAGAAAGCAGTTTAAACATTCTATCATTAGGCTTGTTGGAATTTGTAATAATACGCATTCTTATTTTCCTCCAATATAATTATACCACAACTTTTATCTTAATCTAAAAAATCACAGTCAGAAAAATAGAAAGCATTCCTACTCTCTCAAAATCTTTTTCACCTTCCGTTTAAGCAAAAAAACAATCAGAGATTCCGCCACAACCAAGAATATAATCATCATAAAAAGAACCGCGTTTTCCATAATTTCTCCCCTTTCCGTTACACTTCAATCTTTAAAACGACATCCCGGCCGCCAATCCGCACAAGCTCCGCCTTAAAAGACATTTTTTCAGGTTTTGCGGCGCGGATTATTTTTGCAGCGGTTGCGCGGATATACCCTGCTTTTTCAAGTCCCGGGTTTCCGGCGATTTTCGCGTCTAAGCTTTCCGCCATCACCGCAACCGCATTTTCATCGGCATGATTGTACGGTTCTGCCTGAACCGCAATTTCAAGAGAGGAATAAAAATCGTGCTTTGCCTTTCTGATTTTTTCCGACTGAACAAGCAAATCTTCCGGCTTTAGATTTTCCGCAAGTCCGTCAAGAAAGTCAGAATACGGCGACCAGCTGTGATAGTTCATTCCGACAACCGGAAGCGTAAGGCAAGCTTCATTTTCCTTAAAATAGCGCACGAACGCCTGCTCCAAAGTCTCAGATTCACAGCGGTAAGACAATTTCTTTTTTGCCGCATCCAGAACAAGCGGAATCTCGTTTTCTTCCATATCATAAAGCCTGCCGAACAAAAGAGAGAAAAGAATTTCCGCAGAAACTGGCTCGATTATAAACTGAGTGAGCCGCGCGAATTTCTCGAACGATTTTTTCCGACGCAGATAAAGCTCGCCTGCAAGAAGAGAATCCTTAGCCTCAACCGCGCAGAGCAACGAGCCGACATGAAGAAGAAAATCAAAAGTGTCCTTGTCCGAGACATCGGTTTCCGGCGAAACGTAAATTCTTGGCGTGCAGTTCAGTCCGTCCCGCAAGAACACGTAGTAGCTCGGCGTAAAATATGCGCTTGATGCAAGTTTCTGATAATTTTCAACATTCAGATGCGACGGATTTTCAACTTTTCCGCAGTAGTCAAGCTGCCCCGTCCAGCTTTTTGAAAACTCAAACCAGTTTTTCCCGAAATTGATAAGAATCTGCTTTTCCGACATAGCAACCTCCAAAACACGTGGCGCAAATAAAAAAAATCGCCCTTTCGCTTTATTTTTCTTTAGTATAAAACGCAAGAGCGACATGGAGTGTCGGAGAGGAAAATATTAAAAAAAATCACCGCCAGCAGAAGCGGCCTATAAACAGCATCTTCCGCCGGCGGCAAAAACTAGAATGTTCTATGCGGAAACTTCATTTTCGTCAGTTTCTTCAGAGGAAGATTCCAAAGAACTTTCTGTAACCACATTGACTTTTGAAAAAGCCGTTGACTCAATCTCTTTTCTGATTTCCGAGCATGGAACAAGGACAATCCGCTTGCGCAAAATGTCCGCCGCCTCAACATCAGAAGCCTTTTCCTTGCCCTTTGCGCTAAATGAAAGCCGGATTCTTCCGAACGAGCCAAGCTGAACAATAAAGCCCTTTTTAAGGAACAACGGCAATTTTCTTACCAGCGAAGAAAGAACCGCCTCCACATCGGTAACGTTCAGCGTACAGCCGTCGCTAATATCTTTCGCAAGGTCAAGGATTGTAAGCTCGTCTGAATAAAAAGGCGAAGCATGAAACAGATAAGAACCCTTTACACGCGGATTCGGACGTTTTGTTATTTTAAAGTTCATTTTGTCTCCTTGCAGCCTAAAATAGAGCTGCGTTTTTAGTCAGCCGCATAAACTTTTTGCGGCGCATAATTATTCATGCGAAAATTCAGTTTTGAATCCCGCAAGGCCGGAACATACGCGCTGATTACATTTTTTTCAGAGCCGTTTCCGAACTGTTGACTAAAAGAAGAGAAGAACCTATAATCGATAGTACACATTCATTGAACAAGATTCTTCTTGCTTCTTTGACCAAGCCGCTTTAAGAAATTGCCGTTTCTTTTAAGCGGTTATTTTTTTGCCTTTTACGCCTTGCACAATCATAGGCACACCTCCTTTTCTAGCCATCAGACCAGTTCTTCTATTTTTCTTCAAGCACCGCGCGGATTTTTTCAATCTGCTTAGTGCTCAAGCCCGCATATTTCTGGGCAAACAGAATCGCAAGATTTTTCTGCTCCTCCGTGCTTCCAGACTTCTTAAAGTCAAGCTGAACCGCATTGCGCGGAGTTTTAAGCTCAAGCTCCCTAAGCTCGTCTTTTGCCGTATCATCCAACGAATACTTTTCAGAAACCTTTTCCGTAAAATCAACTGGAATAACGCGCTCTCCGCTTTCAATCGCCGAAAGATAAGAAGGCGCAATCCCCATATCCTTAGCCATTGCCGCAAGCGTCTTGTCCTTGTCAATCCTGAGCTTCTTCAGATATTTTCCGTATTCAGTCGCCGGCATATTCCAACCCCCTTATTCTCTCCTACCTGATAATAATATACACCTTGTGAAATAAAATTGCAAGTAGAAAATTTAAAAAAATGTTGAAAAATTATTTGATTTGTGTTTCAACAAAAAAAAATTCTATTCCAACCACACAATTTTCGGAAAGCGTTTCAGAAACTAATATTTTCTAATTATTATTTATCAATCATTTTTGTCTGCCTGTCGAACTCTGAAATATATTCCTTGTCCTGAATCACCCGGAAAATCTCATATTCTTTGTGTGCTTTTTCAATCGCCTGTCCATGACTGATTTTTCCTTTTGTTTCAAGGATTTTCTGGCGGTTACCCTGCAAAAATGAATTTACAGCATCCACACAATCCTGCATTTTCATAAGAATTCCGTCCTCTGCCTGAAGCTCCGCATAATCAATGAACATTGTAACAAGCCGATTCAGGCGAGAAATTTCTTTTTCATTCAAATAGTTTTTTGCAATCACAACATCGGACTTATAGATCTTTCCGTCTGGCGAATTTTTCCAGTTTGTAAGCCCCATGTGCTCTTTTGAAGAGTCAGCACGGTTGTAGACAATTTCCGCCGCAGTATTTCCAGAAACAGCGTAATGCAGTTTATTTTGAACAAACGCATAAAAGTTTTTAGTTGTCTCGCTGTTCTTGTCATAATCGCAGCTGCACTGCTCAAAAATATCTGTGATTTTTTGATAAGCGCGCCGTTCACTCGCACGAATCTCTCTGATTTTCTCAAGCAGCTCATCAAAATAATCTTTTCCAAACGGTTTGCCGTTTTTCAAAAGCTCCTCATTCAAGACAAAGCCCTTTGTGATGTATTCTTTTAATGTTTTTGTCGCCCACTGGCGGAATTTTGTAGCTTTCTTGGAATTTATCCTGTAGCCAACCGCAATGATTGCGTCGAGATTGTAAAAAACCAAATTGCGTTTTACAGAGCGATTTCCTTCCTGTTGAACTTGTTCCATTTTGGAACAAGTTGCCTTTTCAGAAAGTTCCTGCTCCTCATAAATATTTTGCAGATGCTTTGTAATTGCCTGCGTGTTTACATCGAACAGTTCAGCCATAGCCTTTTGAGTAAGCCAAAAAGTTTCATCTTTATAAATTACATTGATAACTATATTTTTATTTTCAGACTGATAAAAAACTATATTATTTTGATTCATTTTATTTTTCCCTTACTCCATTGCCTTGACGTTTTTTTCGATGAAGTCGATTTCGGCTTTGTCTAGGTTGTATTTTTTGTAGAGTTGCTGGTCAATTTCTTGGATGGAGGCAGTCCAGTCGATGTCGCTGTTTGGGGTGAAGTCTTGGAGAGGAACGTTTGCCCAGGTTTCACGAGGATTATCCTGCGTTACTTTTAATGTTCCCAACATTGCGCGGGCAAATTTTGTCTTTATGTATTTCATGCAGTTTTCGGCTTCTTCTTTTGTCGTAAATTTTCCAATGCTTAAAAAAGTCGTTGTAGAGCCGACTATCGGCTCGCCGACTATCGGCTCGCCGACTATCGGGGTCGATAGTACTTCGCCTATCGCCCCCGATCCGTTTGCTTTAGGAATAAAAATTTTATAGAAATCAAAATTATCTGGAATTCTGATGTAAGATTTTTTTATCCATTTCAAAATACGGTTGTTGTTTTCCCGTCCGTAAATCCGCACGTATTCTATTCCGTCATTCGGCTTTTCATCAAAGAAAAGTTCAGGGAAAATTGAAAAAATGTTTGAGCCACAATCATATCTGTGTCCTTTGCTTTGACGATTTTCAGCCCATGGATTTTCCTCATAGAGTTTTTCTGTAACCTTGTATAAGTCTCTTCCATAAATTAAATCAGAAAAAGTCTTAAAATCCGAATTTTTGACTTTTCTCAATGCAGACTGCAATTCCTCAAACGCAACAAAAGTTCCTATCTTTCCAAAATTTTTATTTTTGTCCCAATAAGTAACGGCAACACCGCCTTTTATATCGACCGTAGGAAAAACTTCATCGCTCTTTGCCCAGTATTTTACGACTTTAAAATGCTCGTTATTCAGGATTTTCTGATTCCAGTCTTTAGGTGTCTTTCCTGCATTAAACAAAAATCTTGCAGGATGAATCATTATAACATTGTCAGCAAATTTGCATGAAACATCTATGAACAAATGATAAATCGGGTCAGAGCCGTTTGCATCTCCTGTAGCTGTAACCTGATACGGCGGATTTCCTATGACAGCTTCAAATTTCATTTCTTCGTTTCCTTCTTTTGTTTTGTCTATTTCATCATCAAGTCTTATCTGCTCAAACGGCTTGTTCTGGCTGAGCAGCTCTCTGATTTTCTCGCAATCGATTCCGTCCTTGTTTCTTATTTTCAGCAGGTCGTAGCTCACAAAGTTTTTTGCGATACATTCTGTGTTCAGTCCAAGAATTTCATAGATTTTTCTTGTGAACTCGTAAGTGTAAGCGGAGGACGGAATAGAATAAATACGGTCTTTGAACTCTGATAAATTCTTTCCCAAAGACTCGTATTTTTTATAGATTGAAATCGCGAATTCCGCCATTTTGCTGTTTATGTCAAGAATCGCCCTGTTTTTGCTCAGCGCGGATTCAAAGCACGAAGTCGGCAAGAGGCTTACCATCTCGTCGCAAGTTTTTTCTGGAGTTACAACCTCGCTTTCGCTTAGCCGCCCGAATTTTGTAAGGGCTGTCTTGGCTCTTTGCAGCGGCGGAACTTTATCGTCTGCGGAAAGCTCATTCAAATGATCGATTTTGTAATCCAGCTGGCTTAATCCGAACTTGTCCATATTCTGGCGGATAAGCTCAAGAACGGATGTTTTTAGCGAAAGGTTTGTTAATATTCTAGGATTTTCACCAGTTGAGGCGCAATCTATAATATCCCGCAAGGATTTTACCCTGTCTTTTGTCAGAAAGGCAAAGAAAAGAATTCTGGCATAATACGTGCGCCATTTTTGAATCAAATCTTTTGTTTCATTTCCGTCTGAATTTTCATCAGGACTTTTAGTCTTGGACTCGTCCTGAGAAGCCGCTTTATTGGTATTTTCAGAATCATCAGGATTTTCAATATCAAGGCCGTTGCCATCTCCGTCCGCAGATTTTATTGCAAAGCCTTCTTTCGAGCCAAGTTTTCCTTGCTTTTCGATTTCCGCGTAAATATCTGAAATTTTCATCAGGTTCATGTCAACAGGAATTTCAACAGTTTCCTCGGCAACGCCCTTGTTTCTTGAGTATTCGCTCACGGCTTTCATGATGTCGGCGGGCGTTATCTGGACAAGCCTTTCTGCATTTGCGGCGATAACAGGGCTTATTCTAAGTTCTTCCCTAAGACGCTCTTCAAGCTTGTTGTTTCCGCTCTCGTCTGTGTTCACATTGTAAATAAGGGATTTTTTCTCCTGCATCTGAAAGAGGCGCAACGGGTCAAAATCAACGAGCAGAGTCTGCGGCTTCATATTGAATTTTATCTTGTTTCCGTCTTTGTCCTCAAGAATTTTTATATACTGGTTCTGAAGCCTGAAAACAGCCTGATCGTATTCCTGTGGCGAGCTTGTATCCTTAAAATAAAGCATTGTGTCCCACTGCTCAACTGTGCTTCCGGTCAGCATCCGGTTTACAGTCAGGGTAAGCGTCTTTACTTTCTCTTTTTCAGCCTTTCTTATTTCATTTTTTACATCAGAAACTTTCTTATAGACGTTATCAAGCCCAGAAATATTTATTATTTTATACAAGTTCAAATTCTTGAATTTTGCCTTGTTGCTTGTAATAAGATTTTCAAGAGCATCGCAGCTTGCGCAATACGGAAGAACCGCGACAATATGGCGGCACATTTTGCCTTTCTTGAATTTGTCATAATCAAGGAACGGCATAAGCTCGTCATCAGCCTTTGAGCCGTCTATTGCTTCAAGAAGCTCAAGGATTTCCTTTTCATAGACAAATTTTTTATATTCATTATCTTCATCTTTTCTTATTGATTTTGGCTTGAACAATGCGCTGAAAGCATAAGACACGCCGTTTTTTTTAAGCTCTTCAAGTTTCTTTCTGGCAGAAGTGTTCAGATTAAAGGCAAACCTAATCATCTGCGGAAAGCCGTAATAAGGATTGTCCCACTCCTTTACATCATCTTTTAAGATGTTATCTTTATCCCACGCTTCCTGCTCTTTCACAATGTCCGCGAACTGGCAGAAACAGATTATGTCGTCTTTTTGAAACTCGCTTCCCATCAGAATGCGGTATGGAGTTCCCGAAAGATGAAGCTTTACTTTTGCCTTGAACGATTTTATCTGCTTTTCGGCTTTTTCGCTGTCAACAAATTCGTCATCAAATTTGACTTTCTTTAAGCCTTCATCTTCCTGAAAATCCAGATTTCTCAGAACTTTTCCGTAGCTTTCGGCGCGCGCTCCAAAATGAGTTTCATCGACAATCAGCAGATCTACAGTTTCTGTAAAGACAGTTTTGTGCTTTTCCTTGATTTTTTCTCCCTGCAGATCCTGCAATGTAAGAAACAGGACAATCCGTCTTTTTGCCTCAAATTTCTCTTTCAGAATATTTTCATCCGCAATCAGGTCTTTTGATTCAAGAAAATCATAATCCTCAAAATTCTTTGGGATTTCTACAGTCTTTTTCCATTCATCTTTAACATCTGCCTTTGCGCTTACAACAACCACAAATTTCGCGCCGGACACTTTTGCGCAGCACATAGAAGTGAACGATTTTCCAAAGCGCATTACAGCATACATAAGAAGATTTCTGTGTCCGTTTTTTACAGCGTTCAGATAATTTTCTACCGCTTCCTGCTGATTCGGGCGCAAAGTCCAAACTTCGCCGCTTCTCTCATAGACAAATGAATTTGCCGACTTGTCGCTTTTACTGTAAAAGTGGTATTTTCCTGTTTTGCCAGCAAAATCAAGCTTTATGTCATTTATCGCCTCGGAAATTTCTTCTTTTGAAGTCTCCCGGAAAAATTCATTTGAATAATAATTGCTTTCCGCACTGATTCCAGCCAAATCTTTTTGAGTAAGCCTGTGCTTTCTTTTTTCTGTTTCCAAATATTGATGAATTGAATAGTCCCGAAAATACACATCTTCTGTTACTGCCGCCTTGTCCTCAAACTGCTGGGTAAGATTCGGAAAATATTTTCTCCACTCCGCCAGACGCACTTTTACAGGACGGTATGTGTCTCCAACTTTCAGATAGTTCGGAATTGAATTTGTATTGAAAGCATAAATATAAGGCTCAATTCTTCCAAAAACAATCTTGTCAACTTCAGAAAAATCCATTTTACTCATCTCCTTCAACGCAGTCCACGAACCTTACTATCTCATTCTTTTTCCAGTCCTTTATCTTGCAGTAGATTCCGTTGTGCTTTAGCGGATTGTTTTTCTTGCAGCCCTCGCACGCCTTTGAGACTATTCTTGTCTCAAACAAATCCTGCTCTAAGACTTCTTTTTCCGTGCAGCTGTTCGGAACAACAAATTTAAGCCCGTCCATCTGCCAGATATTCCAGACAATTATTTTTGCAAAGCCGGCTAAATCCTGTGCCGAAAGATTCTCGTTGAATTTATGCTGATAATGCTCGGCGACCGTAAAAAGGACGTTCTCCCTTGCGATTAAAACGTTGTCGCCCTGCCATTCAAAACCGTAGGAGCTTTGAACCGCCGAAAAAGCCCATTTCAGCCAGTCCCCGCGGCTTTCGGTATTCTCATTTACAACGCGGAGCTTTCTGTCCAAAAATCCCACACGTTCAGGAACTTCTATATACTCCCCTGTTACAGCGTCGTACCGGCTTGTGATGTAAGGAGCTTCTCCGCAGGTGATTTCAAGCCTTGTTGAACAAACGTAGTCTTTCCAGCTCTTGTTTTCCGCTTCCGGGAATGAGATTTTCTCTTTTATTGTTTTCCAGGAGCATTTTTCTTCTATATTAAACGCATTTTTCCACCCGAACCATACTTCATCAACAAGGTTGTTCTGCAAGTTGCAAACCCAGCTTGGCGTAAAAACCTCGGCTTTCTGCCTTACGCGCTTCTGCTGCTCTGCCTTTGACTTTTGCGTGCGCGGCTTTATTATGCTTCCGTTTCTTGAAGTTATAAGCTCAACAAGAATCGGCTTTTCAAAAGCGTACTGCGCGCCGTGCTTTGTGTAGTTGTCAGTCGCCCAGATTATGTTTCTGCCGGTTGTCTTGTCCTGCAGGAGAAGCTCAAGAAGCTCATTGTCTATTTTGAGGAGGTTATTTTCTTTTATGTCAATACAGTTTTTTTCTGGCATAGGTTTATTATAAGATTCAATTTGTAAGCTTCTTTTAATTTAGCATAATTTTGATTTTTTTTCTTCTGTATAAAGAAACCAGCCGTCTACACCCTTCTCACAGCTTCCCTGTAGAACCACAGCTCTTCCGGGCATTTTTTTATTATGCGCGCTTTTATCCGCTCAGCCTCGCGCTGGTTTCCAGACTTTTCATAAAGGCGGAACAGCTCAAGGTCGCGTTTTAGGCGCAGCTCTTCGGCAAGGTTTGAGCGGTCTTCAAAGTCGTCTGCCGTTGCAAGCTCAACCGACTTGTCGTAGTAGCGGGCGCATTTTTCCGCATTGTTTTTTATGCGCGCCTGATAAAGGCCGAATGTGGCGCACATATAGCAGTTTGCCGTTACGTTGCTCAAAAAAATGTCAAGGATTTTGCCGTCAATGTTCCCGCCGGCTTCAAGCCTTGAATACACAAGATTGTTGAAGAACAAAGGCAGGCCGTCGTGCGTCTTTCTGTATTCATAAAAAAGCTTTTCAAGCTCGAATGAGCACTCCATAAGAATCTCAGGATTATATGAAATATCCGCAAAAAGCCTGATTTTTGTGTTCAGTATGCAGACTTTTACTTCCGCCATCTCTTCAGTCTGGGAGCTCTTCGTGCATTGCCATAAAAAATCAGCATACTCTGCGGCGCGCGCAAATTCCTTTTTTTCAATCAGAATCCGCATAAACAGGTCGCACACATCAAGAAATTCTTTTTTGTTTGAAGGAACAAAAACCGCTCCGAATCTTTCCTCAAACACCTTTAAAGCAGCGTCATACTTTTTCGCCTTGCACAATAAATCCATATATATAGAAGAAACATTGCGCTTTAGCCGTTTTCCGTCTGTTTCCTTTAGCTTTAGATATGACTTTTCGGCATTTTTTAAGGCGCGCTCATTCTTGTTCATTCTGATATTGCAAAGCGCAATGTTGCTCCATATTCCGGCGGAAAAATAATCCTGGGCGCAGATTTCCTGCAGAACTTCAAGGCAGTCGGCAAAGCGTTCCTGCTCAAAATAGCAGTTGCCAAGAATATTCATAGAGTCAATAAAATATTCCCTGTCTTTTTTTGTGGAAGGAAATTTCACAAATCTTTCCATAAAGCGCGTAAAGTATTCTGTTTCTGTCTTGAACGCAGTTTTATAGAAAAAGTCCGCAACCTGCTTTGATGAAGGATTAAGGCAGGCGGCGTTTTTAAGCCAAAAGACAGTCTTTTTATAAAGCGCGCATTTTCTTTTTTTAGGCTTTTCCTGATTCAGCAAGGCGCGGTAAAGGTAAGCAAGCATAAGGGCAACATCGCTTGTGCTTTCAATATTGTAAAAAACATAGCGGAATGTGTGAACAGCCTTGCGCAAGTCGTTCAAAAGAACAAAAGTAAGGCCGTACTGGCACAAAAGCTCATAGTTTTCTTCCGCATCATCGTCCTGTTTTTCAAGAAACGACTCTATCATCTTGTTTGCGCCGCTGTAGTCCCCAGCGGCAAGCAGAACGCAGGAAAGGCTTCTGACGGTTTCCGCAGTCTCACTCTTAAGAATGCTTTGAGAAGCATTTTCTGTCCTGGAGAGATTTTTTAAAGCTTCCGCAACAAGCAGACTTTTCGTCTTTTGCTCCTCAAAAAAAGCGTTTGCCTTTGACTGGATTTTTTCAAGGCATTTTCTTTCATTCTCAAAGTCGCCCAAAAGCTTGTAGTAGACAGAAAGACGATAATAATAAGTGTCAGAATAGCGTTCATTCTTGGCAAACGAAGAATTGTCGTTTTCAAATTCTGCAATCTGGTTTTCAATTTTTTCCTTGAATATTACGGCTGTGGACTTTCTTACCTCAAGCTTTGCGGCCTTTGAAAAATCGGTAAAATCCTCAAGACTAAGCGTAAGTGTAATTTCAGGAATAAGAGTGTCAATTTTTATGTTGGAAACGTTTTTTTGGGCAAGAGAGAGTTCTGTGCATGTTTCGGTCGTTGTCATTTTTAAGCCTCCGTTTTTGGCATTGCAGAAACAAGCTGCGCCGCTGACTTTTCAATAAGGCGTTTTTTATGCAAAGACTTCCGCCTTTTGAACTCTGAGCGAAGATGAGTGTTCTCCATAATCTTTGAAAGGCAAAAAAGCTTCCTGCGGATTTCAGGAAAATCTTCTTTGCAAGGACGCTTTCTCCAGTCAAACGAAGTGAACCGCTGGATAACCAGGTCAATTTCCTGCTTTATAAAAGACGGAATGTCAGCCTCATCCCCTAAAGCTACAAGACGAACCGAGCGCGAAAATTCATCAAGATAGGAATTGAACACTTCAAGCCTTTCTGCAAAGCTGTTTCCGTCATTTGGATAAACGCGGCAGTTTTCAAGAGTTTCTATATAGCCCGGGTTCGTCTCGTATAATTTCTGCTTGAATGTGCGGCAGCCAAAAAGCTCGTAAAGCATGCAGCCCAATGAATACATATCCTGCGCACGGGCAAGCTCTTTTTCAGGCGGAAGACCGCAGAGAATTTCAGGCGAGGCATAGCCTTCTGTTCCGTGCCATTTTTCAGGATAGAGGCGGATTTTCTCGCGGACATTCTTTTCTGCGCAGCTTGAGGCAAAGTCAATCAGCACAACGCCGTCCTTTTGCCTGCCGGATTTTGCCATAAGATTTGAAGGCTTTAGATCACGGTGAAAAACTCCGCCGCCATGCACAGAGCATACAGCGTTAAGAATCTGGCAGAACAGCCTAAGCCTTTTTGCATATTTTAAAAGCGAGGGACTGCTGTTGTCAAAAAAAGCCTTTTTAAGCTCGATATTAAGGTTTTCGATTGCAATATAGCTTAGCGTGTGCGAAAAAGTTTTTCCGCCGGCTTCAATCAGAACCGGAGCGCGCGAAAGACGGCCTATAACATCCGGCGTATGGCGGTTGTTTTTCAGCTCAGAAAGGATTTTGTCTTCCCACTCAAAAAGCTTTTCGTAGTCTATATCGGTGTCTATGTCAGAAATTCCTGCAATACGCTGGGAAAAAAGCGGGTCAAGGCATTTTAGGACAACCTTCTTGTCTGTAACGCTGTCCACCGCGCGGAACACAAAAGAAGAATGGCCGTCAATCTTCTTAATCTTGCTCTCATGCT
The DNA here is from genome assembly GCF_934725225.1 of uncultured Treponema sp. Lineage (NCBI taxonomy): Bacteria > Pseudomonadati > Spirochaetota > Spirochaetia > Treponematales > Treponemataceae > Treponema > uncultured Treponema sp. The sequence continues at coordinate 305,211 of NZ_CAKVAM010000004.1, forward strand.
CAAGCACATTCAAAAGCTCAAGGTTTTCAAAGCGGTCAAGAATAGAATCCGCATTTTTAATTGCCTGAACCGCGCAAAAATTCAAATTCTCCTGGCAGACGCTCTCGCCGTCAGAATAATCATCAAAATCAAAATAAAGCTGACTTTCATCGTTATACAAATCCGCAGACTCCCCCGAATGTTTTTTATTTTATAAGAAAATTATAACATATTTTTAGCGGATTTGCAGGGGGAATTCTTATAAAAATATTCCCACTATGTTGGGCAAATATAGTCACTATATTTTAAAATAAAGTAACTATATTTGGAAATATAGTTACTTTATTCGCTCAACTTAGTTACTTTATTTTTTACTGGATTTTGAAGCGGAAAAAACAGCTTGATTTATCAGTCTATTTCCATCAAATCTTCTGCGGAACATTCAAGGACTTTTGCAAGCTTCAGCACAGTTTCTGCCTTTGCTGAATTTATATTTTTCTGGCCCTGCTCGTACTGCTGAATTGTGCGCAGCGGCACACCAGAAATTTCTGAAAGTTCTTTCTGCGAAAATCCCGCCGTTTGCCTCTGCAATTTTAGATTCGTGCTTTGCTTCCTTGAATTATAAAGCTCCGCCATTTTTCCGCAGAAATGAGAAATATCCATCTCATGATAAGGACTGTACATTCCAAGAATCTCTTCTATCGGTATCAGAGAATCTATTTTCTTGAATGTCAAATTGGTCTGCCATTGAAAATATGCCAACGCCCAGCCAGCCCAGTATTCAGGACTTTTGTTCGCGGCCGGCCGGTATTTTTTTGCAAGCGAAAAATCACCGGAAACTTCAAGAGCAAGCTCAACACCGGACTTTCCTGCAATCACAGATGACTCGCCTCTTTCAAATCTGGCTGAAATTTCAGACAAAAGAAACTTTTTATAAAATCCGCGCAACTTCTCTTTCAAGTCGTAGACAGCAAAATCGAGCATTGAGCCAAGATTGACCTGAGCCTTTGAAAGATAGGTTTTATCGTAGGCGTGAATCATCGGCTTTTATCTCCTCGTCAAGAATCTGGACAATATACAAATCACCGCGCTGTCTTTTATTCCGCTCAACATCAAAATATTCACGTCGCATGCTTGTATCCCTCAATTCTTTTTTTGAAAACCATTCTGAATAATCGGCAGTTTCAGCTCCAATAAATCTTATTGCGTCAAAGGCTTTTTTGCTTTTCAGGACAACTTGAATACCTAGCTTTCCAAGTTTCATGGCGTTTCCAAGCTGGCGGACTGAGATTGTTCCGTTTATAAAATCCTCGGCAAATGAAAAATAGCTGTCATCTGCCCTATAGCCAGTAACAATATCGTAATCCTTGTAAGGAACAGAAAAATTTTTCAGAAGATAATTTTTTGCCTCTTCGGCAAGCGCCGAGCCAATGTCAAAAATTCTGTTTTCAAGAAGAATTGCAAGCCAATGAAGAATTGTGTATTTTTCAGAATTCAAGTCCAAGACAGTCAATCCGCCGGGTTCAAGCTCATAAATATTTGCATATCCGTTTAAATTTTTTGAAACGCCCCATTCCTTAGCCATATCAAGCTCTTCCGCGCAATAAAATCCTAATCCGTAGTCGTTTATTGCCTTTTCAAAGCCAAAAATGGGTTTTTCTATAATTTTATTTGAACCATGATAAATCTTCTTTTTCACAGCTATATAATACTCTTATAGGAGTAGTTTTTTCAAGAAAAGTTTATAGTCTATGAATCGTTTTTTTTCAGCAACTTTCAAAAAACAAACTCACAAATCTTATATTTACGCTTCCCCTTCCTGTTCAAGTTTGCAATTATTTTCAAGCATATAGTCAGCAGTTTTTTTGTAATCTGGAAATTTTTCTGCCAAATTGCAAAGCCGTTTTTTGTCATTCGCTGTAAGTGTTATCCAATGAGCTTTGTTTTTTTTCAAGGGTTTCATTAAAAAACAAAATGCACTGTTACAAAAGGTAATTGCAACCTTTGGCAAGGTATCCGGTGCATTGTCAATGTGGAGGGAGTGGTTGAATGACATTAGAAGAAAGCAAAGAAGTAATTCCCATGATGGAAGCAATGATTACATAGATAGAGGAACAGCAGAATATCATGGCAGGGATGCTTCAGGAGATACAGAAAAAGGACGAGAAGCTGACGTGCTTTCGGGAGCAGGAAGAACGATTGCAGCAATTAGAGAAAGAATTATCAGAGCTGCTACAAATCTTACCGGGTACAGAAGAACTGCTGATACTTCTGGAAGAAAAGACAGACCAGATACAGAAACTCACAGACGAAAATCAGCAATGGCAGGAATTAGCACAGAAGTTAAACAGCGAGAACAAAACAGAGAACATTCAAGCCTTAAAGAACGACTTGAGGAAAACAAAAGAATTATTGCAGAGCGAGAAAGAGAAAATGCACACCGCCAAAACCATGATAAGGGAATGTCGAGATAAGCAGAGACAGGCAGAACAGGAACGGGATCATGCACTCTCCCATCAGAAAAAAGTAGAGATACCGGTTGAAAAGCCGGTACTCTATCAAAAGTGTGGGAATTGTAACCAGACAGCTTATCTGAGAGCTAAGGAAAAGTATGATATGCAGAGAGAAAAACTTTCAGGCAGATATAAAGCAAAAACAGTCCTGTATGAAGCATTGATGTTTCTGCTGATATGGTATTCCGCATCAACTACTCTTTTTCAGATGATACGGTCAAAGGTATTTATTTCTGATTATGGAAGATTCTTTGATACAATCGCAACTTTTATACAGACCATTGCTGGCTGGATTGTACTGACAGGAAAGAATGTGGCACAGATTAGTGATGGAATATCTAATCCTGTCATTGCCGGAATTATATACTGGCTGATAAGAATACTGATCTGCGGTGGATGTCTGGTGGGTGCGGGAATACTTTTAGCGTTCATCGGAATAAAGATTGCAGAGCTATATAAGAAGTGCTGTTGGGATATGATTACTATAATGGTGATACTTATAAGCATGGCAATAGCAATCTATTTCGGGGATTGGATAAAGGCAGTATTGCCAATCAATCTGCTATTTCTCTTGTTGGTTGTACAACTGGTGTATGTTGGAATCAGGTGGTATGTAAAGGGATGGCGGGAAGCCAGAGGATATTTTTAACAAAATAACGCTTGACAATAAAAAAAGTTTTATGTAATATTAGTCCGAAAGGCATACTAACATAGGTGAGCAAATGAATAAGATTAAACAGCAGGCAGATTTTTTCTGCGATTTAACAAAACAGATAAACAGTATTTATGAGGAATATGCCAAGTCGGTAGGTTTATCCTACACAAGCCTGTATACTTTGCATATGATTGCACTTACGGAAAACTGCACACAAAAGTTTATAGCGGAGCAGATGTTTTTACCGAAGCAGACGATCAATTCAATCATTACAGCTTTTCACAGGCAGGGACTGATTGAGTTGAGAGAAATGGCAGAGGATAAACGCCACAAAACATTACATCTGACAGAGGAAGGAAAAGAATTTGCCAGACAGATATTTCCACAGGTTGAAGCTGCAGAGCAAAACAGTATGGCACAGTTTGACGAGGAAGAAAGAGCTGAATTTCTAAAGCTTATGAATAAGTATGTAGCTACATTTTCCAAAGAAATGAAACGGTAATCATCTCCCACAGAAATGTGGGAGAAAAAAATAAACATATAGTCCGATAATCGGACTAGAAAAGGAATTATATGAAAGTATTATTAGTGAATGGAAGTCCAAATGAAAAAGGATGCACATACACAGCATTAAGCGAGGTGGCAGCAGCATTAAATGCAGACGGGATTGAAACGGAGATTTTTCATATTGGCAAGAAGCCGATTGCAGGCTGTCTGGGCTGTCAGAAATGTATGGAGCTTGGTAAATGTGTATTTGATGATGTTGTAAATGAATGTCTGAAAAAAATAGATCAGTTTGATGGATTTGTATTTGGTTCACCGGTATATTATGCCTCTGCCAATGGTGCTATGAGTGCATTTATGGACCGACTTTTTATAACAGAGCTTTGCACAGGAAAAAATGCGTTTTATCTGAAGCCAGCTGCGGCTGTGGTATCAGCAAGACGTGCCGGCACAACTGCTACATTTGATCAGCTCAATAAGTATTTTACTATGTCACAGATGCCGGTTGTATCATCTCAGTACTGGAATATGGTACATGGAAATACACCGGATGAGGTAAAGCAGGATATTGAAGGTTTACAAATAATGCGTACATTAGGACACAATATGGCATATATGCTGAAATGTCAGGAAGCGGGAAGAAAAAATGGAGTACAGCTTCCGGAACGTGAAGAACAGGTAGAAACTAATTTCATCAGATAAAGGAGCATTTTATTATGGAATATATTACTTTGAACAATGGCGTAAAAATGCCGCAGTTAGGACTTGGAGTTATGGAGATTGAAAATGGAGCTGCAGGAGAACAGGTTATCTTAAATGCACTGGAAGCCGGATATCGGATGATCGATACTGCAACGGTTTATTTTAACGAAGAAGCTGTTGGAAATGCGATAAGGAAAAGTAGCGTTCCGAGAGAAGAAATTTTTGTGACATCAAAGTTCTGGGCACAGGATGCAGGGTATGAAAATACGAAAAAGGCATTTGAACTTTCCCTTAAAAGACTTGGACTTGATTATCTGGATATGTATCTGGTTCATGTACCATTCGGTGATTATTACGGTTCATGGAGGGCTATGGAGGAACTATATGCACAGGGGAAAATCAGGGCAATCGGAGTATGTAACTTTTATCCTGCAAGACTTGCTGATCTTTGCATGAATGTAAATATAAAGCCTGCGGTATGTCAGGTGGAAATGCATCCATTTTATCAGCAGAAAGAAGCCATTGAAAATATGCATAACTTTGAAGTACAGCCGGAAGCATGGAGTCCGCTTGCTCATGGAAGATACAATATCTTTTCCAACGAAGTATTAAAATCCATTGGTGAAAAATACGGAAAGAGTGTCAGTCAGGTGGTAATCCGCTGGAATATCCAGAGAGGTGTTGCTGTCATTCCAAAGTCTGTAAAAAAAGAGCGTATCATAGAAAACTTTAATGTATGGGATTTTGTACTGACCGATGAGGATATGGAAAAAATAGCCGGACTTGATCTTGGTTATACAGAGGCAGAAGATCCTACTGTATTGGAAACTGCAATCGGTGCTAACCAGTGGAAAATACATGAATGATAAGGAAAATATGATATGAAAAGAAGAAAAAACTGAGTTGGACATTAACGTAGTGACTATGTTGCTTACTGGCTGTGGCTCACAGGTGGATATGTCATTTCAAAAAAACTTTACAGCCATTAAAATTAACTTTTGTGCGGACAGATGAGGGTGATAATACGAAGACACTGTTGTTTACTATTCATCTACTGGGACTACTCAATCGGTAGCTGAAAAAATTGCAAAGGGTACAGAAGGAGATTTGTTTGAACTAAAACCTGTGAATCCATACGAGGATGATGATCTCAATTATAATAACAAAAAAAGCCGTATATATGAGGAATACAATACCAAAGAATTACAGGATGTGGAACTGGAATACAATACCGTAGATGATTGGGACACCTATGATACTGTATTCATTGGTTATCCGATATGGTGGGGAAATGCATCTTGGGTAGTAAACAGTTTTGTCCAGCTGAATAATTTTGAGGGAAAGACAGTAATACCATTTTGTACGTCCGCATCATCTGGAATAGGTGATAGTGAGAAATTCCTTAAAAGCCAGAATGATACAGGAAACTGGAAAGAAGGAAAACGTTTTACAGCAGGAACTTCTTCCGATGATGTAAATGATTGGATTGAAAAACTTGAGATTGAAAAATAAAAGGAGGACGTAACAGCATGGAAAAATGTCTGGTGGCATATTTTTCAGCTACAGGAACAACAAAACGTGTAGCTGAAAGTCTTGCAAAGTCTATGGATTCAGACTTGTATGAAATTGAGGCTGCTATACCATATTCTGATGCCGACCTTAACTGGAATGATAAAAACAGCAGATGCTATAAAGAATGGAAAGACAAGTCAAGCAGACCACAAATTGCACTTCCTGTAGAAAATATGCAGGATTATACAGTAATATTTTTAGGTTATCCAATATGGTGGGAGAAAGCACCTAATATTATAGCAACATTTCTTGAAAGCTATGATTTTTCAGGAAAAACAATCATTCCTTTCTCTACTTCGGGTGGCAGTATCCGTGGAAGTGTAGGATTGCATTTGCACAAGTTATGTTCAAAAGAATGTAATTGGAAAAATGGAAAATTGTTCCGTCATATACCTGATAAAGCTGAAATATTGCAGTGGGTTAAAAAATGTTCTAAATAAAGAAATTCCCTCCAAGCTCCAATCTATAGCAGATTGAGTTTTGGAGGGGCGTGTGCCTGTCTTTAATTAAGGAATACCATTTACACAGTTTTTATGACAGGCTCGGAGGGATAGTTTAGTACTATAAATAAAGGGAATCTTCTGCATCAACCCACATCTGCATAGTGCCATCCAAATATAATTGTGCATATTCAAGCGGTTCATCAATGGCAAGTGCATTTAATGCACAGTCTGATCCGGGTGTAGTCTTTAATTTTTTTTCTGCTTCCCAGCAGTCAATGCGGAGCATATAGCCAGCAGAGGTGTAAACATCAATACTATTGCGTTGTGGATTGTATTCTGCAAATATTGTTCTCATCGTATCCTATCTCCTTATCATTCAATCAATTATCAGTTACAAAAATCAGAAGCATTTCAATCAGTTCACCATGTCATTTTCATTTTGTGTTATAATGTGTTATCAGATTTTTTTGCCCTTGTATTTGCCCTTATCAGAGTTCGTAAACACTGGTGGGACGATATAAAACAAGGGAAACAATAAGGGAAAGCTCACCTGCGACAAATTCAGTATTTTCAAGGGTTTGCGGAGAACTTAATAACAAGATATAACAGTTATTAAATCTCTTAAAACAGGTGAAATCTCAATTCAAGTTTGTACGAATTATAAACCGCCAAAAGACAGTCAGCATACTGGTCTTTATATTTACTGACGAGAGGCTTAAAAAAATCTGCCGGAATTATGGAGAAAAGATTTTTCATAGTTTCTGATTACAAGATTATTATAGCATGATTTATGGAGTTTTTCTTATAAAATCAGCAGGATAATTTTCAATTCAAGTCTTTTCCCCTTCACCACTCTCCGCTCAAAAAATCCTTGATGTGCACAATTTTTATTCCGTCCTCAATTCCGCAGACGGAGGAATCCATTGTAACGACGTATTTCGGGAAGCTGTCCTTTATTGCTTTGAGGTTTCCGATTTCCCTGTCCGAATCTTCCGGCAGAGTTCTGCACACCTGAACGTAGATTTTTTGCCCATGCCTGACTGCCACAAAATCAATTTCCTTGTCATAAAGTTTTCCGATGTAAACTGAAAAACCCCGTCGGCAAAGCTCCAGATAAACTATATTTTCAAGAACCGAAGCCACGGATTTTGGAGAATAACCGAACTGGCTGTATTTGAATCCGATGTCGGAAAGATAATATTTTTCCTGGGTTTTCAAAATTTCCTTGCCTTGAATATCGTAGCGGTTGCAGCGGTAGATTATGAACGCTTCCTCAAGCCAGGCAATATAATTGTAGATTGTCTCAATTGAAACTGAGCGGTGCTGGCTTTTGAAAAAGTCGAAAATTGTCTTTGCGCTGAAATTCTTTCCCAGATTTTCAAGAACAAATCTGACAACCCGGTTGAACATCTCCAAGTTCGAGATATTGTGCCGTCTTGAAATATCGCGCGTTACAACCGTCGAATAAATTCCGTCAATAATCTGATAGTTTTCTTCCTGACTGTGATTCGTTTTTGCAATAAAAGGAAAACCGCCTGATTTTAAATACATGTCAAAATATTCATCCTTTGTCCTTTCCGCTGATTCAGGAAAATACGTCTTCTTGAATTCCATAAATTCAAGAAAAGAAAGCGTGTAAACTGGAATCAGAACAAAACGGCCGGTAAGAAATGTTGAAATTTCAGAGGACAGCAGTTTTGAGTTCGAGCCGGTAACGTAAATGTCCACGTTCCGATTTTCAAAAAGAGAATTGACGCACTTTTCCCAGTTTTCAACTTCCTGAACCTCATCCAAAAGAAGATAAACTTTCTGACTTTTATCAGCATTTTCAATTGCAGCAAGCAAGTCCGCGTTCATCTGAGAAGCGTCATAACTTTCATCAAATTCCATGGAAGAATAAAGCCTCTCGATTACGTTGCACGGATTCACACCCATAGACAAAAGCTCTTTTTTATAAGTGCTCAGGATTGTAGACTTTCCGCAGCGGCGCACACCGCAAAGAATCTTTATAATGCTTTCATCCTTGAATTTCTTGAGATTTTCTATAAATACCGGTCTAAAAAGTTCCACTTCATCTTTCATATTTTCAGATTTTAACTGAAAAAGTTTAGAAAAACAATAAGTTTTTCAGTTTTAGACTTAAAAACTTATTGTTTCTTCGGCGAGTTTATGCGAAGATTTTCCCGACAATCCCATTTTCCTACTGAAAACTATTTCAAATTCCGCAAAAGTTTTCAGTAGCAGTGAAAACTTTATTGATTTTTGTAAAAGTTTTCAGTAGGATTTAAGCATGATAAACAGAGAGCGGTACATAGAAAAAATCAGGCCGTTTTATGAAAGCGACCTGATAAAGGTAATCACGGGAATCAGGCGGTGCGGAAAGTCGGTTGTCCTTGAGCAGGTGAAAAACGAGCTTGCGGCACATGGAAAGAAGATAATCCATCTGAACTTCGAGCTTCGTTCTGTCTCCTCAAAAATTACGGATGATGAAGAATTGATTAATTATATAGAAGAAAAAATCAAAGCAAGACCAGATGGGAAATGGTACATTTTTCTGGATGAAGTTCAGTCCGTAAAAAACTGGAATCTCGCCTGCAAGTCGCTCCGACTTGGAAACACGTCGATTTTCATAACCGGCTCAAATTCCAAGCTTCTCTCAAAGGAATTCACAAAGGAGCTTAGCGGCCGCTATGTCTCGTTCACAATCCGCCCTTTTGTCTATAAGGAAATTCAGGAATATGCGGCGGAGCTTGGCAAAGAAGTTTCCATAAACGACTATCTTATTTACGGAGGTTTTCCAAAACGCTTTGAATTTCCAGACAGAGAGTCCATGCTGCGCTATCTGAACGACCTTGATCAGACGATTGTCCTTAACGACATAATAAACCGCTATAAAATCCGCAAGGAAGAGATTTTCACAAAGCTCGTTGACTTTGTGCTTGTCTCGAATGCCCGGATTTTCAGTTCAAACTCCGTGCACAATTATCTTAAGTCGCAGAAAATCGAATGTTCCGTGAACACCGTGATGAAATATCTTGACTATCTGGAGGAAGCCTACGTCATCCGGAAAATTCCGCAGTATTCCACAAAGGCAAAAAAACGCCTCGACTTTTACACGAAACTCTACGATGAGGATGTCGCTTTCAACTCAATCAGGCAGACAAACGGAAGGTTCGACCTTACACACAATCTTGAAAATACCGTCTACAATGAGCTGGTCTTTATGGGCTACTCGCTGAATGTTCTAAATATAGACGGAAAAGAAATTGACTTCCTGGCATCAAAAAACAACAAAGAATATCTTGTGCAGGTCGCCTACAGCGTTGCGGAAGATTCAACCTACGAGCGGGAATTCGCTCCGTTCGCCGCCGCAGACAACAGCCGGAAAAAAATCCTGATTACAAACGACGAGAACGATTTTTCCACAAGCACAGTGCAGCATATCAGGCTGAAGGATTTTCTTTTGATGAAAGATTTGGAAGGGTAAAAGGAGTTGCGAGCGAAAAACATTAACCAATCGCAGTCAAAACATTTTTTCAAACACTCTAAAACAGAAACTCTTCGGATTTTTCAATTTTCTGCATATTAAAAAGATCTTCTTACATAAATTGTTCAATAAGATTGATTATTGTAGATTTCGCAGAATTTTTGTCGATTCTTTGAGGAAACAGAACCGCAGGACTTATATTCATAGCGTTGCAAAGCTTTAAAATTGTATTTAATGTGGGAGTCCTTTTTCCTGTTTCAATATATGTAATCATATTCTGGGAAACGCCAGATTCATAGGATAGCTCCAGCTGAGAAAATCCATTTCTTTCCCTCTCCTTTTTCAATTGACTGCATATATATCTTTCTTGCTCTTCTATATCCATAAAGTTATTTTTTAATAAATTTAGTGATAAAACAAATAAATATAGTTTGACTTTTAATAAATAAAAAAAGGCAAGGAATTCTGGACTTGGTATGCATACGGTCTTTTATTGGGAATAATAGCAATAATCCATTCAATTATATTAAAGCCAGTCAGCTCATCAGAAAAAAGCAGCTCTGAAAATTCCGAGGACTCAAACATATCAGAAACAAAAGCCATGATTTCAGACAACGGAAAATCAGCTAAGACAAAAATCGCAAGCATTCTTGGAATAGGCTTTGTTGCACTTATTTTAGTTTTTATGATTTTTGGGACAGGCTCGTCTGGAAAGGTTGGAAAATGGGAATATTCAAAGGCTACAGCAAATGGAAGCGGAAACTGGTACATCAGATTCACACAAAATAATGCTGCCTTATTCAAACTAGATGTAAAAGGCGAGATTCCGTCTTACCTTATCGGATTGGATTTTTTTGTAAACGATCTTCAAAAAGACACCGGCTGGACAAAAGTTTCAGACAGCTCAGAAATGGGAATAAACAACTTTAACAGCAATCCTGAAAAAATGAACTTCCTATCCAATCATTGGAAAATACAAAGGAAATTGGGTCGTTATATACAACGGAATGGATTTATGCGAGCTAAAAAAGAAAGGCTACCTTGATTTCTGCTGGGGAGAATTGAAAGAAGGAAATGTAAAGCCAGTAATCAAATATCAGGATTTAGACAAGTATCTGGATTAGGGAAAACACATCAAAACTTATGTAATTTGTATACTTGGCTGCTCAAATTGCATAAGTTTTAACAAAGCGGTCAAAAAAAATCCTTGAACATTCCGCTTCTTTCCTTGCCATCCTCCTCTTTTATGATTATTTTCTTTGTAGGTTGCATGCATTTTTTTCTTTGATTTTTTATGGAGGTTTGTATGAAAAGCAGAATCAGAAAGATTTTTTCTTTGGCCGCCGTTTTTAGCTGCATTGCAGGTCTTTCAGCCCAGTCAGTCTCCGAAAAAAGCAATGCAAACCTTGAGCCTGTCCGGAATTTTGAGCTCGATCGGTATCTTGGAAAATGGTATGAAATCGGGCGTTTTGACTTCAAGTGGGAAAAGAATCTGAAAAACGTTACGGCCGAATACTCGATGAACAAAAACGGCACGGTCAAGGTCGTAAATTCAGGTTATGATTACGCCGCACAAAAAGAAAAGCAGTCCGTGGGAAAGGCGAAATTCGCCGGGAATAAAAACGAGGGAAGCCTTAAAGTCTCGTTCTTTAGGCCGTTTTACAGCGACTACAAAATTATCGCGCTTGATTCAGAATACAACTACGCGCTTGTCGCAGGAGCAAACAAAAAGCTTTTGTGGATTTTGAGCCGAACAAAAACAATTCCTTCCGACGTCAAGGAAAACTACATTCAGACTGCCCAGAACGCAGGCTACGACTTGAGCGATTTTGTCTGGACTGAGCAGGAATAAAAAATCCGGCATGACTGAAAGTTTCGGTTGTGCCGGGAAAAGGGCTAGTTCACTGTTTTACTTCCAGTTCAAATCTCCTCAAGCCGGAAATCCTGTAAAAATATATTTTTGATAAATTTTTGACTTTTGCTTTTCATAATACAGTTTATTCAAAATATACAATTGATAAAAAAAATCTTTGATAAAATCCACAAAATACATCCGCTTATAAAAGAATCTTCACAAAAATACATTCTAGTTTTAGAATTATTTTATGGACTCTATTTGTAAAGATATTTTCCGTTCTGTTCATGAAGGATGCTGGATTTATATTGAATATAAAAACAAAAGTGAAGAATGCACTAAATATTGGATTGCAATTAGAAACATAAATCTAGGGAAAAAAAGCCTTGAAGCAACGGGACTTCATCTTGGCAGCTTTACAACAAAAAACCTTTTTTTATTTATTGAAAACATTCTTTGCACTCGGATAATGGAAGGCACTTATTTTCAAACCAACAAAAATTTAATAGAAGACATTGAACTTTATCCGCAGAAATATAAAGAGATTTTTTCTGAAATTGCAAACTTAAAAACTCTGAATTATCTTTCTGACTGCAACAAGCTTGCCGACATTCCAAAACTCAACACAAAGTACGAGCTTATAAATCGGCTTGATTCTTCAAAACTGAAAAACAGGATTTACAATTTGGATGACGAGCAATTTAAAATGTTCGTAAACAGCTTTAAAAAATCCGCAGAAATAAAAGAAGAAAAAAATATTAACAGCACAATTCAAATTGCCCTGAACGAGCTGAGCATTCACACTCAAAAAGGACTTTATGTTTTGGCTTATCGGGAAGTACGCTTTGATGTTGAAAGGCGAGTTTTAATTGCAGGGAAAAAAATCAAAATCTGCTCGGAATTCTGCATGGAAAAAAGCACTGACAAAAACGGCAAAAAACTGAGCATTTTAAATTTTATCGACAATGAAGACTTATCCTTGCTTGAGAATTTTGAAAAGAATGCAGAAACAATAAAAGACATTGTAATGCAAAACATAAAAAACAAAAAAGACTGCGCAGTTGACGACATGCCTTATTTTCTTTGCCTGCAGCGGGATTTAAATATCGACCTTGAAAAAGAATACGAAGCAATCGTAAATATGTATTCCCAGAACAATGTTACTGTTCCGATTCAGGCTTTTTTTGGCGAGCTTCATTCGATAAAACAGAATAACGAAGTTTATCCACTGGCTTTGATAAACAAAAATGTAAATCTTGACCAGCTGCTTGCAATTCACACTGCAATGAATTTTCCTGTCGCATACATTCAAGGACCGCCTGGAACAGGAAAAACTACAACCATAATCAGCACGATTATTACAGCATTTTTTAATTCAAAAACTGTTCTTTTTTCTTCATACAACAACCATCCGATTGACGGTGTCTTTGAAAAATTGACAAACTTAAAATATAAGAATTACAAAATTCCATTTCCGATTCTGCGAATTGGCAGTAACGAGCGGATTCAAGAAACATGTCTATACATTAAAAGGCTGCTTTTTCAAATAAAATCCCTAAAATCATTTGACGCAGTTTTACAGCAAAATAAAGAAAACCAAATTGAGCGGACGAAAAAACTTACAGAGCTTTTGCAGAAACACGAAGAACAGCTTGACTTGGCTGAACGAAAAGAATTAATTGAAGAAATGCTTTCAAAAAGCGAGAATATGAACCTTCGGATGAATCTTGAGGGGCAGCAATATTCAAAAATCAAAAAACGCCTTGAAGAAATTGGAAACATCACTGACGAAGATGCTCTCAGCCTTTTGGATTTTGACCACGAAAAACTGATGCAGTTTATAAATTTTACTTCAGTTAAATTTCTGAAACGGCTTTTTGAAGACGATTACAAAGATTTTATTGAGATTTTGAATATCAAAAACAAAGAAAAACAGGCCACAGAATTCAACAAATACTTTTCTGTGTCTGAAAACATTTTTAAAATGCAAAAAGTATTTCCAGTTTTTTGTTCAACTTGCATTTCAACGCAGAAAATTGGCGGTCCGCAGACTTATTTTGATATGACAATCATTGACGAGGCAAGTCAGTGCAATACAGCAGTTTCGCTTGTTCCGATTATCCGCGGAAAAAATCTTATGCTTGTTGGAGATCCTCAGCAGCTGAATCCTGTAATTACATTGGATAAAAATATCAACGAGGAACTGAAAGCAAAATACAAGGTGAATGAAAATTATGATTACATAAAAAATTCAATTTACAAAGCATATCTTGCCAGCGATTCTGTGAGCCAGGAAATTCTTTTACATAATCATTATAGATGCGCAAAGGAAATCATAGAGTTCAGCAATAAAAAATATTATAACAATCAGCTAAGTATAAAATCTGAAATTGCAAAAGAAAAGCCGCTTGTCTTTTGCGAAGTCCGGGAAAACTATTCCGCCGAGAAAAACACATCTTTGGATGAAGCTGAAAAAATTGTGCAGTATGTAAAAAATCATCCGGATAAGAAAATAGGAATCATCACTCCGTTTAAGAATCAAAAAGATTTGATTGATTACAAATTAAGGGAAAATCATTTGGAAAACAAGGCAAGCTGCGGAACAGTCCACGCGTTTCAGGGTGATGAAAAAGATGAGATTCTGTTTTCACTTGCGCTTACAAACCGCACTTATTCAAAAACTTACGACTGGCTTAAAAATAACCGGGAGCTATTGAACGTTGCAGTTTCGCGGGCAAAAGACAAATTTGTAATTTTTTCAAATACTGAAGAACTAAAAAGGCTTCACAAAAATGATGATGCCGATGATTTATACGAGCTGGCAGAATATGTAAAAAAGAACGGCGAATATAAAATCACGCCGAGAGAATCTTCTTCTAGAGCGCTGGGAATAAAGCCTTACAGCACCGAAACTGAAAACACCTTCCTGACAACATTAAATCACGCAATTTCAACATTGATAGAATCTGACGGAAAATTTTCAGTAGAGCGGGAAGTTCAGCTTTCACACCTGTTTGAAAAAAATCCAAGCGACAGCGATTTTTTCTACAAAGGAAGCCTGGATTTTGTGATTTATAAAAAAGGATTCCGAAACAGAAAAGATGCAGTTCTTGCAATAGAGCTTGACGGCCCAGAACATCACAACAATCCGAATGTAATCGCAAGAGACGAAAAGAAAAAACAGATTTGCAAAAATCACGGCTTCGATTTGCTGCACGTTGACAACAGTTATGCAAGACGCTATTGCTTTGTAAAAGAAATTCTGACAGAGTTTTTGGGGAATTAAAAAGGGGAACTGTCTAAAAAATTTTATTTGCGGTAGTTCATTGTAATATTTCTTCCTTCACACTTTTTTTGCTATAAAATTTTCAGATATTCATTTATATATTCTACGAATTGCAGTACCATATGATTTAGACTTTCATAGTAGGACATATTATTTTATTTATTTACATTCCCAGAGCTATCAAACTTTGACAAATCGCCAGATAGATACAGCTAGTGGATTCCCCGAATAATAAAAAAAGCGGTGGATTTTGATGATTTTTGGGTTATAGTAAAAACTCTCATTACATACAAATCAAAAACACAATGACACATCACTTTTTTCAGAAGAACGAATGTCATGGATTCGAGCCAAAGGTTCTTTTCAATACTTATTGCCATCTAGCTATTTCTGACACTCATCATTTTATGTAAAACTTTTTTTGAATATACTCATCTATGTATTTTGCATCCACTAGTAATTTTTGTTTACTAGAACATTGCTACATTTCTACAGTTATGCCATCGTTCTTTTTAGCTTCTATGTTTTATTTTTGTCCTTTTTTCCTGCTGCAGTAATTGAATTTGCAATTCTTTTTTCTTTTGAAATTTGAGTTGTATAGAATCGTTCTTCTAAGCCATATAATATATTCTTCAAATCATCTTCATTAGAAATCTGAGCCTTTCCATTATTTAATTTTAAATTTGGATAATAATCTTTTATATAAACAAACATATCCTTTTTTTCTTGTTTTGACATTTTTGAAAAAGTATCTTGTACCAGAGCAATTTTTTTTCGATTAGGAATCTTTACTTTATCAACTGAAAAACCATCTGATAAAACAAAATCCTTTTCTGTAAGAAAAGACTGTACTTCTGCATCTGTTGCTTCTCTGTATATTTCATTTATTCCATTAAATATTTTAGTTATTGAAAATAATTTTCTAAAATACAAAATATCTTTTCTCCTGTCATAAATTGCATCAGGATATGCATTTACTTGAAATAGAGAAATATTCTGGCATTTCTTAAATCTCTCTCCCAATGTAATAAAACTTCTTTTTTTCACAAATGCATTTCGAGTTACTTTTTGAAAGAACAGAATATCATCTGATAACTCAAAAATATATTCAATTCCGGCAGCATCTGAGTGAGATGCCATATCATAATCTGCACCTGAAGATTTTACCTTTATTTCTTTAGTTGCATAATCTTTACTAGCAAAGTTTTCTAATTTATACCATTCAAAATCATCAAGATTCGTTCGATTATCAAAATCAAAACTATTTTCTTCAATTGATTTTAAATTACTTATTAAAGGATAAAGAGAGTCTTTATCTTCAAAAAGTTTCTTGTAATTCTCTTTTGTCTTACATATTACAGTTTTACTCATTTTCAGACCTCTTTATTTTCTAGAAATGTATGTTGTATCGTTTAATCTATAAAAAGAGAGATTTATTATTTCGTCTTTATTTCTTATAAGCTTTCCTTTAATTAACAGAATGAGCTGTGTTCCCTGCTCTGTTTCTGCATGATAGGTATGATATCCAAGTATCAAGTATGCAGGATTAAAATACTGAGAATTTGAAACAAATGTAAATATCAGTATTAAACAGTAAACAAAAATTAAAACTCGCCAACTATTTATTCCAAGAGCAACAAAAAAATATCCCAAATAAATTGGCAAAAACTCATTGTCTGCAAGTGTACAAGATTGAATATTTCTAATTTCTTCCAATGAAAAAAATTTAGTAAATAACTTCAAGAAAAAAGCAAATAAAAATGGGATTATCAGAATAAGAATACATATACACCAACTTTTAATTTCTATTTTGGAAAAATTTTTAGGAAGAGGATTTAAGAAAAAACAAATCCCCCAAATAGCCAAAAACCAAAGAGTAGAACTAATTGTCAAAAGGAACTTATAAAACTTGTTCATTTTTGAGTTCTATTGGCTTTGCAAACTCTTTACTCATTTTGCTATTTCGTTTGTAATTTTCCATAAGCCACTTCCTATTTATCAGAATTGCATTGATTTTCTAATATGCTTTGTTGGCAACTTTACAGTTAGTTATTGCAACCACGACAAACTTCATTAAAATATCTGCGTCTTTACTCATTTTGACAATAATATTGCTTGTAACTTTTAATCATTAAACATATGATGTCATAATTTTCTTAAATTTTCAATAAAAATCTCTTGAAATCAAAAGCAATCAATTTCAACATCAAAAAGTTATGCTTCAGAAAATCCTGTCTCAGCATATCAAAATCAATTTTATACACGATTTTATCATTTTAATTTTTCGCTTCGTCAAATGAGATGCTTTCAATTTCTGCTGTTCTGTCATGCCTGCCGAATTTATCTGTTAGGAAGATTTTGTGATTGTTGTTGGTCATTATTTTTTACCGCTTCACATCGTTTTTCAATTTCTACACCAAATTGCTCAATTCCTTCCTTTTTATTGTATCTGTTTATTCGCTAGTACCTTCAGCAACAATAAACCTGATGCCCACAGGCAGTCATTATATTTTGACATGGTATGATAAAAATCTTCGCACTAGCCGCAAGTTCTACTACGGAACTGATTTTTAATATACGAAGATTTTTTATTATGGTCAAGGGGATTTTAAGAGAGGTTTTTCAAGTGTTTATACTCTCTCATGACAATCGTAAAATGTTATTAATATAAGGCCATGCCAAAAACTTTTAGGGAAAATCTGAGGGAAGAGCTTGATTATCAGGACATAAAGGTTAAGGAACTTGCTGTTGCAACCGGAATTCCAAAGCCCACTCTGGACTGCTACCTGAGCGCACAGCAGGTGATTCCGCCCGCAGACATTGCGGTTAAAATCGCGCGGACTCTAAATGTTTCGGTCGAATATCTTGTTACCGGAGAGAATAATTCCTTGCAGAACCAGAATCCGACAGGCACGCAAAACAAGGAAAATCTCGCAAAACTCAATATTCTTATAAGGGATTTTTCAAGGCTTTCAAAGCGCGATCAGGAAATTGTGCTAACGATTACGGAGAAGATAGCTGGGAACGTGTGCTGAAAAATGAAGCTGCAATAAAATCAATTTTTCCATACAATCGGCATTTCAAAACACCAGAATGGAATATTTCAATGTTCCTACTAATTTTTAATTCTCTGAATTATATTTCTTTAAAGAATCATCAATCATTTTCTTTATTATCTGCAATCTATTTAACTTTTTTTGCTCAATAACAGAAAATATGTAGAATACAGACGGAAGCAAAAAAGTCATAATTTCATATTCAGAGTGCAATCCATTTGTTTTCAATTTTGACAAAGCTTCAAAAAGTAAATATATACAAGCAAGAGGTCCGGTAACTTGGACTCCTCTAAAAATTCTTTCGTTATTTTTATTTTTTTCAGAAATAACCTGTTCAAAAAATTCATTAAAATCATTGAAACATTTTCTATCCTTCTCATATAAAGGTTTAAAACATTCATTATAGAATTTTTCATTTCTGCAGGTTTCATCAAAAAACGAAGAAACAACAGTTTTGTATGAATTTCTGTTTTCATTAGCAGTAAGTTTTGAAATTTTAACAAATCCTACAATAATATAAACATATCCAGCCAACAATACTATTGGATAAATAAGTTTAGCAATAAAACACTCAGTGTTCTTTACAAAAATCGCTATAACAATCATTGCTATAGCAAAAATTAAAGCAAAAATTGTATGTTTATTAAATATATCTTTTATTCCAATTATTTTTTCATTTTTTAAATAAGATTCAATTTGTTCTAATTCATTCTTTTCAAGCTTATAGTTCATAATAATTTTCCTCCCTAAATCAGTATCTACAACAAACTGGGTATATTTTCAGAGCACAAAAAGGATTTATTCAATCATCAGCTTTATATTATCAACGACAG
The DNA here is from genome assembly GCF_934725225.1 of uncultured Treponema sp. Taxonomy (NCBI): domain Bacteria; kingdom Pseudomonadati; phylum Spirochaetota; class Spirochaetia; order Treponematales; family Treponemataceae; genus Treponema; species uncultured Treponema sp. The sequence goes on from NZ_CAKVAM010000004.1 coordinate 324,096, forward strand.
AATTTATTTCTTCCTCTGTTGCCTTTTCTATAAAATCACAGTTTCTCTGAGTCCAGTCAAGATTCTTTACCTGGTCGCTTAAAATGCAGCCGGTGATAGAATGATTTTCCAGCACGATTTCAAAGGGATAGCCTTTTATACGGCTTGTAACAGGGCAGAACAAGGCAAGTCCTATTTTCTGATTGTATTTTTTCTGGGAAACGCAAACTGCGGGGCGGCGACCTTTTTGCTCGTGTCCAGTCTGCGGATCAAAATCCAGCCAGACCAAGTCGCCCTTTTCAGGAACATATTTTGATTTTACCATTCTTCTTTTCCTACAGCATTGCCTGTTGAAACTTCTGAATGAATGTTCTCTGGCGTTACCATAGCCAACATATCATCAAGTGATTTTTTCTGAGGAAGAATAACCATTTTTCCTTTTTCAACAATCACTTCAATTTTACTGCCGCTTCTTACATTGTTGTCTTTTGCCCAAAGGGAAGGAATTCTAAAACCGAGGCTATTCCCCCATTTCTGAACTACAGTCTGCATAATGTGCCTCCATATATTCAGTATATACAATGTATATTCTATTTTGTCAAGCAATAAAACCACGCATAAGATGATTTTCTGGCACTCTCTCATTACAACTATGCAGACCATAAAAAAAGCTTCCCGCAAAAAGCAGGAAGCCTTTATAAACCGGATTAAACCGCAGGACTATTGTTTTCCATATTTGTCAAGATTTTCATCATTTACGTCAACTGTAGCTGGGGAATCATGTATATCAAGATAGAACACGCCGTCTTTGATTTCCATTTTTCCTGTTATTTTCCAAACCGCCTGACAAATTCCTTTTTGTCGTTGATGCCGGTTTTTTCGTAGATGCTTGAGATATAATTCTCTACGGCGCGCTGTCTTATCTGCAGTTTTTCGGCAATCTGCGTGTTGGAGAAATTTTGCAGAATCAAGGCCATCACCTGCTTTTCTCTTTGCGTAAGCGCGTCTGTAAACGAATTGAATTCTACAAGATTTTCCCGCAATTCTTTTTGTACAAAAGTTCTTCCGCTGAAAGCGTTGTCCATGCATTCTATGAGCTCGTCCGACGGCGCGTTTTTTGAAACATAGCCCGAAGCTCCGTTTTGAATTGCAGTCTGGACCATTCCTGCCGAAAAGAACATTGAGTACACTATGATTTTTAGTTCCGGATAAAGCGAGTGAAGCTCTGCGATAAAGTCAAAGCCCGCGTCGTCGCCAGAAAAATTAAGGTCGGAAATCACAAGGTCAGGAAGCGTGTTTCCGCCCGACAAAAGCGAAAGCTCAGAAAGCGCCTGTTCAGGCTCGCCGGCATTACCTTTGCAAACCCAGCCAGATTTTTTTTCGATGTAGGAAATCGTGCCGATGCGCAAAAGCTCGTGGTCGTCAACAATGTAAAATGTTTTCGCCATTTTTCACACCTCCACCGTTATCTGCGTTCCAAAATCCGGCGCGGAAGAGAACGTCACTTTTCCATTTAGAAGCCTTGCCCTCTCGCAGATATTGCGGACTCCAAAATGGGATTCCTTGGACTTCTCAAAAACGGCACAGTTTATCTCTTTTACAAGCTCCCCGTCCATTCCGCAGCCGTCGTCGGAAATTATGATTTTAAAATGGCTCCCTGGATTTTTTGCGGCCATCGCCCACGCCGGAAATGCCTTTTTCAATGCCGCTTTTTGTCCGGCGTTTTCGGCAGGCCCGGCGGCCGGTGCGCTTCTCTTAAAAAACACAGTGACTTCGTTCGCGCCCGCGTGATTTTTTATATTCTGCAGAGCTTCCTGCACAATCCGGTAAACATTCAAGAGCCCGTCGCCATTCAAGCAGGAAAAGTCAACACCGTTTTCCGCAATCAGACGGAACTGGAAAGCGTCTCCGAAAATCTTCTTTGCAAAGACATTCACCAAAGAAAGCAGATTGTCTTTTGTAATGCTCGGCGGAGTCAGGTTGTAGCAGAGACTTCTGATTTCCTCAATGTTCTGGTTTTGCGTTTCAATAATCTTAGCCGCCGTGCCTCTGTCAGAAATATTTTCCGCAAGAAGAGAAACATACCGCAAATTCTGCGCGACGCTGTCGTGGAGCTCCCGGCTGATTCTTTTG